>DASTXM010000027.1:0-30863 GCA_035765495.1 Hanamia sp.
GAACTGGAAAAAGAGCAATCGTAAAAGATGAAAGAAGAAGTTTCCATAACAGGCAATGAAACCGCTTTACCGCTGATGAAGAAGCCGGGCATCGAGTTGTTTGCGGAACTGGTGGCGGAGTTGAGCACTTCTACCAAAACCAACGACAAGTTGCAAAGCCTTGTAAATTATTTTGCTACCGCGCCGGATGAAGATAAAGTTTGGGTAATTGCGATTTTCAGCGGCCGAAGGCCGCGGCGGATGGTAAGTTTTAAATTAATGCGACAGTGGTGCGCAGAAATTACCAACCTTCCCGATTGGTTGTTTGACGAATGCCAGGCCACAGTGGGCGATCTTGCGGAAACACTCGCGCTATTGCTTCCCGAAACGAAAAACGACAGTGAAGCAACAAAAAGTCTTTCTTTTTATTTGGAAAAATTTATCGCGCTCGAAAAGGAAGATGAAAGCATTAAAAAGAAGTTTATCATCGAAACGTGGCAAACGCTTAATCGCGATGAAAAATTTGTGTTCAACAAACTCATCACCGGCAGTTTTCGCATCGGCGTTTCGCAAAAAACGATTGTAAATGCGCTGACCAAAGTCGTGCATGTTTCTGCTTCGGTGATTGCGCATCGCATCAGTGGAAAGTGGGACCCGGTTACCACTTCTTTTTCAGAATTGCTCAGCGAAACTTCTTCCGTTTCTGATTTTTCAAAACCTTATCCCTTCTACCTCGCTTATGCAATTGATGATAAAGTTGAAGTTTTGGGAAATACAGAAGAGTGGCAGGCTGAATGGAAATGGGACGGCATTCGCGGGCAGCTAATCAAAAGAAATAATGAACTTTTTGTTTGGAGCCGTGGCGAAGAATTGATGACTGACAAATTTCCCGAGTATTTTATTTTAAAAGATTTGCTGCCTGACGGCGTGGTTTTTGACGGAGAAATTATTCCTTCTGTTGACGGCAAACCATTGCCGTTTGCGGTTTTGCAAACGCGCATCGGCAGAAAAAATATTTCTAAAAAACAATTGCAGGAAGCGCCGATAAGTTTTTTCGTTTATGATTTGCTTGAATACAATTACGAAGACTGGCGCGAAAAATCTTTACGGGAAAGAAGAAAAAAACTGGAAGCAATTGTTCGACCAATAGAAAATTATGCGATCCAAATTTCGCCGGTAATTGATTTTCAAAACTGGGAAGAGTTAACGGCTTTAAGAGAAAAATCTCGTGAGATGAACAGCGAAGGAATCATGCTGAAGCGGAAAGATTCCGTTTACAAAGTCGGCCGCAAGCGCGGCGATTGGTGGAAATGGAAAGTTGATCCGCTGGTGATCGATTGTGTGTTGGTTTATGCACAAAAGGGAAGCGGACGAAGAAGCAATCTTTATACCGATTATACGTTTGCGGTTAGAGATGGCGATCAATTGGTAACTTTTACCAAAGCCTACTCAGGCCTTACGGATAAAGAATTTGCGCAGATAGATAATTTTGTAAAAAGAAATTCCATTGAAAAATTCGGCCCGGTGCGTACGGTAAAACCGGAACTCGTTTTTGAAATTGCCTTTGAAGGAATTGCCGCGAGTAACCGCCACAAAAGCGGTGTGGCTTTACGTTTTCCAAGAATGAACCGCTGGCGGAAAGACAAAAAAGTAGATGAGATTAATACGCTGGATGATTTGAAAGAGATGTTGGAGGTTTATGGAAAATAAAAAGCTTTCTACTCACTTTCATTTTTCTTTCCCAACTCCGCCAATTTTTTTACCGTATTAATATTGCGCACTGTCCCGTCCTTTGCACTTTTTGGAAACTTTAATTTTGACTTTCCCATGCCATTTGGATAATGGATATAAATTTCCCGCTTGCCGGCAACGATTTCTTCTGTTTCAATTTTTGAAAATTCCTGTACTATAGATTTGTCAACAGTTTGCTCCAAAAACAAAACACCCACCTGCGAAGGTTTTGCCGAAGGAAAAGGATTTTTTTCAATAATTATTTGCAGTTCTTCGATGGTTCGGATCATTACAGAAATTGGATTTGTCAGTTTTGATCTCAAAGCATTTTGAAGTTTTATCACAGCCTTCTCTTCCGAAACTCTGGTCTCAAAAATCACGTTCCCGCTTTGGATGTAAGTGCGCACCTTTTTAAAACCGGCGTCTTCGCAAAGCGCTTTTAATTCAGCCATGGGAAGAATGTTATGTCCTCCGAGGTTAATCCCCCTTAAAAGCGCGACAAATGTTTCCATTTTGATTGAATTATTAGAGTTTTAAAGATATCAAAAATTGAACAGCCATTCGATTTAATTCGTGAAATTCGTGACACACAAAATGAAATTAAAAAACACACCCGGTTTTAAAATAATTCATCAGTGGCTGGCTGAAAAAGAATTTATTCCGTTTGCTTTCCAGGAAGAAACGTGGCAGCATATTGTTAATAGAAAATCAGGATTGGTAAATGCGCCAACAGGCTGCGGAAAAACATTTTCGGTTTTTTTGGGCGCCGTTATCAATTTTATAAATGAGAATCCGGAAAGCTATCAAACCAAAAATAAAAACGGACTTCAGCTTTTGTGGATAACACCTTTGCGTGCACTCGCAAAAGACATCGGGAGAGCGATGGAAGAAGTAATTGCAGAACTCGGCATGAACTGGCAAGTCGGCATTCGCAATGGCGATACGACCATTGCCGAAAGAGCCAAACAAAAAAGAAATGTTCCCGAAGTGCTCATCATCACGCCGGAAAGCTTGCATTTGTTGCTTGCACAAAAAAATTACCCGGATGTTTTTAAAACGCTTCAAATAATTGCGGTTGATGAATGGCATGAACTTCTCGGAAGCAAGAGAGGTGTGCAGGTAGAGCTGGCCTTGTCGATAATTATAAGTTTAAAAAGCAACAACAGTAAACCAACAAAAAATCGAAATTTTTCTTCTGCTCTTTCAGTATGGGGCATCAGTGCAACGATTGGAAATTTAGACCAGGCGCGCGAAGTTTTACTTTCACCACTTTCACAGATTGGCTTGCAGGAAAAAGATTTTGTAACCGTTACTGCAAAAATTGATAAGCCGATAAAAGTAGAATCGATCTTTCCTGATGAGATTGAAAATTATCCGTGGGCGGGGCATTTGGGAATAAAACTGGTTGATAAAGTGATTCCCATCATTCTCGAAAGCAGGACCACATTAATCTTCATCAACACGCGCGGCATGAGCGAGATGTGGTACCAGGCTTTGCTTAGAACTTGTCCGGATCTGGCGGGAGCTATCGCCCTGCATCATGGAAGCATCGACCAGGCGCTCAGGTTTTGGGTAGAAGAAAATTTGCATACAGGAAATTTGAAAGCCGTCGTTTGTACGGCAAGCCTGGATCTCGGAGTGGATTTCAGGCCGGTTGAAACCGTAATACAAGTGGGTTCGCCCAAAGGTGTTGCGCGTTTTTTACAAAGAGCAGGAAGAAGTGGACACCGGCCGGGCGAGGTAAGTAAAATCTATTTTTTACCAACACATTCTCTTGAGCTGGTGGAAGCTGCGGCACTGAAAGACTCCATAGACATTAATTTAATCGAAAACCGGGAACCAAGAATTTCATGTTACGATGTGCTCATTCAATACTTAAGCACGCTCGCTATTTCAGATGGTTTTTATCCTGCAAATGTTTTGGACCAAATCAGATCTACTTATTGTTATCGCGAAATTACAGACGATGAATGGCTGCAAATTCTACAATTTGTAACAGCTGGTGGTGTTGCGCTGCAACAATATGACGATTATAAAAAAATGGAAGTTGTCGACGGTTTGTATAAAATAAACAGTCGCAGAATTGCCATGCGCCATAGAATGCATATTGGAACGATTGTCAGCGATCCAATCCTGAAAGTAAAATTCTTGGGCGGCGGATATGTGGGCGTAATCGAAGAATGGTTTGTGGCAAGAATGAAGCCCGGCGATGTGTTTACTCTTTCAGGCAGAACGCTGGAATTTGTAATGATCAAAGACATGACTTGCATTGTGAGAAAATCTTCAGCAAAAAAATCAATGATACCCAGCTGGCAGGGAGGACGAATGCCGCTTTCAGCCAATTTGGGTTTTATGCTTCGAAAGAAATTTGACGAAGCGGGGCTGGAAATCAACAATAAGAAAATCCGAATCAAAAAAGAGCCGGAGCTGGCTGTATTGGAGCCTCTTTTTGAATTGCAAAACTATCTTTCACACATTCCCAAACAAAACGAATTGCTGATTGAACAAATCGAAACGAAAGACGGATTTCATTTGTTTGTTTTTCCTTTTGAAGGAAGATTGGTGCATGAAGCCATGGCAGCGGTTCTTGCCTATCGCCTGAGTTTGATCCGGCCCATCAGTTTTTCTTTTGCCATGAACGATTATGGTTTTGAATTGCTCAGCGATCAGCCAATTCCTTTAGATAACGATAATGCTTACACGCTTTTTTCTCCCGAAAATTTATTTGAAGACATCCAGCGAAGTGTTAACAGTGCCGAAATGGCAAAAAGAAAATTCAGGGACATTGCAGTAATCGGCGGATTGATCTTCCAGGGTTTTCCCGGAGAACAGAAAAAAGCACGGCATCTTCAGTCTTCTGCTTCGCTTCTGTTTAATGTCTTTTCAGAATATGAACCTAATAATCTCTTGATGCGCCAGGCTTACAACGAAGTGATGGAGCAACAAATGGAAGAACAACGCCTTCGAGACATGCTCGAAAGAATTCAAAAAGGCAAAATTATTATCACCTATCCGCGAAGACTCACCCCTTTTTGTTTTCCGATAAAAGTTGATAGCATGCGCGAAGATCTTTCTTCCGAAAAACTGGAAGAGCGTGTAAAACGAATGCAACTGCAACTGGAAAAATAAAATTGATTTTTTATTTGTTTACTGCGTAGCATATTTCTCCTTCATCTTTTTTCGTAATCGTATGATTTGCCACGCAACTTCTGCACTTACTAAAGCCGAGACCGCAAACACAGCAGGAACAAACGTTTCGCCTTCTGTGGCAAACGCTCCGGAAACAGCAATTGCAAAAACAATTACAGGAATAATGATCATTATACAGAGGCCGGTAAGATTTAGAGGAATTTTAAATGGCCGGTGCTTTTGAGGATCGTTTATTCGCAATTTGAGCAGCGTGATAAACTCGAGGAACAGACCACCTCCATATAGAGTTACGTCTATAACGATCAACTGCTCAAAGCTCCACAATATCATGAAGCTTACCACTACAGCACAAATAATAATTGAAACATAAGGTGTCTTATAACGCTTGTGCAATTTGTGCACCCTTGCCGGAAGAAATTTATCTTCTGCCATCACCTGCGGCACTCTGGAAACCGAAAGTAAAACCGCCGCATACAAGCCAAGTGCACCAGCCATTCCTGCCAAGGATAAGGCGCCGCCCAGCCAGCGTCCTCCGGCTAATGTTCCCAAAGCCGGAAAGCCTTCGTCGTTCAACAGTTTCGCATCAATCCCAAAGTGAAGTGTGGCATACATCACCATCACATAAACAAGGATAACGGTAATAAATGCAATAGCGGTAGATTTTAAATAAGTAGCTGCAGGTTTGTCCACTTCCTCGGCATAAGTGGTTGTGTTATCCCAGCCAAAAAAGTTCCACATCACAGTGTAAAGCGCCATCCCAAGTGAAGGAAAAGTAATGCCTTTGAGAGAAGGTGAAGGCAAAGGAACTCCGCCGCTATCTTTCAAAGCCATAAAAAAAAGAATACCGAATGGCGCAATAACCAACACACTCAGCATAATGGAAGTTTTACCAACGGGCGATATTCCCATAATATTGAGCAATGCGCCAAGCCAGATAATGGCCAAACAAACCGGTATTTTAACTGCACTGATTTGTGGAAAGAAAAAAGAAGCGTATTCCACAAATAGTACGGGATAAATTGCAAGATCTACGAAAGTATAAAGCCACGTCCACCAGCCTTCATAAAAACCGAAGCGAAGGCCTAGCGTTCGTTTCACCCATTGGTAATATCCACCTTCAACCGGCATCATAGCATTGAGTTCCATAACCGTGAGAATTGCAGGAACATCCCACAAAAAAGGAGTTATAATCAAAAGAAGCAAGGCTCCGTGCGCGCCAGCATATCCCATTAACGGTTCCAGGCCAAAGGGACCCCCGGAAACAGTAAAAAATATTACAGCAGCCAGGTGCAGCACACGAAGCCTCTTACGGACCGGCAAAGCAGATGTAACCTTATTACCCAGTTTTATTAGAGTTTTGTATGAAGGGATTTAAATCTGGAATAGAAATACCTTTTATCGCACAAATTGCAGCACCTCTTCAAACGGCAAAACACAAAATAAAAAATGCTGCTTTTTATTGGTTTACTCCTATTAATCGAGCCTCTTTACCTTATTATTCCTGATCTAAATTGGTGCAGCACATCTTCAAAGAAGAAAATTGATCGTTTAATATTAAAATGGTTTTCAAATGTAATTGTATTGATGTAAAAATCAACACACAAGCAATTTCCGACCGCAACAAAACAAAATCAATAATTCACTTTTTACAAAATAAAAGTTATGTAATATTCTTCGTTCATCAACCGATTGGAAACAAACTTTAAAGCATGTTAACTTTCTGTTTCTCTCTTGCTCAGAACCTTTATTGACGTACCTTTGCACCCTCAAAAAATTTGGGGCTAAAATCCCTCCAGGAAAAGATTATTATGAATATCAGAAACATTGCAATTATCGCGCACGTTGACCATGGAAAAACCACGCTCGTGGATAAGATTATTCACAGCACGAATATTTTTCGTGAAAACCAGGAATCAGGTGAATTGATCATGGACAACAACGATCTCGAAAGAGAACGCGGCATAACCATTTTCAGTAAAAACATTTCAGTCACTTATAAAGGTGTAAAAATTAATGTAATTGATACACCCGGCCACAGTGACTTTGGCGGAGAAGTAGAGCGGGTTCTTAAAATGGCAGATGGTGTTCTCCTGTTGGTTGACGCTTTTGAAGGACCAATGCCGCAAACACGGTTTGTGTTGCAAAAAGCACTTCAATTAGGTCTGAAACCAATAGTTGTTATCAATAAAGTTGACAAACCAAATTGCCGTCCTGATGAAGTGCATGATGCGGTTTTTGAATTGTTTTTTAACCTGGACGCTACTGAAGAACAACTTGATTTTACTACTATTTATGGTTCCAGCAAACAAGGCTGGATGAATACTTCACTCGAACCAACTGATAATATTTTTCCCTTGCTCGACACGATCCTTGAAAAAGTGCCTGAGCCTTCTTCAGGAGAAGGAACGTTGCAAATGCAAATCACTTCGTTGGATTATTCTTCATTTTTGGGAAGAATCGCCATCGGGAAAGTGACAAGAGGTGCAATCAAGGAAAACCAGCCACTTTCATTAATGAAGTTAGATGGATCTGTTGCAAAGAGCCGTGTAAAAGAATTGTATGTTTTTGAAGGTTTGGGCAAGAAAAAAGTTGAAGAAGTGAAGGCCGGAGATATTTGTGCAGTTGTTGGAATTGAAGGATTTAATATTGGTGAAACGCTCGCCGATTTTGAAAACCCCGAAGCTTTACCGGTCATCAGTGTGGACGAGCCGACGATGAACATGCAGTTCAGCATCAACAATTCGCCGTTTTATGGCAAAGACGGAAAGTTTGTTACTTCACGCCATTTGAAAGACAGGCTGGAAAAAGAACTGGAAAAAAACCTGGCTTTGCGCGTGAGCGAAACCGATAGCGCTGACAGTTTCATGGTTTACGGACGCGGAATTCTGCATCTGAGTATATTGGTTGAAACGATGCGCCGTGAAGGGTATGAAATTACAATTGGTCAGCCGCAGGTAATTGTCAAGGAAATTAATGGTCAGAAATGCGAGCCTTATGAAAACCTCGTTGTGGATGTTCCTTCAGAATACAGTGGAAAAGTGATCGATTTGGTAACACAGCGCAAGGGTGAAATGACCGTGATGGAAAGCAAAGGTGAAATGCAGCATCTCGAGTTTGAAATTCCTTCAAGAGGATTGATAGGTTTGCGTTCAGCAATGCTGACCAATACAGCAGGTGAAGCAGTTATGGCGCACCGCTTTTTGGAATACAAACCATGGAAAGGATTTATTCCAGGCCGCAACAACGGCGTTTTGATTTCCAAAAACCAGGAAAAAACCACGGCTTATTCGATTGATAAATTGCAGGATCGCGGAAGGTTTTTTGTAGACCCTGGTGAAGACGTTTATGTTGGACAAATCATTGCTGAACACATCAAGCCGGGCGATTTGGTAGTGAATGCAACAGAAGCTAAAAAGCTGACCAACCACCGTGCAAGTGGCGCCGACGATGCAACGCGCATTGCTCCAAAAACTTTGATGACTTTGGAAGAATGCATGGAATACATTCAACAGGACGAGTGCATCGAGGTGACGCCTAAATACATCAGGATGAGGAAGGTGATTTTGAACGAAGACGAACGAAAAAAGTCGCAAAAAGCCCAAAAGGTAGAAGCGTGACAATCGATAATGGAAATATTTTGAAAAGATTTGAATCCGGCTTCACAAAGGCCGGATTTTTTTGTTTATGGCAGATAAATGTCAGTGGAAGGACAAAAATTCGCAATTCTTATTTTTCTGTTAACTATCAAAAGTGAAAGACGGTTTAAATTCGGTTGGAAACTGTAATTCCATTTAGCTGAAAAGCCTTATTACAAAGGATTTGATCGCAAAGAAAAGAAGTTGCCAATTGTAGAATCGAACTATATTTTATTTTATTTAAAAGGTTTTTAAAGATAATTTCAGCAGCATTTGCCTTGTAACGAAATATGAAATAAAAGCAATAAATTTAAGGGGTTTCGACCAATTGGTTATGGGCAAAAAAAGTATTGAATAAAAGGATTAATAGATTATGGAAAATAAAGGTTTATACTCTCCGGAATTTGAACATGATGCATGTGGGATCGGCTTTGTTGCCAATATCAAAAGCAACAAAAGTCACCGGATCATTTCTGACTCGCTAACCATTCTCGAAAATATGGAACATCGTGGTGCTTGCGGATGTGAAATGAATACAGGCGATGGTGCAGGCATTTTAATCCAGACGCCTCATGAATTCTTCTTCGATGAATGTTTAAAATTGGGTATCCATTTGCCTTCATATGGCAAATATGGCGTTGGCGTTCTGTTCTTTCCAAAAGACATCCGTCTTCGCGAAGAATGCCGCGACATTTTTAACCGTTGTTCCGAGACTTTGGGATTGGAAGTGATGGGTTACCGACGCGTTCCGGTCAATTCAGAAGATATTGGCGCTTCTGCGCTTTCTGTTGAACCTGAAATTGAACAGGTTTTTATCGCTTGTCCCGATCACATCAATAATCCTGATGAATTTGAACGCAAGCTTTTTGTATTAAGGAATTACGCTACAAAAACGATCAATAACACGGTTAAGAAAGATGCAATAGGGTTTTATGTAGCTTCACTTTCTTACAAAACAATTATTTATAAAGGTCAATTAACTAGTACACAAGTGCGAGGCTATTTCCCTGACCTCAGCAATAAAAAAATCGTTTCTGCCTTTGGTTTGATCCATTCCCGTTTTGCTACCAACACTTTCCCTTCATGGAAACTGGCGCAACCTTTCAGGTACATTGCGCACAATGGTGAGATCAATACACTGCAGGGAAATTTGAACTGGCTTCGAACCAGTGAAAAGAGTTTTGTGTCACAATTTTTTTCCAAGGAAGAAATGGAAATGTTGTTGCCCGTGGTTGACCAGGGACAATCAGACTCAGCGAGCCTCGACAATATGATCGAACTATTGCATTTGTGCGGCCGTTCTTTACCACACGTGATGATGATGCTGATTCCAGAAGCATGGGACGGAAACGAACAAATGGATCCGGTAAAAAAAGCATTTTACGAATTCCACGCTTCTTTCATGGAGCCTTGGGACGGACCCGCTTCCATCTCATTTACGGATGGAAAAGTAATTGGGGCCACGCTTGATAGAAATGGTTTGCGCCCTTCAAGATATTGCATCACAACTGATGATCGCGTGATCATGGCATCAGAAACCGGCGCCTTACCGGTTGATCCAAAGATCATCAAAGAAAAGGGAAGGCTTCAACCGGGAAAAATGTTTGTAGTGGATTTGGAAGAAGGAAGAATTATTAGCGACGAAGAAATAAAACAAAAGATTTGTTCACAGAAGCCTTATGCCGAATGGCTGAATAAATACAAGATTCGTTTGGAAGAATTGCCTGCGCCACGCGTAATGTTCACGCATTTGGAGCACGACCAGATCTTTAAATACCAAAAAGCGTTTGGCTATTCAAAAGAAGATCTGGATCTTATCATTTCACCAATGGCGCTTACCGGTAAGGAGCCCATCGGTTCTATGGGAAATGATGTTCCGCTGGCTGTGTTAAGCGATGAACCGCAACATTTGAGCAGTTATTTCAAACAACTTTTTGCGCAGGTTACGAATCCTCCTATCGACCCAATCAGGGAAAGACTCGTGATGTCGCTTGCTACTTTTGTAGGAAATAACGGCAACCTGCTAGAGGATGATCCTTTATCATGTCACACGGTTGCCTTGAGACATCCGGTACTTTCCAATACAGAACTGGAAAAGATAAGAAGTATTGACACGGGAATCTTCCAGGCGCATACTTTGCAAACTTATTTTATGGCTGATGGCAAACCAGGTTCACTTCAACGTGGAATTGAGCGGCTATGCCGGTATGCTGCAGAAGCGGTGGAAGATGGTTTCGAAGTTTTGATATTAAGTGACAGGGCAATCGATTCTGAGCATGCTGCGATTCCGTCTTTATTGGCCACATCTGCTGTACATCATCATCTGATCAAAAAAGGTTTACGCGGGCAAGTTGGTTTGATCATTGAAGCCGGTGACGTGTGGGAAGTTCATCATTTTGCATGTCTTATTGCTTTTGGTGCAACGGCCATCAATCCTTATCTCGCGCTTTCTACCATTCGGGATTTAAGGATCCAGGGTAAACTGGGAAATGAATTGGATTCAAACGCACTGAAAAAGAATTATAAGAAAGCTGTTAACGACGGTTTGTTGAAAGTGTTTTCCAAAATGGGAATTTCCACTTTCCAGTCTTACCAGGGAGCACAGATATTTGAAATTCTTGGTATCAATAAATCGGTAATTGACAAATATTTTATAGGAGCCACTTCACGCATTGAAGGAATGGGCCTTGATGAAATAGCGAAAGAAACATTGGTAAAACACAAATTCGCTTTCAGCAGGAAAGAAATTCCGCTTGACAACCTTACCGTTGGGGGGATTTACAAGTGGCGTAGAAAAGGTGAATTTCACTTGTTTAATCCGGTAACCATTCATTTGCTACAGCATTCAACCCGAATGGGCGATTACAAGATCTTCAAGAAATATTCAAAGGCAGTAAACGATCAAAGTGAAAAGGCGGTTACTTTAAGAAGTCTATTCACTTTCAGGAAGAACAGGCCTTCCATCCCGATTGAAGAAGTGGAACCGGCTGAAAATATTTACAAAAGATTCGCCACGGGCGCCATGTCTTTCGGAAGTATTTCCTGGGAAGCTCATACCGTATTGGCGATTGCCATGAATAGACTGGGTGGAAAAAGTAATACAGGCGAAGGAGGTGAAGATGAGATCCGTTATGAAAAATTGCCCAACGGTGATTCCATGCGAAGTGCTATCAAACAAGTCGCGTCAGCAAGATTTGGTGTCACCAGCTGGTATTTAAGTGAGGCAGATGAACTGCAAATTAAAATGGCGCAAGGCGCAAAACCAGGTGAAGGTGGACAATTACCTGGCTATAAAGTAGATGAATGGATCGGGAAGGTAAGGCACGCGACACCAGGAGTTGGTTTGATATCGCCGCCGCCGCATCACGATATTTATTCTATTGAAGATCTCGCACAGTTAATTTTTGATTTGAAAAATGCTAACCGGAATGCAAGGATAAATGTGAAACTGGTGTCAAAAGCAGGTGTGGGAACGATAGCCGCCGGGGTTGCAAAAGCAAAAGCCGATGTAATCCTGATTTCCGGCCATGACGGAGGAACAGGTGCTTCGCCGATAAGCTCCATAAAACATGCAGGTTTGCCATGGGAATTAGGTTTGGCTGAAACTCATCAAACTTTGGTAAAAAATAAATTGCGCAGCCGTGTGGTTGTGCAGGCAGATGGGCAGTTAAAGACAGGCCGGGATATTGCCATCGCCACCTTGCTTGGTGCAGAAGAATGGGGTGTTGCGACAGCCGCTTTAATTGTTGAAGGTTGCATCATGATGCGCAAATGCCATTTGAATACTTGCCCGGTAGGTGTTGCAACTCAAGACCCTGAATTGCGCAAGCGCTTTACAGGAGATGCAGATCATGTTGTAAACCTCTTTAAGTTTTTGACACAGGAGCTGAGAGAAATAATGGCTGAATTGGGTTTCAGAACAGTGGATGAAATGGTGGGACAGGCAGATTTTCTTGAAAAAAGAGAAAATGTTCATCATTGGAAATTCAGTAAATTGGATTTGTCTCCCATCTTGTACAAAGAGCCTGCTCCAAAATATGTTGGTCTTTATAAATCAGAAGAGCAGGATCATGGTTTGACCGGCATTTTGGATTGGGAATTGTTGAAGATTGCTCAGCCTGCCATAGACACCAGGAAAAAAGTAAAAGGTTCATTCAACATAATCAATACTGACAGAACTACGGGAACGCTTTTATCGAATGAAATCTCTAAAAAGTACAAAGGTGCAGGATTGCCCGACGACACCATTCATTTCAAATTCACCGGAACTGCCGGACAAAGTTTCGCCGCTTTTAATACCCATGGCGTAACGATGGAACTGGAAGGCGATGCGAATGATTATTTTGGCAAAGGATTGAGCGGAGCCAAACTGATCATTTATCCTTCCAAAGATGCTGGATTTGTACCCGAGGAAAATATCATCATTGGTAATGTGGCTTTTTACGGAGCCACTTCAGGAGAAGCATTTATTCGCGGAAAAGCAGGCGAACGTTTTTGCGTGCGCAATTCAGGAGCAAGTGTAGTTGTTGAAGGCGTAGGTGATCATGGTTGTGAATATATGACTGGTGGAAATGCAGTTATTCTCGGTCCGACAGGAAGAAATTTTGCTGCGGGAATGAGTGGTGGCATTGCTTACGTTTACGACATCCATCACAATTTTGATGCACTTTGCAACAAGGAAATGGTGGACCTTGATGAACTGGAAGAGGAGGATGAAAAATTCCTTCACGAAATGATTACCAAACAATACAACCTGACCGGAAGCTCCGTAGCCAAATTCATTTTAAATGATTTTGAAAACCAATTGAAATCGTTTGTAAAAGTATTTCCTAAAGATTATAAGAAAGTTTTGCTGTCAAAAAGAGCAGAGCAGGAAGTAAACATTAATAAATAAAATAACAAGAAAAATATACTGGAATGGGGAAAGTAACAGGCTTTTTAGAATTTTCAAGAGAACTACCCAAAAAAAGGCCACCTGAAAAAAGGGTTAAAGATTTCAAAGAATTTGAAGAATTGTTTTCTGATGAAAAATTAAACGAGCAATCGGCACGCTGCATGGATTGCGGCACCCCTTTTTGTCATGACGGTTGTCCGTTAGGAAACCTGATTCCTGATTTCAATGATGCAGTGTATCGTAAAAACTGGGAAGAAGCTTACCTGGTACTCACATCAACCAATAATTTTCCTGAATTTACCGGTCGTATTTGTCCTGCACCTTGCGAATCAGCCTGCGTTTTAGGCATCAATCAACCAGCGGTAACGATAGAAGAAATTGAAAAACATATTATTGAGATTGCTTTTGAAAAAGGGTTGGTAAAAGCCAAAGTGCCTGCAGTAAGAACAGGAAAAAAAGTCGCTGTTATTGGCTCCGGACCGGCAGGATTAGCTGCTGCTGCGCAATTAAATTCAGCCGGCCATACGGTTACCATTTTTGAAAGAGATGACCAACCCGGAGGATTGTTGCGGTATGGAATTCCTGATTTTAAACTCGAAAAATGGGTAGTCGAAAGAAGGATCAATCTTATGAAAGAAGAAGGAGTGGAAATAAAATGCAACGCCAATGTTGGTGTCACAATTAGTATCAATGATCTTTTGAGAGAATATCATGCAATCATTTTGGCAGGCGGTTCAACGATTCCAAGAGACCTAAATATCCCCGGACGGGAATTAAAAGGAATTCATTTTGCAATGGATTTTCTCAAACAACAAAACAAAAGGGTAGCACACAAAGAAGTTAAAGAGGAGGATATCCTTGCCAACGGGAAAAACGTAGTGGTTATAGGAGGTGGAGATACTGGAAGTGATTGTGTCGGGACTTCTAACCGGCAAAAAGCCGCTTCTGTTACCCAATTTGAATTAATGCCCAAACCACCGGGAAGCCGGACACCTTTCATGCCTTGGCCAACTTATCCTATGATCTTAAAAACCACGAGTTCCCATGAGGAAGGTGGAAAAAGACATTGGGCGATTGCTACTAAAGAATTTATTGGTGACAAAAATGGAAATTTAAAAGCCCTGAAAATTGTTGATCTCGAATGGAAATTTACAGAAGAAAACAAACCTGCCCAATTTGTCGAGATTGCAGGATCTGAAACAGAAATTCCGTGTGAACTGGCTTTGCTCGCAATGGGTTTCGTTCATCCACAGCATGAAGGATTGTTGAACCAGCTCGATCTTGAATTGGATGAAAGAGGAAATATCAAAGCATCAGAAAAAGAATTCAAAACCAATATTTCCAGGATATTCGCCGCGGGTGATATGCGCCGTGGACAATCTTTGGTTGTTTGGGCGATCTCAGAAGGAAGGGAATGCGCAAGAAAAGTTGATGAATTTTTAATGGGAAATTCGTTATTGCCTTCAAAGGATCAGAATATTCTGCACCAGGTAGCCAGTTGAATTTTCCCGAGGCAATTTTGGTAGAAAAAAATTTCGTTTCTTTTATCAGTTTACTTCCGGGAATTACTCAACATTCCTGATAGTAAGTTGAAACTTGGTATTAAGGCTTACTTCAAAATTGTGTTCATTAATGATTTGCTGGGCAGCATCATCTTCAAGTATTACCTGCGCAAGATGCATTGCTAATGTTGAGCCGCTGATCACATTTCCCACTTTTCCTCCGGCAAAATGGATTTTAAATTTGTAGCCGGCTTTTCTGCCCGTGCCGGCTCTTTCGAAGTCAATACGATTCAGATCGAGGACCTGGTCATCTTCGGAAACTGATTTTTTCATTAATATCCTAACAACAGGTAAATATTTTTTCCAGATGTGATTATACATTTAGAAGTGCTTTTTTTACGAAATTGAATCCAACATCCGGAGATCAGACGCCGTAAATATTCAAATAAAAAATCTTAGGTGTTAATGGCTAAAATTAAATGATTTTTTTTATCACAAAAAACTTTTACGCCTTTATTGCTGTTTATCAACCCGAAAACAAATTAAAGATTTACAGCAAAAAAGGTTCCACAAATCCCAAAAAAAATCCCTCACAAATGCGAGGGACCTCCTGATTAAAAACTACACACACTTATATTTATTGAAGAATAATTGACTAAATTGAGTAATGAAAAAGATTTTTAGATCGCTAAATAAATTTCTTTCTTTTTTTGTTCTTATTTTTTGTTATTTAGCAGGTGGTTGATTGTAGTTATTGTATGGCGTAAACAATCGGCCAAAGGATTAACGTGAAAGACAGTTGCATTTTGCCTTATTTTGAACCAAATAAAAGCACCCAGGCAAAGCAGCCATTTATATATTTGTTCCCCGTGAAGCTCAACTATTTATTAAATTTGCTTTTGTCAATAACTTATTAAGGAATGGGATTTATCGATATCAAATTTCCTAAATCGTTTTACCGGGCATTGCGCATTCCTGTAAGTTCTACCAAGAGACAACAATTCAAAGTCTTACAAAAGCTTTTAAAAAGAGCCAGGTTCACTGAATTTGGACAAAAATACCTTTTCGATCAAATCCTTTTAAGCAAACATCCTGCAAGAAATTTCCAGCAAGTGGTGCCCACATTTACTTATGAAAAAATTTATAAAGAATGGTGGTGCAAAGCGCAGGAAGGCAAACCAGATGTTTGTTGGCCGGGCGCCATTAAATTCTTTGCCTTAAGCAGCGGCACCAGCGAAGCAGCAAGCAAATACATCCCGATCACGAAAGAATTAATCAGGGCGAATACTCTAACCAGCTTTAAGCAACTCATAAGCCTTGCTTCTTACAACAATGTTCCCAAAAAGTACGTTGGCAAAGGATGGCTTATGCTGGGAGGAAGTACTCATTTACAAAAAGCAGCTACTTATTATGCCGGCGATCTGAGCGGCATACAGGCCAAGAATATTCCATTTTGGTTCCAGGGAATGTATAAACCGGGAAGAAAAATTGCAAAAGTTTCAGACTGGTCGCAAAAACTTGAGGAAATTGTTGAAAAAGCGCCCGAATGGGATATTGCCTTTTTAGTGGGCGTTCCCGCATGGGTTCAGTTGTGTGTTGAGAAAGTTATAGAACGCTACAAACTCAATAATATTCATGAAATCTGGCCAAACCTTGCCTTTTATGTTCATGGAGGTGTAGCCCTCGAACCGTACAAAAAAGGATTCAATAAATTATTGGGCAAGCCGATAACTTACATTGAAACTTATCTTGCCAGTGAAGGATTTCTTGCTTATCAAAACCGGCAAAATGCAAAAGGAATGAAATTAGCCACGAACAACAATATCTTTTTTGAGTTTGTGCCATTCGACCAAAACAATTTTGATATTGATGGCAACATGGTTGAAAATCCAGAAACGCTGATGGTGCATGAGGTAGAAAAAGGAAAGAATTACGCCATATTGATCAGTACCAATGCGGGCACGTGGCGTTACCTGATTGGTGATACTGTTCAGTTTGTAGATGTTGATAAATCGGAGATTGTGATCACGGGAAGAACCAAACATTTCCTCAGCCTCGTAGGGGAGCATTTGAGTGTTGACAACATGAACAAGGCGATAAACCTGGTGAGCGAAGAATTGAATATTGCGATAAGTGAATTCACCGTCGCCGGTATTCCTTATGGCGATTTTTTTGCACATCATTGGTTTATCGGAACAGATGATAAAGTAAATTCAGAAACCTTAAAGTTTCTGCTGGATAAAAAATTAAAAGAATTAAACGATGATTACGAGGTAGAAAGAAATCATGCTTTGAAAGAAATTATTGTAGATGTTTTGAGTGAAGAAACTTTTATGAGTTTTATGCGGTTAAAAGGCAAAGTCGGCGGCCAACATAAATTTCCACGTGTTTTAAAAGGTAAAATGCTCGACGAATGGAAGAAATTCCTCAAAGAGGCTAAAGTGTGAGTATATCTCCGGTAAAGCAACTTTAAATCGTTATTTTTATTTTACCGGTTTCTTATTTCCTCATCAAATTTAAAATTCCTCCTTTATAAATGGTTGATGTTATTGAAGCAATACTCAAGGGATTAGCAATGGGATTATTGCTTGTAATATCTGTGGGGCCTGTGATTTTCACCATTATCAAACAAAGCATCAACAACGGACACGGCGGTGGTTTTAGTTTTGTTATAGGCGTTTGGGTAAGCGATCTTTTACTTGTTGTGCTTAGTAATTTGTTTTCAGAACTTGTTACAACGCTGCTCGATTTTAAGATCCAGATAGGAATTGCCGGAAGCGTTTTTTTGATGGCGATGGGCCTATTCTATATTTTCTTTAAGAAAGTCCACATTCATCCTGATGAAGACATGAGCGTGTTAAAAACGAGTGACCATGCCAAAATAGTTTTACAAGGATTTTTGTTGAATACTTTGAATCCTGCAGTGATTGCCTTTTGGCTCACCGCAGCTACTGCCATTGCTGTTTCGCACACAACCCGCGATCGCATCATTATCTTTGCCACAGCATTGATTTTGAATATGTCGGCAGATGTGGCAAAGGTGACCTTGGCAGGCAAATTGCGCAGCAAATTAACTGTCAGAAACATCCGGCTGATCAATAAAATATCAGGATTAATTCTTGTAATTTTCGGAACGGTTTTACTTCTTGGCGTTTTGTTTTTTGTAAGAAAATTATAAATCTTATGCGGCTGTTGGTCTTATTATCCGTTGCCCTTTTTGTGAGCGTCAGCTGTGCCGCCCAAAATGACCTGCTTATCCTTAAGAAGAACAACCGGACCATTCAATCTTTTTTTCCCGGAAGCGAAATGGATTTTTCAACTGCCTCCCGCTATTTCGAAGGAGTGATCACAGAAATTAAAAGAGATTCTGTTTTTCTCGTTCAATATGATGTTCGTCATGTTTATGCACCTAATCTCGGCGTTTATGTTTTAGATACCATTTCGGCCTACCATTATGCAGTAGGTTGGAAAGATATTATTGCCATTGGAAAAGACAACCATAATTTCAACTGGAGCGCGTCTGGTGCTACACTTTTCGGTGGTGGTGTTTTGCTTACAACTGCTGGTTTAATAACGTGGATTTTCGCCAAACCCAACACCCGGTATTATGCGCGGCCTGCACTTGTTATTGGTTCTGCTGTTCTTGGCGGAATTGGATATTTACTTTTAAAATCGGGCCACAAGTCAATGAAATTGGGAAAAAAATATACATTGCGCTATATAAAACTGAAATAGAAAAACTTTCCTTTTTTGAACAACAAGAAGCCCTACTTTAGAAGACGAGGATTATTCAGGAGGCTTGGCCGCACATTTTTAAAGATCATTTTATATGGATTTCTTCTTTCCATCCTCTACATCCTTTTTTGCAAATGGGTCAATCCACCGATTACTATTACACAGCTTGACAGTTTCATTACCGGCAATGGTTTGAAGCGCGATTATATTAAGTATGATGAGATGGGATCAAATATCAAACTGGCGGTAATGGCTGGCGAAGACCAATTGTTTCCTGATCATAACGGATTTGATTTTAAAAGTATTCAAAAAGCCATAAAACATAATCAGAAAAGCAAATCATTGCATGGAGCGAGTACGATCAGTCAACAGGTTGCAAAAAATGTTTTCCTCTGGCAACACGGCGGATATTTTAGAAAGGGCCTGGAAGTCTATTTCACCTTCATGATTGAGACGTTTTGGAGCAAGAAAAGAATTTTGGAAATGTACCTCAATGTGGCGCAAACAGGACCTGGCGTTTTTGGTGTGGAAGCAGCAGCGCAACATTATTTTAAAAAAGACGCCAATCAGCTTTCGCGCAGCGAAGCCGCGATGATCGCTTCATGCCTGCCCAACCCGGTTTTGTTTACGATTCATCCAATGTCTCATCGTGTTGCTACGCGTTATCCCTGGATCTTGCGTCAAATGAATAATTTGGAAGCAGATGAAGATATAAAAGAGTTATTGAAGGAGAAATAGCAGGCAGTAAAGCAACAATTATCGGATATTTTTATTTCCTGTATTCCTTAAAATTATAAACGGAGGCGCCTTTTTCCAATCGACTTTGTGTTTCATCATACTCGGGCCTATTGAAAAATTTCCGAGAATAAGATCAGGTTTGCCGTCTCCATCAATATCGCCCGCATCCATTGTAAGCCAACGTCCTACTTCAGTTCCTTTTAATGAGTAAGGTTTAAAATTGAGATTGCCGGTATTTTCAAAATAAACAAAACCTTCCTCAGGTTGCTTTTCATAGTCAGCAAAAAATGAAATGGTGGCAATGTCCAAATCTCCGTCGCCATCAAAATCTTTGGCTATCGCTTTATAACAACCATCGATTGGATAAAAGAATTTTTGTTTGAAATGGTTGGTTCCATCATTCATGAAAATATAAACCCCGTGATAAGGCTTTAATTCAACAGAATAATCGGCATTGTCTCCACACGTGTATAAAATATCAGGATAACCGTCGTGGTTAAAATCGTCCAATTCAAAATAAGAGGAACCATAAATTGGCGGAAATTGAAGCACCTGCTCCTGGTCAAAATTGCCATTGCCCTTATTGGTAAATAAGAAAATTCCTTCATTTCCCTGGGCAAACAAAACCCACAGATCCGGCAATCCATCATGGTTATAATCCGTAACATATGCCTTTATTGCGCCCGGCACATCTCTTAAAACGTGCTTCTTGAACTGTCCGTTACCCTCATTTTCGAACCACGCCAATTCGCCCGTCAGAAAACCAAACTCACAAACGAGATAATCAGGTTTGCCATCGTTATTCAAATCCACGGTAGTGATTTGAACGGGTCGTTGCAGATCTTTAATTAGAGGAAGAGCCTCTTTTTTTAGTCTTCCATTTCTATCCTGAATAATAACTTCTGCTTTGCCAAATTTGCCGTTATTAGGATTCAGTACACCGATGTCACATGCAAGCATACTGTCATTATTAAAATCAACATCCACCACTGGTCCATACGTCTTGACAGAATCATCCGTACGCAGATCCTTGTTTAAGAAAAACAATGTATTCTTTACTGCGTCTCCAACAATTAAAGAATAAGGACTACTCTCAGGAAGAATTTTTAAATAACTGCTGGCTGAATTACTATAATCTGTGGCCGGTTCTTCTATATTGAAAAGAGATAAACCTTCCTGTATTGGCTCCTTTCTATTTTGAGCCGGCAAAGAATCGGGCGAAAGTGCCTCATAATAATCCAGAATGTTTTGCCATTGGTCGAAGGTCAAAACCGGGTGGGAAGGATAAAAATTCGCTCCAATCTCCATCTCCCTTGAACGGGGATAGGTTTGAAAGCCATAATTAAAAATCCCCAACCGAGGTCCCATCTGCGGTAGTATTCCTTTTTCCCATGTTTTTGAATCGGCCAGAGAAGGATCGGGAAGTTTGTGACATGATTGGCAAAACATTGCCGCCATTTTTTTCCCATTGGCAATACTTTCATCTGATGTATTTTGATGTGTTTTGTTTTTCTTAAACCCGTTATTATTACAGGAAATCAAAACTACAGTTGAAGAAAAAACAACCAATATCAAAGCAGATTTAATAAGTAAGTTCCTTTCCTTTTTCATTATTTTGAGAAGAGAGCCTTATAGTTTCGACATTCTTGTTTCGCCTTTATTATTTTTTATTTGTACGGATACAACATTGCTGTCAACCACAAGGAATCTGCCCGATTGAGACAAGAAGGAAGATCCATAATTCAGTTCGTGTTTTTGTTGCCTTCCGTCCTTGTATTTTACAATAGCCGATTCGTCAAAAGGTAGCAAGGGAATAAAGTTTACTTGTCTTCTTAATTCGAAAACTTTTATTGGACCTTTATTCTGACTTGCAGCATTCAGTAATTTGCCGTTTTCTCCTTTCAGGCATACCAATGCTTTTCCATCGCCAGGAATATAGATCCCACTCCGGGCAATCGATAAAGGAGAAAAATTCCCTTTTCCATCGCCTTTCAACAACAAACCGTTTAAGGCATCATATCTTCCAAGAACCGGCTCGGTTCCATAATCATTGCCATTTACCAGGACATCGAGATTTCCATCACCATCATAATCACCTACAGTTATTCCATTCAATACAGAAAATTGGGCCTCTTTAGGCAATGGAATTACAGTAAACCGACCTTTTCCGTCATTTCTTAATTCGACAGAAGAAAAATAATTTGCTTTAAGGTTCAATGCACCCTCCCGCTCATGAGGCGTAAATAATGAGTCCATTGTCGCTCCGGCAAAAGATTTATAATTAGTGAATCTTTTCCTTAATCCCGGCATTTCTCTCATTACCTCATCCCGCGATTCTACAGGAAATTCAAATTTGGTCGTATCCTTTTGCGAAACAGGAAGGAACATCGACAAAATAGCGTCATAGCTTCCATTGTTGTCAAAATCCTTTGCGAGAACGCTTACAGGATGTTTGTCGCTTACCTTAAAATAAGAATTCAAACCCAGGTTTCCTACGATGTAATCGATATCACCATCATTGTCAAAGTCACCCGAAGCTATGCTATTCCACCAACCAATCTTATTACCAATTCCGGTTGATGATGTTACATTTTTGAAAACACCTTTGTCATTTTCAAGAAAAGTAATTGGCATCCATTCACCGGTGAGGATAAGGTCAGGCCAACCATCATTATTAAAGTCTGTAAACAGGGCACCGGTTACCATCCCAATGTTCTTCAACATAGGAGCCACTTCATTCGTTACGTCTGTAAACTTTACTTTCCCATCTTTTGTATCATTTCTAAAAATAAAGCTTGAAACCGGCTTTGGATAACTGCCCGGATCTACTCTTCCCGAGACAAACAGGTCGAGATCGCCATCTTTATCATAGTCTATTGCCCGAACGCAAAACTTACTGGTATGATTTTCCGGCAAGGCAGAGGAATCTTCTTTAAAATTCCCCTTTCCATCATTAATATATAATTTGTCCTGGTATGCAGAAGAATTGGCAGCAGCCTGGAAACCGCCGCTTGCAATATAAAGATCCGGATGCCCATCTCCATTTGCATCAAACAACAAGATTCCTTCGTCATGCCGGTCTTTGCCAGTGGTATCTTTTGCGCTTAGTAAGCTCTTCTGAATAAATTTTCCATTCGGCTGTTGCAAAAATTCCTGTGCAGACCTGTTAAAGGAACCCCCACAAATGAAATCATCAAGCCCATTCCCATCAATGTCTCCCACAGCAAGTGCAGGACTATATTCGGAAAACTTATGCGGCAATAACATTTGTTTATAAAAGTCAATAAAGTCTTTCGGATTATCCATATAATGGACATTCGAGGCCGATGTGACGTCTTTGAAAAGGGAAGTTGTATCGGTTCGTTTAGTTGCAAACGTATAATTTAAATGAGCATCCTTTTCAAACACTTTAATAGTTTGATTCGCTTTTACATTCGTTAAAACCTGTTCTTTACCACTTTGCCATTTTACAATCACAGTATCAACAACCGAAACATTGCCCAAACCAAAATGCGGTTCAATTTGATCAGTTGATAGATAACCGCGGTAAGGAGTTTGTTCATACACCTGCTGATGTCCTTTGTAATGTAATTCTACCCACGCACCAAGACCATTAATATTCAAAGAGTCACCATTTAATTTTACCGCCAGGTAATTCGGATGCTTTGCCTTATCGTCCATGGTGGTATTTTCATAAACAAAGGCTTCATCGTTAATGTTGTTGACGATCATGTCCATATCACCATCATTATCGAGATCTGCATAAGCTGCCCCATTTGAAAATGAAGGTTTAGTGATTCCCCAGTCTGAACTTACGTTTGAAAAAGTAAGGTTACCGTTATTCCTGAATGCGTAATTAGCCAATTTAACCTGTGGGATTTGGTCAAGCATAAACGACATACTCGCCACTGTAGAGGTTTGCTGCCTGAAACTTGTAAAATCATGATCAGTTACATCACGTGGATAACCATTTGTAATGATGATATCCCGGTACCCATCATTATCAAAATCAGTAACAAGAGGAGTCCAACTCCAGTCTGTTTGAGAAATACCTGCATAAAATCCTATATCACTGAAGATGGGATCACCCAAAGAATCATTTGGTAATGTTCTTGGTCCTTCATTTAGCTGCAGGGTGTTTCTTACATATTGATACTGGTAACCGAAACGTTCGTTATTGATGTAAGCCTGGTAACTGTTCGAGCTCATCATCATCTTCTTGCGATAATTGTCTTCCGGATTCATATCCAATTCTATCACATCAGATAACCCATCATTATTGATATCAATCACATCTTGCCCCATTCCGTTTGCAGAGGTATGTTTAAAATAGGATGCTGATTTTTCAGTAAAGGTTCCATCATGATTGTTGATATACAATAGATCATTTGAAACAAAATCATTGGTTACAAAAATATCTTTCCACCCATCTTTATTAAAGTCGGCTATTGTGGCGCCATGCCCATATCCTTCAATTGTCAATCCCGCTTCCTTTGTTACATCATGAAAAACAGGGTGCTTCAACTTTGGATCCCAATCGTTCCGGAAAAGGCGCCCGGTACTTGGAAATGACCCATCCTTAATAATTGGGCGAAACACGGAAGGACTGTTTCCCGGTACTATTTGATTTACCGTTAGGTACATATCAAGATCGCCATCATTATCATAGTCAAAAAATTCCGCCATTGTTGATGAAGTTGTATCATCAAGACCATATTCTTTGGCCATTTCTTTAAATACAGGAACGCCATTCTTATCAAGGCCCTGGTTTACGTAGAGCAGGTTTCTTCTCTTCTCCGGATCGTTGTTCATGGTAACACTTAAATAAATATCCATCCACCCATCGTTGTTAATGTCGATTACCGATACGCCTTTGCTCCATCTTCCTTCTCCATCTACATTAGCTTCTTTGGTAACATCCCGGAACTCAAGATTCCCTTTGTTTAAATATAGTCTATTAGAAACCATATTGCCTACAAAATAGATGTCCTGTAAACCATCATTATTGAAGTCTCCAATCCCTACACCACCGCCATTATAGATGTTAACCGAATTAAGCGGATTTAATGAATCGGTCTCCACAATTTTGTTGTTAAAGTGAATTCCTGAGTGGCTTGAAGAAACCAATCTGAAAAGTGTTTTTGAACGGTTACAGGAAATTATTGAAAGAACAATAAAAAGCAATAACAAAAGCCGCACGGATTTCATTTGAAATTGATTAAAATCTTGAACTTAGAACTTATTCGGGAAAAATTTAGCAGTTGAAGATAATACTGATTTTCGTATTGTTCTCAGGATTAATAGCTGAAAGTAAAAAAAAGCGGCAGGGTAATGAATATCCCTGCCGCTATTATTTAAAAGAGAAACTAATTAGTAACCAGGGTTCTGTGTTAAGCGGACAGTTCCGTCACCGTTCATGTTATCTATCTCCCCTTGTGGAATAGGGAAATAATCATTCTTAGGAGATGTAAACTGAGCAGAAGCTTTTAATGGACGTATGGTCTTTTCACGTGCATAATAAGCATTCAATACATCTGCTGCAATACCCCACCTTACCAGGTCAAAGAAACGGTGGCCTTCCATTGCCAATTCCAATCTTTCTTCAAACTGAACAGCCTTCATTGCGTTTGCTGAAGTGAAAGTAGCTGCAGTATACAATCCAATTTTATAATCGTCAGCCATATTAGCAGGTGTAGGATTGCTATAAGTTGCGGTAGCAGCATTATAATCGCTGTTCTTATAAACCCATGTGTCAGGATGATCCATCACCCTTGCACGAACCATATTTACATAATTCATGGCAGTCGGTACATCATTATCTACTACAATTGCACATTCGGCAGCCCATAAAATAACCTCTGAGAAACGGATGATGTTCACGTTATTCGCAACCAATTCGGTAGGAGCCCAGTAAGCACTTCCTACATCTGTATATTGATCTTTTTGCGATGCAGCATATACATTTTTCTTGGGGCTAAAATGACCATCATTTACAGGGTTCCTGATCCAGTCATCACCGGGATGAGGACCCCAATCCAGGTAAGGAATACCTTTTCTTCCCATTGTCCAGTCGATCCTTGGATCAAGCGGCCCGGTATAAGGAGAAGTAGGAGCACTTACCCAGTTTCCTGTATACCAACTGTCCAATAAAGGCAATCCATTTGCATCTACCTTATAGGCATTTGCCAGGTCTTGTGAAGGATTATAAAAACCGCAGCAAGCACCCGGACCTGCATTGTATGGGAAATTCAAAATGTCGCCGTAGTTACCGTTTGGTTCACCATTCCATGTAACAGAAGAACCGTCCTGTACTGAGGTTTGTGCGGCAAACACAGATTCAGCACTGTTCTTTTGAGCAGGATTGAAATTGGAATAAAAATTGTCAAGAAGCGCATATTTAGTACCACCTGAAGTCTTTCCATTGGCTATGATATCTTTCAATATCGGGTAGGCCTGCGCCTCTTTATGTTCAAACATATACGCTTTTGCCAGCATGGCTTTGGCTGCCCATACGTTGGCTCTTCCCGGCTCACCAGGCCAGGTGTCGGGCAAATTCGCTACAGCATAGTTGAGGTCATCTTCCAGTTTACTCCAAACAGCCGCCTGGTCTGAATTCGAAACGTCAATATTTTCCGGTGAGACTGCTTCATCAGCATAAATAATGTTACCATATACTAACTTCAACTCGAGGTGATAGTAGGCTCTTAAGAAGCGTGCCTGGGCAGTGATTTGGGTCGCTTCATCTGCCGGTATATCAGTTGCCAGTGCAAGCGTTCTTAGAACGTCGTTACAACGTTGCGCACCTGCGTACATAGTAGACCATTTTGAAGGAATGATGTCATTGGTTGGCGTCATGGATGACCATTGTTCGAAGGCCTGTAGTCCGGATATATCAGATGGGTCAGAACCTTTATAGGCATCGTCTGCTGCTACCCCTCCAAAGGTCCAGTTTGAAGCACCTGAGGCAAAACCATCACCGGGAGCTCCTTCACCATCAACCAGTGAATAAGCACCGATCAATAAACCCTGGACACCGGCTTCTGAAGCCATGATCTGAGGATTAAGCGTTCCTAATGGCGGTTTGTCTAGGAAACTCTTTTTACAGGCGGCAACTACTATTAGTACAACCAGCAGTGCCGAAATTAAAAACTTATATTGTATCTTTTTCATATTAAGAGATTAAAAGAATTAAAAATTAAGGTTTATACCGAAAATATATGCTGGTGTGTGAGGATAGTTACCCTGGTCAATTCCGAATCCAAGATAATAATCTCCCTGGCCACCGCCATTATTACCACTTGCGCTCTGTAATTCCGGATCAAGTCCTTTGTATTTGGTAATGGTAAACATGTTGGTAGATTGAACATATATGCGTAAGCGATCAATCCCTATATGCGAAAGCATGCTTTCAGGGAATGTATAACCTATCTGCATTTGCTTGTTCTTCAGGTAGGAACCTTTGCTTATAAAATAGCTGTTCACTACACCATCAGTACTGAAACCACCTGTTGTATTTAATTTAGGAATGCTTGTATTGGTGTTAGTAGGAGTCCATGAATTCAAAGCCACTTCTCTTCTCATGGCTCCCTTGAAGAAATCAGGGAAGTCGGTAAAGTACAAATTATTGTCAAATATGTCGTTTCCATAGGAACCAAAGAAGAAGGTAGAGAAATCGAAGGCCTTATAAGATAATGAAATATTTAATCCATAAGTGAACTTTGGATTTGGATTTCCAAGGAATGTCCTGTCATTGGCGTCTATCTTGCCATCGCCATTTACGTCTTTATATTTGAAGTATCCTGGAGCTGCTCCATCCTGTGTTGGCGATTTAGATACATCATCGGCACTCTGGAAAAGTCCGATTACCTGGTATCCATAAAATTCACCCACTGCATGGCCTTCCTGGTTACGCTGAATAATTACGTTTCTGACTGTCGGACCATTAAAATAAGGAACTCCTCCGGGAATCTTAACGATTTTGTTATTATAAGATGTAAATGTTCCTGTAATGTCAAATTTGAGATCTTTACCGGCAGCACCATGGTAAGTTACACTACCATCGATACCGGTATTTTGCATATCACCAATATTTACTTTAGGCAAATTCGCATCTCCCGTGAATATGATGTCATATTGGGTTCCTGAAGCAGTAAATAACAAACCACTTATTTTCTTTTTATACCAGTCGACGGTGAAATCAATCTTATTGTTCAAGATAGATGCATCCAAGCCGACATTTGAAATAATATCGCCTTCCCAACTTGTTATAGGGTTACCGATATACTGCCTGTAAAAACCGCGCATTGGCGCGTTGCTGTTACCCTGCAAGTCATAGTATGACCGGCCGGCATTTGCATCATATAAGTTATAAGCATTAGTAGAAAGAACATTACTTGCGGTACCCATTTTACCCCAACTGTAACGGATCTTTAAATCGTTAAAAAAGGTAATAGGCTTGAAAAAATCTTCCTGGGAAATCCTCCAGGCAGCTGAGATAGCCGGGAAATAACCAGTTCTTACGCTGTCTGTGAATCGGGAATCCTGATCTCTTCTTAATGTTCCACTCAACAAATATTTATCTTTATACGAATATTTCAATTGCGCGAATTGAGACCATGTGGAACTTTGGTAAGCATTTGTTTGAGAGTTGGCTTGTGAGCCAGGTGACCCCGTATTCAATGTCCAGAAATCGGGATTTTCAGAGAAATAATCAGCTCTTCCACCTTCTATACCCCGTCCATAATTAGAAATGGCTTCAGTACCCAATAAAAGGTTCACACTATGGTCACCAAACAGCTTATTGTATTGTAATGTGTTTGTCCAGATCCAGCTTGATCCATAACCACCTCCCTCATGGAAGGAATTCAAACCTGTATTACCTTCTGCATTTTCATATCCGACATATTGGAAGTAATAATAATGATAATTGTCTATGGTACCTCCAAAGCTGGTGTGTGCGGTAAAGTTTTTGAGGAAATCTACATCCGCAAATACATTTCCCTGCATATCCCAGTTATGCCCTACATTATCTTTGGTACGATAAATATTAGCAAACACGTTTTGTGCGTTACCCAGATCCTGGGATTTGGTACCTGCAAAATTTCCCATTATGTCATAAATCGGGATAATTGGATCTTCACGGAATCCCATACTGAAAGGGCTGCCTTCCTGCTGGTTATTTTGTTGTGGATTTGTTTTATAAAACAAATAAGCATTTTCACCGATCCTTATATGGTCTTTAATATTAAACTGGGTATTAGCCCTTATCGAGTATCTTTCAAGGTATTGATACTTCAGAATGCCTTGTTGGTTGAGGTAACCAAAATCAATATAATAGGAACTCTTATCAGATCCTGAACTAACTGATATATCGTGGTTCTGCATTGGTGCGTTTCTTGTTATTTCCTTATACCAGTTTGTTCCCGCTTTATTTGCCTTTGTTATTTGGTAATTATTTATGTCATATAACTTAGGATCCACAACGGAATCAGCCGGACAATTACAAAGCGTGTAACCATACGGAGTTATATAATCAGGAACAACCGGGGTTGCGCCACTTCCATATTGTTTGCTACTTGGATTGGCAATCCCCGAATTCTTTTGCTGAAGCCATATAGCATTGGCTTCTTCCTGGGGACTCGCCATATCCCATCCTTTGCCAGGAGTGGTACTACCGTAATAGCCATTATAAGTAATCTTGGCCTTACCTGTTTTTCCTTTTTTGGTAGTTATGATGATAACACCATTTGAACCTCGTACCCCGTATATGGCAGCAGATGCATCTTTTAATACCTGCACCGATGCAATATCATTCACGTTTATATCAGTTAAATCACCTTGGATTCCATCGATAATAACGAGTGGCTGATTGCTACCAAATCCGGTAATACCACGAATGCGGATATCACTGTTGGCTCCCGGCTGGCCTGAGGTAATGATGTTAACACCAGATGCGCGGCCCTGTAAGGCTGCTTCACCTGTACCTGCCGGCATTTTTTGCATTTCACCAACGTTAACTACAGAAACCGCACCGGTCAGGTCTTTCTTCTTTTCAGAAGTGTAACCGGTAACGACGATCTCGTTTAAATTGGTGGCTGTAGATGTAAGAGTAACGGTTACATTGTTCTGACCGGCAATGGAAACATCCTGTGTTTCATAGCCGACGTAACTCACCCTTAATGTTTTTGCGCTTGCGGGAACGTTAATTGAGAAAGTTCCATCAGCACCTGTAGTTTCCCCTGTCTTTTGACCCACTACCACAACAGAAGCCCCTGTTAACGGAGTACCATCATTTGAAATGACAGACCCTGTTACTGTCCGTTGCTGCGCCATTGACTGAAGAAAACAAAATAGCATGAAGAGGCTGCTAAGCAGTATTCTTTTTTTCATAATCAAGTAATTAGGTTATTGTTAAAGTTTAATTAAAGCTCAATTTACATTCTTTTTTTAACAAACAAACAAATTTTTGTAACAAATTTGTCAAATCGGGTAAATATTTTTAGAGATAGGCAAAAAACCCTAAAATTATTCCAATATAAGCCTATTATTATTAAAATTCTTAATTTTTGTCTTACTGATTCTGTGGGAGTCGTTTTAAATTATCGTGTAGTTTGTACACATATCGATTTTACGATTTGCATTGGTAGAAAATTCATTTTTCAATCTAATTCTGTCTCATTTTTGCTGGTAAAATGCAATCAAAATTTTAGCTCAAAAATAAGTTAAATATTTAACCATTAATTTGGATTTTTAAAAACATTGTAAAAGGGAACAATAAACAAATAATTATTAATTTTTATGCGAGGAACAAAAAAAAGAAGTGGCCGAAACCACTTCTTCATTAAATTTCTTTTTAGTAATTACTATATCTTATACTCAGTCCACTTTTCGCTGGAGTTTCCTGAAGCCACTACATTTTCAATAAATGCCATTCCGCGAACTCCGTCCTCTATTCCCGGAAAATCAAGCATTTCCTTTGTTGGTTGTGTGCCTTCAATTTTTGCCATCAATGTGTGGGCAAAATTTCTGTAAATATTTCCAAATGCTTCCAGGTATCCTTCAGGATGCCCTGCGGGTGTGCGGCAATTCTTTATTTCAAAACTGGTTGCGCCAGGCGCATTCGCACCCGCCCTGTAAACCTGCATCGGTTTGTCGAGCCATTTAACCCATAATGTATTAGGCTCTTGTTCCGCCCATTCAATGCCGCCGTTCTCACCATAGATGCGGATCTTCAAATTATTTTCTTCACCGGCAGCTACCTGCGAAGCCATCAATACGCCCGGTACATTATCATTAAATCGCAATAACACATTTCCATCATCGTCCAAGGCACGGCCTTCAACCAATATATTCAGATCTGCACAAAGTCTGGTGATCTGCAATCCGGAAATGTATTCAGCAAGATGCGCAGCGTGTGTCCCAATGTCTCCCATTGCGCCTGCCTTTCCTGATTTCTTGGGATCAGTACGCCATGAAGCCTGTGCATTTCCTTCTCTTTCT
>DASTXM010000028.1:0-4910 GCA_035765495.1 Hanamia sp.
GTAGGCATCAACCGCGTAAAAGACGAAACAAAGAAAAGCGGTTTTGCACTTAAAGGAGATGTGGATTTTGAAAATGTGGCACCCAAATGCAGTTACATTACTCCTGTTCCCGGTGGTGTAGGATTGATGACAATTGCTGCACTGCTAATGAACACTTTTAAGGCAGCGGAAGGAAAGTCGCAGTAAGTTATAAGTTGTAGGGACCACAGACGACTGACGACCGGCGTTGAGTTTTTTCAGGGAGTAAAAGAAAGGAGTAAAATAAAAATAGCAGATATTTCCTGATTTACTGATCCTGATCTTTGCTGAAACAGTGCATTCTTAATTCGTAATTCTTAATTCGTAATTCTTAATTCTTAATTATCCTTGACTATTCAAAAAACAATATCCACCTCATTACCTGTCATGGAAGCGTTTTATACCCTCCAGGGAGAAGGTTTTCACCAGGGAAAAGCGGCCTATTTCATCCGGCTTGCCGGTTGTGATGTTGGCTGTGTGTGGTGTGATGTGAAGGAAAGCTGGGAGGAAGAAGAATATCCTTTGCAAACGGTTGAAGAAATCGTAGCGAAAGCAAAAGAAAACCCTGCAAGGCTGGCTGTCATCACCGGCGGCGAACCTACTCTGCACAATCTTGAACTATTAACCTCCCAATTACAAAAAGCGGGCTTTGCAACCAATATTGAAACTTCAGGTTCTTCACCATTAACCGGAAGCTGGGATTGGATCTGCCTTTCACCAAAAAAATTCAAAGCACCGTTACCGGAAATCCTCAACAAGGCAAATGAGCTAAAGATCATTGTCTTTAACAAATCCGACTTTAAATGGGCAGAAAAATTTGCTTCCCTGGTTTCGGGATCATGCAAATTGTATTTGCAGCCTGAATGGTCAAAAGCATCGGTTGTTACGCCCTTGATCATCGATTATATTAAAGAAAATCCCAAATGGGAATTGTCACTCCAGATACACAAGTATATTAATGTGCCGTAAATCTTTCCCATTTAACTTTTGATTTATGAATTTTATGAATAGATTTGTTTACTGTAATTAACTTTAAAACAAATCTCAATTCATTAAAATGTTGAATATAGTTCAGCAATATCGCGCCATCAAGAATAATCTTGGTGAGATTATCAAGGTGAGTGGCTACAGGAATGATTACATCGCCAAAAAAATCGGCATGAGCCCTCAAAATTTTGCAGCCAAAAAGCAACGTAACAGCTGGAATGATGAAGAAATTGAAAAAGTGCTTGCTGTAATCGACAATGAAGATGCTGAAGATTACGTTCTCCTGCAATTAATGAAGAGCCTGGAAGATGAAGAAACAATTTCACTCAAAGAAGCCAAAGAAGCAATGGGATGGAAATGATCTTCAGGAAGAGCTTCATTAAGACGCTTAAAGCGACCCCGCAAAATGTGCAGGAATCCGTAAGGCTAATTGTTGAAAAGCTGGAAAAAGCAAAAAGCCTGGATGAAGTTGAAGTTGATGTAAGGAAAATTGAGGGACAGAAAAAAACTGAAAATTATTACAGGATTCGCACAGGTGACTGGCGGATAGGAATCGAATATCGAAAACCAAATATTATTTTTATAACCATTCTCCACAGAGGATCAATATACAAAAGCTTTCCCCCAAAATAACCCCAATGAAAAAACTCCTTCTTCTCATCGTACTTTCCTCTTTTTTCATGCAGTCAAGGTCGCAGACTTATGATCCGGCAAAGGTGAAAGATAAAGCCATAAAAATTTATTTACTGGGCATCAATAAAGCCCAAAGTGGCGACTACCCTACTGCAATAAAAATGATCGGTGAATCGCTGAAAGTGCAACCGGATTATTTGGATGCCTACCTTTCGCTCGCAGGGATTTATGCGGATTTGAACGACTATAACCAATCGGTTGCCAACTTTCAGAAGGCTTTTGCAATTGATTCAGTTTTTGCGCGCGATTATTATTTGCCCTACTCTATTTCGCTTGCCGGCTGCGGACGTTTTGACGATGCGTTGGCCGCGGTTAATTATTTTCTGGCTTCACCACACCTGAATGACAGAAGTAAACAGGCCGGTGAGTTCAGGAAGAAAACGTACGAGTTTGCCATTAACTATGCACAAACCCATCCTGAAAAAGATTATGTCTTCGACTTAAAAAATCTCGGTGACAGCATCAACTCTTCTGACCTGGAATATTTTCCTTCGCTGACAATCGATGGACAAAAAATGGTTTTCACGCGAAGGATCAAAAACAAAGAAACATTTTATGAAAGTGACCGTGTGAACGGTACCTGGGGAAAGGCTTTTCCGCTGCAGGGAAAAATAAATTCAGATCATTATAATGTGGGCGCTCAAAATATTTCGCAGGATGGAGAATGGCTGGTATTCACTGGTTGTAATTTTCCGCAAGGAAACGGAAGCTGTGATTTGTATATTTCTCACCTCACAAAAAGCGGCTGGAGCGAACCTCAAAACCTCGGTTGGGATGTGAATACAGAATACTGGGAATCGAGTCCTTCTTTATCGCCCGATAAGAAAGACTTGTATTTCAGCAGCGACAGGCCGGGAGGTTATGGGGGGAGAGATATTTGGGTAACCCACAAAACGGCAAACGGATGGAGTAAACCTGAAAACCTTGGGCCGACAATCAATACCGCCGGAAACGAGAGCACTCCCTTCATACATGCAGATAATCAAACATTGTATTTTAACTCGACAGGTCAGCCCGGTTACAGCGAAAAGCCGGACATTTTTGTGAGCCATAAACAACCCGACGGCAAATGGAGCACGCCAGAAAACCTCGGTTACCCGATCAACACAATTGGTGATGAAGGATCGCTGATAGTAGATGCCGACGGGCAAACCGCTTATTATGCAAGCGATAAAATCGATTCCAAGGGAGGACTGGACATTTATACATTCGAACTTCGAAAAGATCTGAGGCCGTTGAAAACTCTGTGGGCAAAGGGTAAAGTTTATGATAAAAAAACCGGTTCTGGTTTGCCTTCAACTTTAGTGCTGACCGACGTAAATACCCAACAAACCGTCAGTAAATTACAGACTGATGAAGATGGAAATTACCTGGTAACACTTCCGGTAGGAAAGAATTACGCGTTCAATGTGCAGCGCAAGGGCTATCTTTTTTATTCGGAAAATTTTGACATGAACAATGTCGCATCTGATTCTGTTTACAAAATTGATATCCCCCTTCAACCTATTGAAGTGAATGCGAAAGTTATTTTGAAGAACGTGTTTTTCGATACGAAAAAAACGGACCTGAAACCTGAATCGATCAGTGAACTTGACAACGTTGTTCGCCTGATGAATGAAAATCCAAACATGAAAATCCTGATCAGTGGGTACACAGACAATGTAGGTACGGCAGAAGACAATTTAAAACTTTCGAACGGCCGTGCGCTTTCGGTTGTAAACTATCTTATTTCAAAAGGAATTAACAAAGATCGCCTTTCTTATAAAGGTTTTGGAGAAACGCACCCGGTTGCTTCGAATGATACGGAGGACGGCCGCGCGCAAAACAGGCGGACCGAATTAAGCGTGTTGAGCAAATAAGGAATAATGTGTTATTTTCATAAAATAATAGTATGAGCTTGCCAGGTAATACCAGATCATCGCAGAAGAGTCAACGAATGAAAAATGATGTTATTTATTCGGATTATTCTGATGAATTTAAAAAAGAACTCAAGAAGAGGGTGAACTATTATTTAGAAGGTGGCAAAATGATTGATCCAAACGAAATTAACCAAAGAATTGCAGCAATTAAGAGAAAAAGAAAAAAATAATTATGACGATCACTATTGTGATTACAAAAGGAGAAAAATATTTTGTTGGCAGCATTAAAGAAATTCCAGGAGTATTAAGTCAAGGCACTACTATTGAAGAAACGAAAGAGAATGTATTGGATCCACTTATTTTATTTTTGGATCAATAAGGCCCTTTAAACTTAGCCATCCTCCAAACAATTAGAAATTCCAAAATTGTAATAGAAGTTTATGTATTTTAGGGCATAATTCCATCATGCAAAAAGAACTGCTTTACCAGGTTGCACTAACGCTTGTTCCAAATATTGGAGATGTAAGAGCCAAAGCGCTCGTGAATCATTTCGGAAGTGCTGAACCGATCTTCAAAGCTTCGAAGAAAAGGCTTGAAGAAATAGAGGGGTTGGGGCAAAAAGCGATTTCTTCTCTTTTAAAATTCAATGACTTTAAAAGAGCGGAAGAGGAAATTGGATTTATTCAGAAATACAACATCACTCCTCTTTTCCTTACAGACAAACATTACCCACAAAGACTGTTGAATTGTTACGATAGCCCGGCATTATTGTATTATAAGGGAAATGCAGATTTGAACACCTCAAAAATAGTAGCGATAGTTGGCACGCGTGATAACAAAGAATATGGCAAAAAGGTTTGTGAAAGATTGATTGAAGACCTGGCTTGTGAGGAGGTTTTGATCGTAAGCGGTTTGGCTTTTGGAATTGACAGCATTGCACATAAATACGCTTTGAAAAGCAATTTGAAAACTGTTGGTGTACTTGCTCACGGATTGGACCGTGTTTACCCGGTAGAAAATAAATCCCTGGCAAGGCAAATGGTTGCGTGTGGCGGATTGCTCACAGAATTCAAAAGCCAGACGATTCCCGATAAACAGAATTTCCCGGGCAGAAACCGGATTGTTGCGGGCATAAGTGATGCAATTGTTGTAATAGAATCCGGTAAAAAAGGGGGTTCTTTGATCACAGCCGAACTAGCCAATGGATACAACAAAGATGTTTTTGCCTTTCCCGGGCGTGTGGATGATCCCAAAAGTGAAGGTTGCAATTATCTCATAAAAAACAACAAAGCCGCTATGATCACCTGTGCTGAAGACCTGATGGAAAACATGGGTTGGAAAAAGAATAAAAAG
>DASTXM010000029.1:0-56814 GCA_035765495.1 Hanamia sp.
AATAAAAATGCGCGGTATATAATCCATATTTTGCACCGTTTGCGGCCATTCCCAAAACTTCCTGCGCACCTAGATTTGCGGAAATAAAAGCAAGACTTGTGATCCACAACGGAATACTTCTGCCACTCATCAGGAAGTCACTGGCGGTTTTTATTCTTTTCTTCAACAAAATACCTATGCCCAAAACGAACAAAAAGTAAAGCCCGATAGTGCTGTAATCAATTAGGTGAAGTTTCATTTAGAGAGTTTTAGTTTTTAATGTTGGTCTTTTATAAATTCTTTGGTTATTTCATCGTATTCATAAAGGTATTTGTTCGCTTTTCCATCTTTATCAAAAACGGATTCCCACGTGCTCAGCGGCTCCCAAATAAAAGTACCTTTCATTTGATTGCCCGGCAAAGAAAAAGCGATGCGGTTTACCTGTTCTTTCAGCTGAGAATATTCTGCAATGATAACAGGCTTGTTGTATTTTTTCTGAAGCAACCTTAAATTGGTATCAAGATCATTCAGCGTTCCATGCCATTTTGGATAATAAGATTCTCCGATTGCATCGAAATCAACGCCGCGCTGAATCATGTTGTCGAGAAAAAATTCCGATTCAGAATTTTGTCCGCCCAAAGCAATATGTATCAAAGTAATAATTGAAGGATTTACTTGTTTTACTGCAGAAAGCGCTGCGTTCAGCAAGGTGGCAAGACTGTCCAAGTGCTGCACATTTCCATCCGGCCAAAGGATTCCATGATTGATCTCGTTGCCGGTTTGAACCATATCAGGCAAAGTGCCTTGCGCTTTCAATGCCAGCAAAACGTGTTTTGTATATTCATGAACTTTCTGTGCCAGTTGTTGAAATGAAAGATCCTTCCACGCCTCCGGCAAATATTGTTTTCCCGGATCAGCCCAGGTGTCGCTGTAATGAAAATCAAGCAGGAATTTCATTCCGGCTTTTTTAATTCTTTTTGCCATCTGCAAAGTGTGTGGCAAATCACAAAAACCTTTGCCTGGAGAATATCCGCTGTCGTTAGCCGGGTTCACAAACAAACGCAAACGGATATAATTAAACCCGTGATGTTTCAAAATTTGAATCGCATCCTTCTGAACACCATGATCAAAAAATTTAATTCCTCTTGCTTCGAGTTGAGGCAAAAATGAAATATCAGCACCTAAAATTTTTCCCTCCGGCATTGCTGTAGAATGAATACCTAATTTTGAAAAAAGATAAGGATCATCAGCAATGCCGAGAGGTTGGTTTGGCTTAATTGTGATAATGTCTGTACTTCCAGGCCACAAACCTTTTGAAGTGGCTTTAAATCCAATATGGCCCGGCGTTTTTCCCGATTGGAGGATCACCTGGCATTTTCCATTGAATAATGATCGTTGCCATTGACCATTTAAAATTTTATCCGGTTCGTGGCCGCTCGGATCGCCATTTCCAACACCAATAATTTTAGCGTCTCCTGTTACTTCAAACTGAATTAGGTTATCCGCAGTTGGTACTTCCCGGCCTTGTTTATCAACCACACTCACATTGATAACTGTTGCATCTTTTCCATCTGCTAGCATTGTGGTTTTGTAAGGAGTCAATACAACTTCCGCCGGTTCGCCGGTCGTTTCAACAGAAGCCGTCAACTTACGGCCATGCTTATACGCAATTGCTTTCAATTTGCCAGGTTCGTAAGGAACCTGCCACTCAAGATGGCTGTTGCGCGGCTTGTCTTTTTTACCCAGGCTTTTTCCATTCAAAAACAATTCAACGTTGTCTGCATTTGAATTTACCCAAACATCAATCGGTTTGCCTTCTTGTCCTTTCCAATTCCAATGCGGAGAAATTTGTAACACATCTTTATCTGACCACCACGTCTGGTAGTAGTAATAAATATTTTTAGGAAATCCGCAAACATCCATCACACCAAAATGAGAACTTATGTTTGGCCATTTGTAAGGAGTAGGCTCACCGCGATAATCAAATCCTGTCCAGACAAATCCGCCTAAAAACCATTCGCGTTCAGCCGCTGGTTTCCACCATTCTTCGGCAGTGTTGCCCCATGGTGGAGCAGTGATATCATGATCCGGCAAATAATCACGAACCGTATCCACTTTATAAATTCCGCGTGTTGTAAGAGTACTCGCCATTTCCGTTCCCATCACCGGTTGATTTGGATGATCTTTATGATAACGAACAATGCCTTTGATCCTGTAATTGAATCCGCGAACGGGAATCACTTCATTCACTCCTTTGTAAACATTTCCCAAATCAGAAGCATAAGTGGCAGTTCGATATGGATCTAATTCTTTTTGTTTTTGTAATAACGTCATTGCAATCCTTTTCCCCGTTTCAGAAGTTTGAATTCCTTCTTCGTTCCCGATGCACCACATAAAAACCGAAGGATGATTGCGGTCGCGGTAAATCAATCTTTCAAATTGGTTCATGTATTCATCACTGCTGTTGAGCAAACGGTTTTCGTCCAAAACAATCATTCCCAAACTATCGCAAGCGTCTAACAATTCCGGTGTTGGTGGGTTGTGACTTGTCCGGTAAGCATTAGCGCCCATTTGTTTCAGTAATCCAATTCGATAATATTGCAGGTAATCCGGCAACGCGGTTCCTACTCCTGCATGATCCTGGTGATCGCAAACACCTTTTATTTTTACATACTTTCCATTAATGAAAAGGCCCTTTGTCGTTACCTCAATTTTTCTGACACCAAAGCGCGTGTTCACACTGTCAACAGTTTTGTTTCCTGATTTTAAGATCGTAATCACGCGATACAAATAAGGATCATCCATTGACCATAAATTTGGATTGGGAACAGTAATAGTTTGAGTGATCAATTTTTTTCCAAAAGAAGAAATATCAAAATTTGTTGGTTTACTGCTGGCAATCTTTTTTCCGTCTCTTGTTGTGATGTACGTGTACACATAACCGTTAGTCCTTCCATTTTTATCATTCACTAAGGGAATTTCTGCCGTAACTGTTGCCATTTTAGAATCCTGTTTTGAATGAATAAAAACTTTACCTGAATTAATGTGTAAATCGTTTGTTTTATAAAGCCAGACATGCCTGTAAATCCCTGCGCCTTCATAAAACCATCCTTCATATTGAGTTGCGTCAACCCGAACCACCAAAGTATTTTCTTCACCATATTTTATAAAATCAGAAATATCATATTCAGCACCGATGTAACCGCTCTTATTATGACCAATAAAAAATCCATTTAACCAAATATTGGCGCTTCGGTAAATACCATCAAATTGAATGAATATCTTCTTCGCACTATCGCTTTTGTCAATAAAAAATTCCTTCCTGTACCACCCAATGCTTGTTTCGGGAAACAAACCGCCCACCGGTTTATAACCATGTGCCAATACATCAAAATTGGGTGAATTCACAAAAGGCAATTCAACTGCCCAATCGTGTGGAAGATCTAATGTTCGCCAGCCGCTGTCATTGAATTTTGGATTGATAGGCGTATTGCCGCCATTACCACTTTTTTTATAAATATTGGCAATGCCATAATTAAAATCTTTGGAAGGATCGGAAGCATTTCCAAAATGAAATTTCCAGTTTTCATCAAGATTTATTCGCTCACGGTTTTGGGAGTAAGCAATTGAACAAACACAAAAAAGCAATGAAATAACAAGAGAAGATTTTGCAAACATCAATCAAAATATTTTTGAAAGTAAGCGTGATTTTTAAATTTCAAACCAGGCAAATTCAAGCAAGAAAAAAGACATTGTTTGAAGCGATAAATATAATGAGAAAAAGAGAATAGCAATCCTTATGTTTTTGTGATCAAGATTTTATTGATGTTGCATTAGAAAAAGAATTTGCAGTAAGCAAATAAAAAACAGGAATTTTTATTTTTTTACTCAACAAAAAAGCCGCCTTTGTGATCGGCGGCTTTCAAAATAGCAAAAGAAAAAACTTATAACTTGGTCAATGTAGCCTGGTATTTCAACGGTTTGCTAAGATCCAGAACAATTTTGTAATTGCCTGCTTCACTAATTGTAATATTATCTCCTCCATAGCTTAATCCTGAAAGATTACCGCCTAAATTTATATCCCAGCTTCCATTTGCTCTAAACTTTAAAGAATTGGCTGATAAAGCAACAGAATTAATTACCCAAACATTATTTGTAGCATCATAAGTCATTGGCGTATCAGCTCCCCATCCACCCGGCGTTGCATCTCCGATTATGGCCCATGTTGTTTTTGTTGCAGACCAGGTGAGGCTTGAAGGATTTGCTTTAACATAATAGAATCCATCGCCTGAAGGCCAATTTAAATTTGGACCGGATGCACTTAAAGTAGTGGCGTCTCCTCCATAAGCCGTATGACTCCAATCCGGAGCATTCGTAATTTTAAATTCATTGGAACCTCCTGCAGGCACATATACATACCCTTCAAAATCATTCAGGTTAGGAACGGTAGCGCCTAATTGAGGAGCGGTTGCGGGACTCCATCCCTGGTAATCTCCCGGTACCCACAAATAAAGGAAAGGTAAATAAGTAGTAACACTTAAGTTTAAAACATTAGAAATAACTGAAGGCACTGTGTTGCTTCCTTGAAAAGCAACAACCCTGAATTGTAAATTGTTTGTTGCTCCAGCAGCAACTCCAGCTAATAAAGCAGCAGTATTTAAGTCACCAACAGTAAGGTCTTTGGTTGTATCTGAAACTTTAAAAACCTGGGGATTCTCAAAATTTCCACCGGCAGTATCTATTTGCAAAGCATAAGAAAAAGTATTGTTGCCATATTCTGTTGCATTCCAGCTAAAGGAAACCGCGTTGTTAGATGCATCTGCAATTGCTAAAGTCAATGGATCATTTGAAGACGCTTTAACAGTGATTGGAACAATATAGGGTGTAGTTTTTATTGTCAACACATTCGAAGTGTACAACTCATTATTATTGTTATAAGAAGAAGTAACCCTTACGTCAATGCTTGATTCCTGGCCAGCCACCAATCCTAAGCCCGCCATGATATCATTTATTTGTTTACCTGTTAACGAAGTATCTCTTACGCCATTCATCGTTAAAGTGTATTCCCTGGAAAAATTCCTGCCGGTGGAATCGATCTCTACAACAAATTTGTACAAGGAACTATCCTGTGCATATTTAGGATTGGTCCATGAAAGAGTTAAGACATTCTTATTTGAATCAGCAGGAGCCGTTGAAATCGTGTTGGTCGACGCAGTCAGAACCGGCGCTGTTCCCTTTCCATAATAGGGCAGATCGGCTACTTTTTTCACACAGGAAAAAAAGCCAAAAATCAGGGCCAATCCTAAAAACAATTTTGATAAATGTTTCATGAGTTATTTTTTTGAGCAGAAATTTTATTTTTTTTCAAAATCCATTTATTGAGGCGTTACCGTAAATTTTCCCCGCTGAAAATCTACAGTAATTTTGTACTTTCCACTTGTAGGTGGAGCTAAAACGTTTTGTGAATTAAATACGAAATCACCACCGTATATTTCAGTAGGATCATCGGCGGTTGCCACGCCCCATTGCTGATCCCATGATCCATTAACTCCTATCAACTTATATTCGCCATTTCCTGTTAATTGTATTGTTATTTCAAAAAGAGTAGGGCTAACTTTTGTGAATTGTTGTGTTGCAGGATCAACAGTCATTGGGTTATTCCATCCTCCTGGTGTTGCACTTCCTACTATAAATAATTCCCCAGATGCAGGAGGTGCTACTTTTGGTGGAATTGCATAAGGTGTAGCATTTACAGAAAGTACATTTGACGACAGCTGTGCCGATTTGGTTCCTAAAAATGCGTTAACTTTAATATTTATCTTATGGCTCATTCCTGTATCCAACTGCAATTGGTTTAATAGAATATCATTGAACTCCGCCTGGGTAAAAGTTTTGGAAAGATCAGACCCAACAGAAACAGTTTTAAGATTCGGGTTACTAAAATCACTGGTAGTGTCAATTAAAATATTATAACTAACATCCAATGAATTGACACCGGTATTAAACTGGTAATCCGGGTTAGTCCAATTGAGTTTGAAAGCGGTATTGTTTTGTGTAGCAAATGACATGGGAACGGTATCAGTAACCGACGAAGTGAGCACCGGCGCTGTACCTCCTTCAAGAATCACTTTATGTTCATCTTTCCTGCATGACCATAAGCCGAAAATTAAGAAGCCGGCAACAAAAGTTTTGAATATATATTTCATAATAATTTATTTTTTAAAATTAATAGCCGGGGTTTTGAACCAGGTTTGGATTAGCCTGGATATCAGTGAGCGGTAAAGGATAAATGTCGCGATAAGATTGTACGCCGGTTCCTGATTTTACACCACCTTTCCATGGCCATAAATAACTTGAAGAAGTAAACTCTCCGTAACGAACGAGATCGGTTCTCCTGAAACCTTCCCAGTACAATTCACGTGCTCTTTCATCCAAAATAAAATCAAGGGTAAGATCACTTGCTGTAATATCACCTGAGGTGTTTCCATAAGCTCTTTCACGCATATTATTAATGTATTGAACCGCCAGATTCTTATCCCCGTTTCCACCACGCAACACAGCTTCTGCATAATTCAAATACATTTCAGGCAACCGGAAGATTGGCATATCAACATCAGAAAAATCCAGGCTGCTTCCGTTTGAACCATCTCGTTTTACATTCCTGAATTTGGTTACGCCAAATCCATCAGTAAACGAAGTAATATCGTTAATTTCTAAACTCTGTCCATCGGTAAAAAAGTCGGCTCTTGAATCTGTGTTTCCTGTATAATCAGGAAACAAGTTGGGTAAATTTTTAGTGGTTCTTGCACCGGCCCAACCACCGTTAATTCCAAATTTGGAAGGGGTCATATTTCCTCCAACCGGTGCATGTGTCAGGAATGTTGTTCCTCCATAACCTTGCGTGTGCAATCCATCATAATTAATGGTGAGAATAAATTCGTTGATGTTCAAATTATTATCTGCAAGAAACAACCAGTTGTAATTTGAAGTGAGCGAATAACCTGCATCAATTACTTTCTTCGCATAGGAAGCTGCAGCATCATAAGCTGTAGTATCTGCATAAACTTTTGCATTCAGATATACTCTTGAAAGCAAAGCCCAGTCAGCAGCCTGGTCAGCACGGCCATATTCGTTGGTCTTAGGTGCTTTCAAATCCGGTTCAATCGCTTTCAACTCTGAAACAACATAATTAAAGAGATCCTTACGCTTGATTTGTTTTGGAATATCCCCAATCTGGCTTTGATCGGTAACGAATGGTGGATTACCAAAAAGATCCATTAAAACCCAATATTGATAGGCTCTCAGGAAGCGTGCTTCTGCGCGATATGTTTTTATATTATCAGCATCGCTTCCGGTTATGCCACGCGCAGCAACTTTATCATCTGAAGATTGCCTGATGAAATCATTAGCAAGAGTTATCTGGTACATACTTCTATAATACAGTCCCTGGGTAAAAGGATTGCTTGATGACCAGTTCATGAAATGAAAATCCTGGATGCCGGCATCGCCCCAACTGATCACAGCTTCATCCGTCGGCAACTCCTGTGCATACCAAAAAAGCCTGAAGAAATCTGAAGTTCCCGGATCGATTCCCTGGATGTCGCCACTTCCCGGTCCGTTATTACCAGTCAAGGCAAAACTTCCATATACCTTTGCAAACGCAAGCTTGTAGCCTTCCGGCGTAGAATAAACACTCTCCGCGGTAGAGCCGTTTGTTGGCAGCCTGTTCAAATCTTTGTTACATGAAACAAAGACGAGAGAACTAAGCAGCGCGATGAGTAATAAAAATGAGATTCTATTTTTCATTATAATTGATTTAATATTTTTTAAAACCTTAGATTTAATCCAACACTATAAATTCTTGGACGAGGATAAAAGTTATTGTCAACCCCACTCGCAATTTCAGGATCAAGTCCCTTGTATTTTGTAATTACAAAGACATTCTGAACGTTTGCATTCAGAGATAATGTGGCAGAATTATGCAAAACTTTTCCAACTAAATAATTGATATAAGCGTTGTCCATTCTAAGGAAGGATGCATTCTGAACATAGTAATCAGAAAGGAAAAATTTGTCACCGCTTCCGGAAAATCCTGATTCCAGAACATTGGTTGAACCATTATTGATATATCCAATGGGGTTTAAAATATTTCTTACCGTTCCTGAACTTGAGAAGGTATTGTTGTAAACATAGTTGCCAACGCTCGCACGCATTACAAATCCGACATTAAATTTGTCAATCTTAACATTGGTGCTCGCGCCGAATAAATAATCAGGATTTATATTTTTATACTGGTACAAATCTTTCTGGTTGATCACACCATCGCGGTTCAAATCAGCAAAAAGACCGTCGATTGGTTTACCGTTTTCATCATACACTTGTTTGTAAACATAAAATGAACCCACTGGCAAACCAACCGTGTTGATCAAAATCGTATTTCCGGTTCCGCCGCTGATTCCATAATAAGTATTGCCGGGAAAATTTGGATTCGGAACGGCTGTCAGGTTGGTGATCTTATTTTCATTGTAGGTTGCGTTCAAATTCAAATCCCAAACCACTTTGTTGTTTTTAACGGGCTGCAGGTTCAAACTTACTTCCACACCTTTGTTTTCCATATTTCCTACATTGGCAACAATCTGGTTTGAGAAGTTGCTTCCTGCAGGTTGAGCAATATTGTTCAAAAGATCACTTGTCTTTTTGTAATAAACATCTACGCTACCATTGATCCTGTTGTCCAAAAATCCATAATCAACACCTGCATTATAAGTAGCTGTTTTTTCCCATGTTCTTTGAGGATAAAATCCGGATGGTGCATACATATGGTAAAGGCTGTCGCCCAATTGATACTCAGATGTATTGTCACTATAATAATAGAAAGGGAAATAGTCATATAAGCCAATCCCACTTTGTTGGCCGGTCAAGCCGTATCCGAGCCTGATCTTCAATGTAGAAACAGTTTTTGAACCTTGCAGGAAATTTTCATTTTTCATGTTCCAAGCAAATGCACCAGCAGGAAACACACCCCAACGCTGGTTTGCAGCAAACCTTGAGGAACCATCGGTACGGATAGAACCCGTTAATAAATAACGGTCTTTGTAAGACAAATTGGCTCTTCCATAATAAGAGATCAAAGTATATTCAGGCTTGTCATAATCAAAGGTGGGTGTTGTAACGGTTGTGCCGTCAGTAGTCAGATCAGGATAATAATAATTGGTAGTGAGATAATCATAATAACCATATCCCGCTACAACATCTATTCTCGATCCACCTACAAAATCTTTCGTATAGTCAAGATAAGCCTCTAACGTCTTGTCATCTCTTTTTTGTTTGTATTTATCATAACGGCCACCATGCAAAGTATTATCTGAACTGTTCAAATATCTTTTGTAATCCTGTGCAGCAGAAGAATCTATTGTAATTGTGCCATCACTTGAAGATTCATCATAAGCCAAATTTACAAATGCATGCAAGTCAGGAAGGAAGTGAACTTTATAATCAAACAATGAACTTCCAATGCTGCGTCGAACTTCAGCCACGTCATGTCGATCCATCAACAATCCAACAGGATTTCTTGGAGCAAGTGAAACCAAACCATTTGCGGTAGAAGGATCTGTCCATTCCCAATAACCGTTGTAAGCACTCTTTCCTGAATAAACCGGCGCAGTCGGATTAAAGGCAACTGCAGTACCAATAGCGCCCTGGTTGGCAAACCTTACTTCTTCAATTGAATTATTTAAATTGATGTTTACTTTTAAATGATCATCAAAAAAGCGTGGATTTAAGTTAACACCCAAAGAATAACGGTCAAGCTTATCCGTTTTTAAAATTCCCTGCTGATTCAGATAACCAACAGAAACACGGTAAGGCATTTTTTTCAAACCGCCACTGATGCTTAAATTGTTTGTGGAAGTGATTGCCGTATGATAAATTTCATTTTGCCAGTCAGTATTTGCATCGCCCAGCAAATTGATATAACTGCTGGAACCATTGTCTTTTACAAACTGCCTGTATTGATCACCTTTCAAAACAGATACTTCTTTAATGATCTTTGAAAGAGAAAATGTGGTATTGAAATTAAATACTGGTTTTGAGTTAAGACGTCCTTTTTTGGTAGTAATTAAAATTACACCGTTAGAAGCGCGCGAACCATAAATTGCGGTTGCAGAAGCGTCTTTCAAAATGCTGAAGGATTCGATGTCATTCGGATCAATCATACTCAACTGGTTAGCAGCACCTGCGATTCCTCCGTTATCCAATGGTACACCATCAACAACAATCAATGGATCGTTGCTGGCACTTAATGAAGCACCACCGCGAATCCTGATCGTTGATCCTGCCCCCGGTGCACCGCCTCCCGAAATGATTGATACACCTGCTACTTTACCCGCGATCAATTGTTCAGGATTCGTTATTTGGCCTGTTTGAAAATCTTTTGCATTAACCTGTGCAACGGATCCCGTCAAATCTTTTTTCTGTGAAGTACCATAACCAATTACAACAACTTCACCCAATTGCTGGGCGGCTGAAGCCATGGTTACGTTAACGACAGATTGGTTGTTAACAGCTCTTTCCACCGGGGTATAGCTGGTGGAAGTAAACATCAATGTGGCAGTAGGTTCTGCTGAAATTGAATACTTCCCATTAAGGTCGGTTGCCGTTCCCTTATTGGTGCCGATCACAGTTACAGAAACGCCGGGAATTCCTTTGCCCGTTGAATCTGATACTGTTCCGGTAATGACACTTTGTGCATTTGCACCCAAAGCAACGATGATAAAAAATATCAAAACACTTACCTGTCTTGATATTCCGGCTATGCTTCTTCTCATGAACAAAATTTAAAATAATGAATGTGTGTGTTACTGGTTTATTAATACGTTTTAAAGCGAGATTTGAAATAATGTGTATTTCGTACACAATTTAGAGCAAAAATGCAGATTCCAAAGTTTTTGTCAAAAATTTTTTTCATTTGTGATTAAATTATTGCAAACGGCGGGTTGCCTTTTCAGATTTTAATTTTGCCCCTGCTTTTTTCTGCTCATAGCTTAGTCCGGCATAAAAGACAAAGAACTTTTATCAATTGCTGCATTGAAAAAAAATTTAGTATTCACATTACTTTTCTTTGCTTCAAACCTTTTATTCTTAAAATAAAAATGTATTCTATTTATTGGTTTATTGTTTATTATTTTTAAAAATCAATGCCTGACCAGGTCTTTTTCTTCCTTTCGTATTTTTCATAATCAAACTTATACAACCTGCCCGGGCGGTGAGGAACGTTCTTTTCTTCTTCCCCCATGTCAACTAAAAAGTCCATTGAAAAAAACTTCTTCCGGAAGTTTCTTCGATCAAGTTTACGATTCAGGATCGCTTCGTATAAATTTTGCAATTCACGCAGGGAAAATTTGCTGGGCAACAAACTGAATCCGAGCGGATGCTCCTGAACCCGCTTCTGAAGCCACTTGTAGCAGGCATCCAATATTTTTTTATGATCAAACAACAACTCCTTTACGCTGTCAACATCATGCCAGTGAAGATCGTTGGCCAGGTTTTTTAACTTGTGATGTTGCACATTTATTAATGAACAATAGGCTACAGAAACCACGCGTCCTGCAGGATGCCGACCTACTTCTCCAAAAGTGTGCACCTGTTCCAAATACAGGTCATTCATTCCTGTTCTTTGTTTTAAAATCCGGTAGGCACTTTCTTCCAAATCTTCATCTGGTTTTACCAAATCACCAAGCAACGAAAATTTGTTCTGGTATTTTTTCAGATCAGAACGGATAAGCAAAACCTTCAACTTGTTTTCATCAAATCCAAAGATGACACAATCCACTGACAGGGCTACGCGGTTAATGCTTTGCACTTCCGATTGCAAGCCTTTCAGCGTTTTGGAATGCAACTGCGGCGCAGCTGCTTTTTTACTTTTAATCTCTGCCATACAATACGTTAACTTTTTGTGGTTGCAATTTACTGTTTCAAAACTATCATTTGTTCTTAATTGCTTTTATCGTTTCTGTTTTATGTGACGAAAAAACGGATATAATATATGTGCCGTTGGCAAAAGCCGCACTTTGGGTTATAGGAAGATGATTATCGCCGCCAACCAAAGTGTATTGTTTTTTGTACATTTTTCGTCCCTGCAGGTCTGTTATCAAAATGGTTACTTTGTCGTTTTCCGGTGATGTGATATCGACAATAAAATAAGTACTTGTTGGATTGGGATAGACACCGACTTTCCATACAAAAGATTCATTTTCCAATGTAACAACACTGCTGTAAGCTGAAATTCCGTCCGGGCCCACAATTTTTATCCGGTAATAAACAGATGAACCGTTAGAAGAAGAACCATCAGTATAATTATAAGACTTACTTCCATTCGGATTAAAAGTGGCAATTGTGGAATAATCATTTCCATTTTCACTTTTTTGAACTTCAAAATGATCAAGGCCATTTTCATCATTTACTTTCCAGTTCAACACATTCTCATGGCCGGACTTACTTCCTGTAAATTCAGTTATGGAAACATCAAAAGTTGTGTTTGAAGTTGTATCTGATTTGAGAAAAACATGAAACTCGCCGGGAGCTAAAGTAAAAGATTGATCAACTGAAGAAACATTTTTTGTGGAACTATCAAGATAATCAGTCCACGTGCCAGTTGAAGGAAAAGTCACCGTTCCGGTTTGAGAAACCACATCAAAATTTCCGACAACAACGATCTTATCCATTTTGATCCATTTAAAATTCCCGCTCAAACTCTGTGAAGATGAATTGGAAGTAAAATCCCCAGTAAACAAAGAATTAAATCGAAGTTTTATTAAGGAACTGTATGTATCAAATAATTCTTTCCTGCCCGGTTGTTGCAAATAATCCCAACGGATTGGTTTTACATCAGTACGGCAAGAATTGTTAATCGTTCCATTGCCGCAATAATTGATCGGGTAATCATATCCCAATTCGCCGAATTCCCAAATCATTTTCGAACCCGGAAGCATAAACAAAAATGCCGCTGTTAACTCCTGTCTTTTCAAAGTGGTTGAAGAATCTTTGATATTATAACTACCTGAAGCATTCCCGTAAGCCAGGTCTTTATAAGCCACTCTTTCTTCATCATGACTTTCCATGTAAGTTACTTTGTAAGGATGAGACCAGCCTTCAACACTTGCAATTCCCGAACTGAAATCAGAACCACTGTTGTATCCCATTGACGATTGTTCGTAAGGATAAGCCATGTTTGACCAAAGCATCATTCCATAATTTGAGAGGTCTTTTTCTTCAGCGTTCGCTGCAAAATATTCGAGGATCACATAACTTCCCGGCGCTTTTGCCTGGATAGTATCGTAATAACCTTTCCAAATTTTCACGCGAGACGAATCATAATTTCCCCATGCATTTACATCGCAATTGTTTCCTGTGTTATCGCATGTTTGCTTTTGTGTAAATCCTTTAGCCAGATCGAAACGGAAGCCGTCAATTTTATAATCATTCAACCAGTGGTTCACAACCCGACTTACAAAATAATGAGTCGCTGCACTTTCGTGATTCATATCATAACCAACATTATAAGCGTGTTTGGCAACAGGATTGTACCATGGATTATTGGTGGCCGGCCGATTATTGGTCGAGTCCCAATATAATTGAACCATCGGCGACGAATTAAATGCATGATTCAAAACCATGTCCATGATCACTGCGATTCCGTTTTGATGGCATTTGTCTATGAAGGCTTTCAAGGAGTTTTCGGTTCCATAATATTTATCCGGAGCAAAATAAAAATCCGGATTGTAGCCCCAACTAATATTTCCTTCAAATTCATTAAACGGCATCACTTCAATCGCATTGATGCCGAGCTTTTTGAAATAATTGAGACTGTCTGCCAAAGTATTCCAATCGTGTTTGGCCACAAAATCAGTCAACCACAATTCATAAATAACCAAATTGCGTTTATCGGGTTTTGAAAAGTTGGAAACCTGCCAGTTGTAAGGGGTTTGACCGGTTTGCAAAACACTTACGATCCCTGTTGTTGAATCTGTAGGATAAGGTTTTAAGCCGGGATAAGTTGAAGAAGAAATGTACTGGTCGTTATTAGGATCCAATATTTTTTCTGCGTAAGGATCTGCAATTTTTAATTGGCCATCCACCAAAAATTGATAACTGTATTCTTTACCGGAATTAAGTCCGGTGATCGTGATCCACCAATAATTTCCATCCGGGGTTTCATTCATTTGATAAGCAGATTGTTCCTTCCAGTTGCTTCCCGGAAAATCGCCGATAACAGAAACTCTTGTTTTATTGGGTGCATAAAGTACTAATGTTACTGACTGATTATTTGCTCCATAATTTATACCGGTTTGAGCGCCTGAAGGCAAAGCTGCAACGTTCACAGAATTGTTTACAAAGAAATTAAAAGTGTCACTTACAACCGAAGTGCCATCATCTGCTTTCGCGATTACCTGCTGGCTTCCGGCCGAATTTAATGTTATTGTTTTCGAGATAGAATCAGCGTTGGTGGCAGTTTGAATTACGTTTCCATTCAAGGATATAGTAAGCGTTGCATTGGATTTGCTCTTTGCACTCACTGTGATATCGTCCCCAATTTTTTTATTGATTGTTTCCGGCTCAGGAATATATTTTGGTTGAAAAAATGGTTGGGTAAAACGAATGGCCAAATTAGCTGTATAAACAGGAATAAACATGTCGCTTCCATCACCATTCCGTTGAACTGTATTTCCGTCGCCACTCCTGAAAAGTATCGCTATCTTCTGAATTTTTTCATTCGCATCCGTTATTCCGAAAAAATTGCGCAAGCCGCCGGTGATGGTAAAAGTCCATTGATTATTGCCGAGTGAAGTTGCTTTTGCGGCTGCTGAAGTTGTAGCCCACGTTGTTTGCACATGTTGCCAATCTGAAGAACTGGTACTCAGGTTAGTGATCACACCAATATGCACATAAACATCTGCCGGATTGTGATTGAGCAATCCTTTGTTGCCATAATTTGCATCCATTGTAATGATAACAGGATCTGAATTTTCTGTTGGAAAATCCGCAGCCCATGACAACAATTGTGAAAAGCCATTAAAACACAGAAGTATCAAAAAAGAAAAAAACAGCAGCTTCTTCATACCAGCACTAAAAATTATTGTGTAAAATAAACACATTATTTTGAAAACAAAATGTATTTTCAAAAAAAATTCCAGCTTACTCCAGGAAATTTCTTTTTAAAAATTTCTTCGTTCACTGTCCGCGTTTTTGAATTAAAGTTTAAGTGTATTTTCTAAATGCAGCTTAAATGTTTATTCATAGAAATTGTTGAAATTCGTGCCTGATCAACTATCATTTTATGTATACAGCCGGCGGGGTAAAAGAATTACAAAAGAAAACAGAAGAACTGCTGAAAAACGAAGGCACTGCAGAAGAATTGAGAGACGTTTTGCGCTTTCACGAATACCGTTATTATATTTTAAACGATCCATTGATCTCTGATGAAGCCTATGATAAATTGTATAAAAAACTTGAGAAATTTGAGGCGGCTGATCCTTCCATCATTACTCCTGATTCACCAACACAAAGAGTTGGAAATTCTCTGAATGCTGATTTTGTTACCGTTCCACATTTAGTTTCCATGTTGAGTCTCGAGAATAGTTACAATGCTGATGATTTATATGATTGGGACAAACGATTGAAAACACTTACCGATCACCAAAAATTTACACTGAGTGCAGAGCCGAAATATGACGGAGCGAGCATTTCGTTGATCTATGAAAATGACATGTTGGTGCGTGGTGCAACACGCGGGGATGGAACCGCCGGTGATGACATCACGACCAATATCAGGCAAATCGGTTCTATTCCTTTATCGGCGAAATTTTCTGATCATGGAATTCAAAAAATTGAGATTCGTGGAGAAGTGCTGATGAACAAAGCCAGCTTTAAAAAATTTAATGAAGCCCTTGCTGAAGAAGGCTTGGCGCCACTTGCCAATCCACGTAATGCGGCAGCAGGTTCACTAAGAATGAAAGATCCTGCAGCTGTGAGAAAAAGAAAATTGGAAGCTATCCTTTACCACGTAAGTTATATTGAGCTTAACGAAAAAGGACAAAAGAAATACCCTGAAAAACTCACTACACATTCAGGAATTTTGGAAATGCTTTCGGAATGCGGTTTCAGAACGCCGGTGAAAGAAAAAGAAGTTTTCAGCAAGATCGATGACGTAGTAACCTTTTGCCACCAGTTTGAAAACAAGCGCGATCAACTGCCTTACGAGATAGACGGAATAGTGGTAAAAGTCAATGAGATTGAAATCCAGCAACAGGTCGGAAGCACAACGCATCATCCCCGTTGGGCAATCGCGTATAAATTCAAGGCGCGGCAGGCAACTTCCAAATTGAGAGATGTTGAATTCCAGGTAGGCCGAACCGGTTCAATTACACCGGTTGCGAAAATTGAACCCGTTCCAATTGGAGGAGTTACGGTTACTTCAGTTTCACTTTTTAATGAAGGGATCATCGAAGAAAAAGATTTGCGTTTGGGAGATACCGTTATTGTCGAAAGAGCAGGCGACGTAATTCCTTATATTGTAAAACCGCTGACTGAATTAAGAACCGGCCACGAAAAGAAAATTATTTTTCCAAAAAAGTGCCCTGTTTGTAATGACGAACTGGTGAAGCCTGAAGGAGAAGCAGTTTGGCGTTGTGTAAATATAAATTGTCCCGCGCAAGTGGTGGAACGAATCATTCATTTTGTGAGCAAAGATGCGATGGACATCAAAACTTTTGGCGAGGCAAGTGTAACAAGGTTTTACGAACTTGGGTTGATTAATAACATTCCTTCTGTTTATTCAATCGATTTTGAAAAAGTAGCTTCTCTCGAAGGTTTCAAACAAAAGTCCGTTGACAACCTGAGGAAGGCAATTGAAAATTCGAAGAAGCAACCGTTGAACCGTTTGATCTATGGATTGGGCATCCGTTACGTAGGTGAAACGACCGCAAAAACTTTAGCCAAAAGTGTTGACACGATATTCGATCTGCAACAATATTCTTCTGAAGATTTGCAACAGTTGCAGGATATTGGTACCAAGGTAGCAGAAAGCATTTTTGAGTTTTTTCATAATGAAGACAACATCCGCATGCTTGAAAGCCTTGCTGACAAAGGGCTGAACATGAAAGGCGATAAATCTGAACCGGTCAGCGGAAAGCTTTCAGGAAAAACATTTTTATTCACCGGAACATTACCAACTTTAAAAAGAAGTGAGGCCGAAAAGATGGCAGAAGAAAATGGGGGAAAGTTACTGTCATCCGTAAGCGCAAATTTGGATTATTTGGTTGTTGGTGAATCCGCGGGAAGCAAATTGGCGAAGGCACAAAAAATAAAATCAGTAAAAATTATAAGTGAAGAAGATTTTTTGAATATGATACAAACATAGTTTTGTAACTTCAAACTTAAAAATTAGCCATGATAAAAAAACTTAACGGTGAAATCTGGAAGCCATTAAAATTTACAGGATGGCAATCAATGCGTAACAAATATGCCGTTTCTTCTCTCGGGCGCGCTGCCAGTTATAAAGAAGATATTCTTGCTGATGGCAAGCTATTGACCGGTTCACTTACCAGCGGTTACCGCACGCTTAACCTGCATTTGAACGGCAGCAATGGAACACTTTATTTACATCGCGAAGTGGCTAAACTTTTCAATAAAAAAACTTCTCCCAAACAGAAATATGTGATTCACCTGAATCACATAAAGACTGATAACCGGGCAAAAAATCTGAAGTGGGCCTCACAGGCAGAAGTGAACGATCACCAGCAGAAAAGTCCGCCCAAACTGGAATACAAGAAAGTCCAGAGCAACCGCAAAAAAGGTTTGAAGTTAAATGCTGCACAAGTTAAAGCCATCAAAAGTTTGCTGGCCAATCCACGGCGCAAACTAACTCACCAGCAAATTGCAGAAAAATACAATGTGAGTCCGATGACTGTTTACCGCATAAAAAGTGGTGAAAACTGGGCCGGCGTTCTATAAAATTTCTCCAACCGTTTTGTCGTCTTGCTTTAAATTTCTAAATCTTGATTTCGCCTTCAACGCTTTCTTTTTTAAAAAGCTTAATAAAGAATAATAACAAACTGTGGTTTGATAATAACCGCGATAAATATTCAGCAGCAAAAAATAATTTTGAAGAGTTTGTTGCTTCATTGTTGCAAAAGTTTTCTTCAATTGATGAAGACCTGAAAGAACTTGCAGTAAAAGATTGTTGTTTTCGTATCAACCGTGATATACGCTTTTCAAAAAACAAAACGCCGTACAAAGTAAGCCTGAGCGCTTCTTTCAACCGTGGAGGTAAAAAATCCATCTTTGCAGGTTATTATTTTCATCTTCAACCTGGCGGAAACAGTTTTGTTGGTGGCGGCTTGTGGAGGCCGGAACCAAATGAATTAAAAAAGCTTAGACAGGAAATTGATTATTGCCTTCCTGAGTTTAAAAAGATCATCACAGCAACTTCTTTCAAAAAAAATTATGGTGAATTGGAAAGAGAGGAAAACCAGGTATTGGTGAATGTTCCAAAAGGATATGACAAAGAAAATCCTGCGGCAGACTTCTTAAAAATGAAAAGTTTTGTTGCCACAAAAAATCTTTCGGACCAAGAAGTGCTTAGCCCTAACCTTGAAAAAGAAATAATAAAATCCTTCAAAGCGCTGATGCCTTTGGTTAAATTTATCAACCGCTCTTTTGAATAACGCGACAGTAAACCAACAAAAAACCCATTTTTATTTTTCAAAAAATGGGTGCAAAAAGAGAGCAGTGTTACTTCTTAAATATTTGTGCTTTTTAATTGTTGTGGAACCTTTACGTTAAATGTCATTTCCTTTTTATTTCTCAAGACTTTTATCTTATACTGATTTCCGGGTTTTGCGGATTGTATCGTTGACATCACTTTATCAACGTCCGTAACCTTTTCACCATTCATTTCTTTGATAATATCACCTTCCTTCAAACCTGCTTTCTCAGCTGGCGAACCCGGATTTACACTTTCCACTTTCACTCCATTATTATCTTCCGTGTCCTGGATTTGGAGTCCCAGCTTGGGACGATCCGGAGAAAAATTGAAATTGAAATTTCCTGGAGGGATAGGCATCATTCTGAAATTGAAATTCCTTCCATTTCCAAAACCGTTAGGTAGTTGCCTTTGCAGTTGAAGTTCTTTTTGTATTGAAGGTTCTTTTCCCAATTCTACTTTTATCTCTTTCTTTTTCCCATTCCGTAAAACACTAATCTGCACTTTGTCTCCGGGCTTGTGCGCCTGAATTGCATTTCTTAAATCTTCAGGCGTATTTATATCCTTTTCATCCACTTTGGCTATTACATCACCTTTTTGCAAACCAGCTTCTTGAGCACTGCTTCCATCAAGGATATTGTTTATCACAACACCTTTATCTGTCTTTGCAGAATAGACACCAAGGAATGCATTGTTGTCTCCATTGTTGAAATTAAAGTCTTGTGGCTGCATGAAAAAGTCACGACCATCAGCCCCGCCCATAAAATTTCGTCTGCGCGTTATCGTTATATCTCCGTTATAATCTGAAAGCGGCTTCCCGTTTACCGTCACCTGGCTACTGTCAATTTCAATAATCGTTTTTCCTGTATCAGAAGGTCCTTTACGAATTATGATCTCTTCGTTTTTCCTCATGCGTGGCTCGTTTTGTTGCGAAAAGCCATTCATAGCAAACATTGTGCAACAAACACTAAACATTGCCGGTAAAAATTTTGCTTTCATTTTATTAAGTTTTAAAATATAAGATTTCGTCTCACCAAATTAAAACTGTCGAAATAAAAAACAAGATTTCTAAACGATTAATAATTTAATGTTAACATAAAATTGAAGAGGAAGTGTTTTTTCTAAAGAAGGGATTTTACCTTTTCAATCACCTGATTCAAACGTGAAGTGTCCTGTCCGCCGGCTGAAGCCAAAGTTTTTTGGCCGCCGCCGCCACCTTTAATTAGAGGTGCAACATGCTCTTTTATAATCTTTACAGCGTCGGTCTTTTTAGAATCAATAAATTCGTCATCAGTTGCTACAACCACATTCGCTTTTCCATCAATATTTGCAGCAAGCAGAATTAAATAGTTCGTGCAGTTCTCTTTTAGAAGTGAGGCCAATTTTTTCAAACCATCTGCATTGCTCACCTCTACAACAGAACCAAGGAAATGAACACCATTTATTAAAATAAATTTTTCCCTTAATTGTTCATTTACTGAATCAAGAATTTGCAATTCAAGTTGGTTAATTTGTTTGCTTAATTTTTCTTTTTCAGTGATGAGATTTTCCAGTGTTTTTATACTATCCTTTGGATTTTTCAATTGCTCTTTCAGATTGTTCAATTCTTCCAAATGCGCATTCACAAAATCTTCTGCTGCTTTTCCGCTCATTGCTTCAATGCGGCGCAAACCAGCTCCTACAGCCGTTTCTGTCGTAATTTTAAAAAATCCTAACTCACCGGTATTACCAACATGCGTTCCGCCACAAAGTTCAATTGAATAATTTTCATCCATCGTAACTACCCGAACAAGATCACCATATTTTTCACCGAACAAAGCCATAGCACCTGTTTTCAGGGCTTCTTCCTTTGGCATTTGACGAATCACCACTGGAATATTTTGACGGATCTTTTCATTCACGATCATTTCAACACTTTCAATTTCTTCTTTCGTCATTTTACTGAAATGCGAAAAATCAAATCGCAAATAATCCGCATTCACCAAACTTCCCTTTTGCTGAACATGTGTTCCCAACACCTTTCGCAACGCTGCATGCAACAAATGCGTTGCACTGTGATGAACAGCCGTTTTATCTCTTTTTTCAACATCAATTTTAGCGGTCACCTTTGAAGAAATATCAGCAGGAAGTTTTTCAGTAAAATGCAAAACCAATTCATTTTCTTTTTTGGTATTGATCACCGGAATTTTTTCTTTTTCAAAAATCAATTCGCCGGTATCGCCCACCTGGCCGCCACTTTCTGCATAAAAAGGCGTCGTGTCGAGTACGATTTGAAAAAGCTCTTTTCCTTTTGTTTTGGTTTTGCGATAACGCAATACTTTGCTTTCTGTCTCCTGTTTTTCATAACCGACAAATCCATTTCCTTGTTCTTCATTCAACACAACCCAATCTTCTGCATCAACAACACTTGCTGCGCGCGAACGATTTTTTTGTTGTTGCATTTCATTTTCAAATCCGGCTTCATCAATTGAAAGATTATTTTCTGCAGCAATTAATTTAGTAAGATCAAGAGGAAAACCATAAGTATCGAAAAGTTCGAAGGCCGTTTTACCATCAATATTTTCTTTCGATTCAACAATAGCTTCCAGCTTTTTCAAGCCGCTTTCAAGTGTTCGCAAAAAATTCATTTCTTCTTCATGAATCACTTTTGCAACAAATTCTTTTTGCTTATTCAATTCAGGAAAAACATTTTTGAATTGTTCGCCAATCAATGGAACAAGTTTGAACAACAAAGGTTCTTTCACATCCAAATATGAAAAATAATACCTCACAGCCCTTCTTAATATTCGCCGGATAACATAACCTGCGCCGGTATTGGATGGCAATTGGCCATCAGCGATTGGAAATGCGATCGCACGTATATGATCTGCTATCACGCGAAAAGCAATGGCTTGCTTTGATCCTGAATAATCATATTCCTTTCCGGATAAATGTTCTATCTCCTCAATAGTTGGCTTAAAAATATCCGTATCGTAATTGCTTTTTTTATTTTGCAACACACGCACTAATCTTTCAAAACCCATTCCTGTGTCAACATGTTTGGCCGGCAACAATTCAAGCGAACCATCTTTTTTACGGTTGAACTGAATGAATACCACATTCCATATTTCAATCACCTGCGGATTATCTTTGTTGATCAAATCTTTCCCTGGAACTAATTTCTTTTCTTCCTCACTTCTGCAATCAACATGAATTTCTGTTGATGGCCCGCAGGGACCGGTGTCGCCCATTTCCCAAAAATTATCCTTCTTATTTCCAAACAGGATCCGGTCTTCTGCAACATATTTTTTCCAAAAATTTAAAGACTCATCATCTTTCGGCAACCCATCTTTTTCATCTCCTTCAAAAACCGTAACATATAAATCCTCCACAGAAATTTTATAAATTTTCGTGAGCAATTCCCACGCCCACTCTATTGCTTTTTCTTTAAAATAAGGTTGAGGTTCTGAAGCTGAATTTCCAAAGCTCCAGTTGCCAAGCATTTCAAACATGGTGTGATGATAAGTGTCCACTCCAACCTCTTCAAGGTCGTTGTGCTTTCCGCTTACACGTAAACATTTTTGTGTATCGGCAACACGGGAGTAAGGAGCGGGTTTATTTCCCAGGAAGAATTCCTTGAATTGGTTCATACCGGCGTTGGTAAAAAGTAACGTCGGGTCATTTTTTATAACGATCGGTGCAGACGGAACAATGTGGTGTCCTTTGCTTTTGAAAAAATCAAGAAAATGCTGTCTTATTTCTGCACTGTTCATCATAAAGCTTATGAATTTAAAGATCAGTATGTCTTTTAAGAAGTTATCTTTGTTTGGATAATTTATTTAACGCGGCAAAGGTATTTGCTTTGGATGCATTTACAAACAGAAGGTTTTTAGAAAAAAATGTTTTAAACGCGATTCAGCAAGCGCACAAAAAATCCGGGAAATATGCCACTTACACAAATTAATTTTTCTTTCGAAGAAGAATCCAATTCCAAAAATGAAACGAAGGAAGCGATAAAGCAGGCGATAAAGCCAAAATCAAAACGTGGACGAAAAAGTCTGAAAGAATTGAATGCCGAACCTGATGTAATTACCGTTCCGGAAGACGAAATCCTTTTTCAAAAACAATATTATTCAATAGGCGAAGTGGCAGGAATGTTTAAAGAAAACAATTCCCTGATCAGGTATTGGGAAAAAGAATTTTCGATCTTAAAACCAAAGAAGAATAAAAAAGGCGACCGGTTTTTCAGGCCAGAGGATATTAAGAATTTAAAGATGATCTACCACTTGTTGCGCGAAAGAAAATATACCATTGAAGGGGCGAAAGAATTTATCAAAAACAACAAGGCTGCTGGTGAAAAACATGAGATGATAGAATCGCTTGAAAAGGTGAAGCTGTTTTTGCTCGAATTGAAAAACAATCTCTAAGTGTTATTTAGACGCAATGTTCTGAATTTTTTACAATTCTTCTATTTACATATACGAATCTATGTACTAACTTTGTTATACTAATTTATAAAGATGACTGACATTGCTATTGCGCCTCAAAAACTAACTGCGAAGGATTTTGCTACCGACCAGGAAGTACGCTGGTGTCCCGGCTGTGGGGATTATTCCATTTTAGCCCAGGTACAAAGGGTTTTTCCGACACTTGGAATACCAAAAGAAAATTTTGTGATCATTTCAGGGATTGGTTGCAGCAGCCGATTTCCTTATTACATGAACACGTATGGAATGCACAGCATTCACGGGCGAGCTACCGCCATTGCGAGCGGTTTAAAAGCAAGCCGCCCGGAATTAAGTGTGTGGATTGTAACCGGAGACGGCGATTCATTAAGCATTGGCGGAAATCACACGATCCATTTGCTTCGCCGCAACTTTGATGTAAATATTTTGCTGTTCAATAATGAAATTTATGGATTAACGAAGGGGCAATATTCTCCGACCAGTGAACAAACAAAAATCACGAAAAGTTCTCCGTTTGGAAGTATCGATCATCCTTTTAATCCTGCATCCCTGGCGCTTGGAGCTGATGCTACTTTTGTTGCAAGAACAATGGACCGCGATCCGAAACATTTGCAGGACATGTTGCTGCGCTCTGCCAAACACAAAGGCGCTTCATTCCTTGAAATATATCAGAACTGCAACATTTTTAATGATGGTGCTTTTGAAATATTTACCGATAAAAAAACCAAGGCTGAAGAAACACTTTTCCTTGTTGATGGCGAACCACTCGTATTTGGCGAAACAAAAAACAAAGGGATCAGGTTAAATGGTTTGAGGCCTGAAGTAGTAGAATTAAATGGAAATGTGAGCGTAAATGATTTGTGGATTCATGATGAAAAAGATTTGAACAAGGCACAAATACTTGTGAGGATTTTTGATAATCCGCGATCCGCGGATCATCATTTTCCAAGACCTTTCGGCGTATTTTACGAAACCGAGCGGCCAAGCTATGAAGAAGTAATGTCAAAACAAATCGAAGATGCAAAATCAAGGTCTGAAGCTGATCTTGATAAATTATTGAGGGGGAAGGAAGTGTGGACGATTAAAGAATAACGGCCTAATTTTTATTATACAAAAACACAAAAGGCTTCAGTGCTTTATTACCCAAAACTTCGCGTACCAGCTTTTTGTTCGAAGAAATCTTGTATTTATTTATATTGATTACTTCATAACCTTTTACCAGGTTATCTACTTTTTCAACGTAGAAAAGAAGTTCGTGAAGAAGTTCAACTTCGTGTTCGATTGCCTGGGGGTTTGATTTTTCTTTGAACAATACCAAAAGATCTCTATTGAATTTGTCCATTGTGATTGGTTTTTAATAACCTACCATGCCAGTTTTACTAGGACATCCGCAATGACCTTTACGAGAAGCACTGCAACTCATTGCCAAAACGGAAAGAACGACTAATAAAATCAACAAGGCCCGGTTGACGTTTTTCATTAAAATATTTTGATTGTTTATGGTTATAAACAGGAGAGAGATATAACATATAACTCTTTCCATTTAATAATTCATAACACCAAATTAAACTATTTTCACCAATAAATATTGCAAATTTTTTGAAAAAAAGTCAAAATCATGTAAAAGAGGTAGCAAGACCAAAAGTTTTGGTGACGCCGCTCGATTGGGGATTGGGTCATTCAACACGTTGTATTCCAATAATTAATGAGCTTATTAAGCAAGGTTGTGAAGTGCTGATTGTGGTCAACAATAAAATCTTTCCCTTACTTAAGAACGAGTTTCCAAATGCAGTATTTTTACTATATAAAGGCTATGAAATTAAATACAGCAGGCAGAAACGTTTTTTTTCTTTCAAATTGATTTTGCAAATCCCAAAGGTGATCTCAAGGATTATTAAAGAGCACCAATGGCTTAAGAAAACGGTGGAAAAATATCAAATTGATGCTGTAATTTCTGACAACCGTTTTGGAATGTATCACAAAAAAATGTCTTCTGTTTACATCACTCATCAATTGGATATTAAAACAGGAAATCGATTTACTGAATCTATTGCACAAAAGATTCATTATTATTTTATAAAAAAATATAACCAGTGTTTCGTTCCTGATTTTGAAACAAATGGATTGGCCGGTGAGCTTTCTCATCCGCAAAAAAAACCCGCAAATGTAAAATACATTGGTCCGCTAACGCGATTTTCAAAAATTGTAGGCGAAAAAGAAATTTATGATCTGCTGATCATTCTTTCAGGACCGGAACCGCAACGAAGCATTTTTGAAAATAAAATTATTGATGAATTAAAAGCAATCCAGGGAAATATTTTTTTCGTTCGTGGTCTTCCGGGAGAGGAAGAAAAATTACCGGATTTAAAAAATGTAAGAATAAAAAATCACTTACCTGCAAATGAATTAAACGAGTTGATCCAACAATCAAAGTTTATCATTTGCAGAAGTGGTTATACTTCAGTAATAGATTTGAGCGTGTTGGGAAAGAAAGCAGTTTTAGTTCCTACACCGGGGCAAACTGAGCAGGAATATCTTGCCAAATATTTGATGAAGAAAGGTTATTTTTTATCGATGACTCAAAAGGAATTCTCGATAAAAAAAGCATTACAAATTGCTGCAGGTTTTGATTTTGTTGCTCCACCTGTTGGCGATGAAAATTACAAGAAAGCCATTTCAGAATTTGTTGCTTCAGTGAAAAAATCAATCGAAGCATCTTATTAGGAGTGCGAAAAAAATCTTTGACGTTTCTTTGTTTACTAATCTTCCTCCTCGCTAACCCTTACGCTCCTGTTGAAACTTTCAGAAAGAGAAATCAATGTTTCAGTTCTTTCTATTCCTTTTATTTTTTGCAGATTATCATGAAGAACCCGGCGAAGCTGGTTAATATCTTTGCATACAATTTCAAGATACATGCTGTAATTTCCCGTGGTATAATTCAACCTGATGATTTCCGGAATTTTCTCAAGTTCGGTGGCTACCACGTCATAAAGAGAACTCTTTTCCAAAAATATTCCAACAAATGCGGTAATATCATAACCTAATAGGCCAAGGTTTACTTTTAATTTTTTACCTTTAACAATACCCAGTTCTTCTAACTTCTTGATACGAACATGAATAGTGCCACCGCTAACGTAAAGCTTTTTACCTAATTCGGCATAAGGCATTTCTGCATTTTCGAGCATTTCCTGGATTATCTTCAAATCCAATTTGTCAATATTAAATTTGGCAGCCATAAAAACTTTTTAAATTTAGATATAATGTACGAATATAGAACATTAATTGAATAATTTCTATATTTTTTTAATTTTCTTTAAAAAACTTTTCTGTTTAAACCATTACCTTTAGATTTGCATCAGATTAGTTCTTAAAAATTGTGGGGTGATGAAATTTTTGGCAGACATGCCCTCTTGTCTCGGGGGTGAGGATCACAGGATAAACATAGCATAGAGCCGTTCCGACTAAAATCGGGGCGACCAGGGTCGACCACTCAACTTTGTGCTACGGCTAACTGCCTCGTGAAGGTTCGAGCCCTTCCCCTACAGCATTTACAAAAAAAGCCTTTGCGTATGCAAGGGCTTTTTTATTTACATGGTAAATTTGATGAAGATTTTATTTGGCAAAAACTTTTTTCAAAATATCGGTAACTCTTTCCGACGGGTTTTGCCGGATGCTTATTTCTTCTGCAGCAACATAATGAAAAATTCCATCAAGTGCTTTTGAAGTTACGTAGCTGTTGATATCAGTATCAATTGGTTTTGAAGAAAAACGATTGTAGGCAGTAAATACATCTTTCCAATATTTTGTTGCATCCACTTTTTTTAGAGAGGTTTCGATTACCGGTTTGAACGCTTCTGTTAATTGCGGTGTTGTTGTTCTTCTTAGATAGGCCGTGGCGGCTGTATCAGTTCCACGAAGAATTTGCAAGGCATCTGTAACGGTCATTTGTTTTATTGCTGAAAGAAAAATTGGTCCGGCCGATTTTGAAGCGTCTTCGGCAGCCCGGTTCATACTCAAAACAGCATTATCAACTAATTTTCCCATTCCCAATAATCTCATTTTACTTTCTATATCCTGAACTTCTTTTGGCAACAAGATTTTCACCGCAGCATCTTTAAAAAAACCATTGGTGGCTGAAAGTTTATCGGTACTTTTTTGAGCGCCTAATGAAAGCGCTTCTTTCAAACCCGAAACAATTTCATCAGTAGATAACGAACCTGAAGAAGAATTTGAACTTTTTATTACGGTTTGTGCTTTTTTAAATAAGCTACCTAATTTGCCCGACGGACTATTTTGAGCAAAAATTTGAATGGAGCTGAAACATACAGCCAGTATTAAAGTAAGCGTTTTCATGGAGGATATATTTTTTCAAATGTAGAACTGATTTTGCTTTGAATAAGTTAGCAAAATGTTTAAACGCATCCCATTAGTCTTTTATTCTGTGATACAGAAACCAACTGTTTAAATTTTGAATTTATAGCCTACGCCTTTTACTGTAACAATGCAGTCGTCGCCGAGTTTTTGCCGGATTTTTCTTATGTGCACATCAATTGTTCTGTCGCCGACAATCACTTCAGTGCCCCAAACTTTATCCATTATTTCATTTCGTAAAAAAACTTTTGAAGGTTTCGATGCCAGCAGTGCGAGCAATTCAAATTCTTTTCGTGCAAGAACCACTTCCTCACCTTTCAACTTAACCATATACTTTTCTCTGTCAATAGACAAATCGCCAATCTGTAACACACTTCCTGCTTCACGGGTAATGCGCCTGAATAGCGCATTTACGCGGCTTTTCAAAACATTCGGACTAATCGGTTTTGTGATATAATCATCAGCACCTGTTTCGAGTCCTTTAATTTCTGTTGTATCGTCGTTCAGCGCTGTAAGGAAAATGATAATCGTATTTTCAAAATCTTTATCTGCACGTAAAATTTTGCATACTTCAAGACCAGTTTTCCCAGGCATCATCACATCCAGGATGATCATATCAGGCTTATGCTTGCGGGCAAGTTGAATTGCTTCATTACCATTTGTTGTGGTGATGACTTCATATCCTTCAGCTCTTAAGTTGAATTCGAGGATCTCCAAAATATCCATCTCATCGTCTGCCACTAAAATGGTATATTTTCCAGCATCTTGATTCATTTTGCAAACCTATATTAAATTATTATTTCCTTTTGTGTGTTTACAATTTCTTAATACCGGCATTAACCAAAAGAATAATAAAGTTCCTAACAAAAGGTTAATAACCTGCTTTGCCGGATCTTTTTTATCAGGATAAATATTTGATAACCTGTCCCAATGGCTAACTTTGTTTATTGGAAGTATTTTTGCTCTCAATAACCTAAAGATAACGATGAGGTTTTTATTCTATTTTTTTCTGCTTATTCCGTTTTTCCCTGATTCCACTTTTGCAAGTGACACTACAAACATCCCGATAACCCGGAGAATATTTCACGATAAGATCAAGGAAGAACAAAGGCTTGTCGACAAAGCGGACGGCCGACTGGACGGACTTGTAAAAGTTAGTACGAATCCTGATGTCAATATCCAGGTAACCGATGCATTGATCAGGAAAATTAATGTGCTAAGGAACGATATTGAAATTAATAATGCAATTCCCAGCAATAACGATAAGGTGCGCTACCTCAGGTATGTAGAAGATCTTTTAAAGGATTTTCTGCTTACGTGGAAAACGCATCAGCTGAATCCTTCTCTTGCCCCTTTGTTGGTGAATAATTTCACCGAAATAATGATGGCAAATATTAAGGGCGAAAACATGACGCCTTTGCTCATTAAAGTGCCGTACGAAGTTGGAGAAATCAACGCTTCCATTTTTGTAGAAAACCCCGGTTATCATGAAAGTAAGATTGCATTGTTCCGCGAATTTTGCCGTCTTCATCCTGATAAAATTCTTCAGAATCTTGCACCTTATGTAGATGAACCATTTGCTGATTCATTGGTCATTGCAGCATTTAATAATAGTCCAAGCCAATTATATACTTATGCTCAATCTACTAACAGTCCGCAGGGAATGTTGATAAGAAAGATTGAAGATCCACGAATACAAACGGTAGTAAAACTAAGTACTCAAAACCGCGCATTATTTTATTTTCCATTTTTGGACGACCTCATTAGCGGCAAAAAAACAATAGACGAAATAAAAAAAGTTGCCGGCACTTCAAATGCAACTTATGACAGTGTTGGCTATTACCGCATGATGGTAAAAACAGAAATTGATTATTACGGCCGACTCGTTCATGGCGATACACCCGTAGCAATGTTTGGAGCAAATGGTTTGTTGGACATGCTCAAGACAAAAGGTTACCAGCATTTTATTTACCCGATCAATGTTTTGCATGAAAGTCCGAACCCGGCGGTGCGATTCAGCGCTTTGCAACCTCTGACTGCACAGGAATTGTATTACATGATGGTTTTGGGCGAAAATGACATTTATACCTCAAGTTATAAATACAGTTTTGACAGGATGATCCAGAAAATGGGGCCGCATCCACATGGCGATTCATTGCTTATCTCGCTGAATTTTGACCATTTTAAAAAATTCATTAAGATGGCCGCCAGCTACAATAAGCTTGATGAATTTTTAAAAACAATGCCTGAGAATTCAGAAAAGCTGATGCAGGCATTCGTGGCCAAACTGGAAACTTCAAAGACTTTGGAAGATGCCGTGGATGTGGCTGATTCTTATGGAAGTATTACCAATCCCGACTTGCAAAAATCAATGTTGCAAAACGTGGAGTGGAACGAACAAAGATGTATTAAAGAAGATAATGAGCGCGGCAAAAAGATCTACAACCTTTTAAAAACGATCTTCCTTTCTGCCGATCCTAAAAACGGTATCGACCTTGCAAAAGAAATTGGAATCCCACCAATCTACACAGTGGATTATAATTACCTGGCTGATGATTCTGGTCGAATCATTGAGCAGGTTTTCTTTTATGGTGATAAAGACGGAAAAGCTTCTTATGCGAGTTTCATGACCTCCTTTCCTCATACCGAATGGAGAGTTACCCAAAAGAGTGAATGGACAGAGATCAAGTCGATAAAAGGAAAGCCTATTTATATTTATGCCAACCTGCCGCTGGATAACGAAACTGATAAAGATGCAAAGGCACAAGCCGATCTCGTGAACTATCTCCAGGAAAAAGGATTGAGACCAACGATTGTTATTCACCGTGGACACAGTTATCATTTGCCTTATACAATTGACCAGTTACCTTCTACCGCAAAAATTATTATGCTTGGCTCCTGTGGGGGATATCAAAACCTTAAAACGATTTTAAAATATGCGCCGGAAGCACATATTATTTCTACAAAAGAAACCGGGGCAATGAACGTAAACAAACCAATCATTGACGAACTGGACAATACACTTCGTGAAGGAAAAAATATTGATTGGAGAAAAATGTGGGCTACACTCACTGCTGAATTTAATCATGCTCCACAGCAAATGAGGGAAACATTCGAAGATTATATTCCACCACAAAAGAACCTTGGCGCTTTATTTATAAAAGCGTATAACAAAGAAGGCGGAAATGAAGATGACGAATAAAGAGGCAAAATAAAAATTGCTGTTTTTTCTTAGTTTACTTCTAATGTTTACTTCTAACATTATAATATTAAAAAAGCCGGATTGATTTCCGGCTTTTTTCTTTGTAAAAATATATTTAGATGAATTGTTGCTACCTGAGTTTATGCAAATAATCGTTGTTGGCAAACTGCTTATGAACATCGTGTAGGCTGCGCAAAACGCTTTTGTCAATTAATTTTCCCTCCATTTCCAGCACAAAACCACCGATGATCTTTTCATCAACAACTGTATTTAGATGTACTTTATCATAAGAGGTACTTGCCTTGATCTTTTCAACAAATGAATCCGCAACTTCTTTGCTCACCGGCATGGCAGTAGTAAGCGTCGCATTATGTAAACCAATGATTGCATTATATTGTTCAATAAAGGAACGGATAACGCCAGGCAGATTAGCTTCACGGCCTTTGTTGCAAATCAATTTCAAAAAGGCATTTGTAATAGTGGAAATATTTCCTCCGGTGACTGCGCTGATGATCTTATATTTCTTATCTGTATTGATGACCGGGCTTTCGAGCATCAATACAAAATCACGGCTTTTGTCAACAACAGATTTCAGGAAGGCAATGTCATTGCGCACTTCCTCCAGCTTATTGTAATCGGTAGCGATATCAATAAGGCTCTTGGCATAACGTTGTGCTAAACGGGGATTATTCATATCACTTCCTGGTTAATTCAGCTCAATATTCTGAGCGAGTTGCTGAATGTATTTTTCCTGTTCTTCCTTGTTGTTCAATTCTCTTCTCAATACTTTTTCTGAAACTTCCAGCACGAGATTGCCTACCTGGTTTTTAAGATCCGTGATGGCAGCCATTTTTTGCTGATTGATCACGCTCTGTGCATCCGCTACGATCTTATTGGTTTCCTTACGGGCTTGTTCTTTGGCGTCCTGGATAATTTTGTCGCGCATTTCTTTAGCCTCTTTCATCATTTGGGACCTTTCTTCGCGCGCTTTTTCAAGCAATGCTTCATTTTCACTTTGCATCTGGGCCATTTCTTTTTTCATCTTTTCAGCAGAAAGAATAGAATCAGAAATGTTTTTTTCCCTGTCGTCCAGGGATTTCAAAATCGGTTTCCAGGCATATTTACCCAATACATAGAGCACAATTAAAAAAGCGATCAACGTCCATAAAATCAGGCCCAGATGAGGAGATAAAAGTTCCATATTTAGATGTTATTAATTTTTAGCGATTGTTTTTCTTATTTCTTATCACTGATCGTTCCTTACAGATAGAGTTTTAAAATACTGTATCCTCCGCCCTGTGCTTCGGATACAGTAAAAAATTCGCTGTTTTTCTGCTACAGATGAAGCTTATGCTCCGGTAGCAGTTTTCAACACAGCCAGTAATCCAGCGATAACTGCAAAAAGGGCAACCCCTTCTACCAATGCAGCGGCAAGGATCATGTTTGCACGAATTTCATTGGCTGCCTCTGGTTGGCGGGCAATTCCTTCAACTGCACCTTTACCTATCTGGCCAATTCCAATACCTGCACCTACTGCAGCAAGGCCGGCACCGATAGCTCCACCCATGTGTGAGAATCCAGCTTCAAATAAAAAAGTCATTAGTGACATAATTCTTGGTTTTGAAATGAATAAAAAAGTTTACAAAAAAGCGTGATCATTTTGTGGCACATCATGGTCGCTTCCTTCAAAGCCCTGACCAATAAATATGGCCGTAAGAACCGTGAAAATAAATGCCTGGATGAAAGCCACTAATATTTCTATGAAATAATCGAACACCACAAATATTACTGAAAAAGGAGAAAAGCCGTAACCTGCTGTTGTGTTCATAGCACCAAAAATAAAGATCAGCGAAATGAAAGCCAGAATTACAATATGGCCAGCCACCATGTTAGCAAAAAGACGAATGATCAAAGCACCGGGTTTGATAACGAAAAGTCCAAAAATTTCTACCGGCACAAGAATTACTTTTACCAGGAAAGGAACATCCGGAGGCCAGAGAATGTGTTTCCAAAAATGAGGGGTGGTGCTGCAAAGAATTACAACCAGTGAAATGAGACCCAGAATTAATGTAAATGCAATATTACCAGCAACATTGGCTGCGCCTGGTATCATCCCGAAAAGCGCATTGATCAAAATAAAGAAAAACACGGTAAGAAGATAAGGCATATATCGTTCCCACCTGGATCCTAAATTGTTCTTGCCCACATTGTCCCTGATAAAAATGATAATTGGCTCCATGAATCCCTGAGCTCCAGATGGAGCGGTAACAACTCCTTCGCCTTTTTTGTACCTGTTTCCAATTTTTACCATTACGATTGTAAATATGGCGAGGGCAATCAAGGTCTGAATGACATTTCTGGTTAATGAAAAATCATAAACCGTTACGCCTTCCTCAACAGGCACAATTTTATTCTCACCTTCCAGCCGATATCCATCATAGTTTTGATCATGATTGGGTCCAAATCTTTTTGAAGAAAATATGGAAAGTCCTTTTTGCGGTGAATATAATATAACAGGCAAATAGATAGATGCATGAAAATCGCCTAGAGAAAAGAAGTGAAATTCGTACGCATCCTGCACATGATTCAGGATTGCGGTTGTAGGGTCGAATTTTTCTTCTGATTTCTTATGCCCTTCAGCGTTTTCCTGCGAAAAAGCAGTTTGGGAAAATGATACTAAAAAAAGGCTGAAAACCGCTACCAATAAAGATTTCATGCTTTTGGAACCCATACTTCTTCTAAATTTTGCGCAAAGATAAGGCTTTGGGCCATGATACCACATATTGGGGGGATTATTTTTATTATTAAAAATATATTTACAATTTGTTGTGAACGATAGAGTGAAAACGTTTCTCTTTCTGCGAAACAAAAACCAAAATTTGAATTGAATAATTTTTATATTTAAATAAAAATCACCTAATGAAAAATCTCATCTCAACCAGGCTGGCGATCATCATTTTTGCCGTCATTATCGGTTTCTTTGGCGCCAACAATATCCTTAACGCTAGACACATGGTTGCGAACATTCCTTCCTTTTTTCCTGCCGGAAAATGGATGGTCTATTTATCCGGGGCCGGCTTTTTGCTGGCTGCTGCTGCTTTTATCATTGATCGCTACGCAAAAATTGCAGGTTACCTTCTTGCTGTTTTATTATTGCTTATTGTTTTTTCAGTGGATGTTCCCGGCATCGTTCACGCAAGATCTACTCCCATTAAAATGCTGTTTGTTACTAATATGCTAAAAGACGCAGCGCTGGCTATGGCGGCAATGTTGATTGCTGATATTTCAAGGGAAAGGACGTTGTAACTTTGTATGGATGAAAACAGCGAAACAAATATTGTCGCTACCTTTAATTGGCTTAATAAAATTCTACCAACTTGTAATTTCTCCATGGATGGGACCTTCATGCAGATATACACCCACTTGTTCTCAATATGGAATTGAAGCACTTAGAAAATATGGCCCTTTCAAAGGCGGATGGCTTACCATCAAAAGAATTTCAAGATGCCATCCATGGGGAGGTCATGGTCATGACCCGGTTCCCTGAAAAAAAATCTTTACTATTTGTCGATTTACTGCAAACGCTACTTCGAAGATTTTAGCCTGTACTTTTTATTGACTTTTGGATTGTTGAAGTATTCGTCAAGTTCTTTTTTGTCTTTGGTATCGTCAACAATTGTCACGTCAATAAGCTGAAGTTGAATTTGCTGCAGTTCATCCTTCATCTTCGCGATCTTTTGAACAATGTCAGGATCTTTATCGCCGACCAAAGCATTATCAGTTAGTAAGTATTGCAACCTCTTAATGTCATTTCTTACAAGAGAAGCTGCATTCAATTCGTCATTTTTGTTTGGGGCAACTGCTTCTTTCACTGGCACCAACGCCACGCCCACGCTTGGAAGGATCTTACCTGTTGTTTGCAAATCCTTATCCTGCATTGATGAAAAAACTGTTCCGCCAAGTGAAGTTGTTGCTGAAGTTAAATCAAAGGTTGTTCTTGTGTGTTTTGTGCTCCTGATCTTTTTATCAAGGCTACGGAAAGTGCTCTTTAATTGGAGAATATAATTTTCGATACTGCTATCTAACTTGTTGTACTCAAGCAAACGGTGGGGATAATTTACAGCCTGGTTCACTATTACACTTACTTCGGCAGTATCGCGATTGTAAAATTTATCAACACCCACAAATTTTAGTGTTAAGGTTTTTTCCTTTTCATCATCTTTAATAAAGTCATAAGGCGCCACCCAGGTAAACGCATCCCCGCATTTTGAAATAGGAGTTAAAGAACGAATCGGGTAATTGCAGAAATAAGTAATAGATTCTATTGGAAAACTTCCTTCTTCACATTGAAGACTAAAATTCAAAGTATCACCCTCATCGATTGCCAGGTTATTGCTAACGGTGGGTTTTATTTTTGAAGGAATGATGTCTGTATTAAAAAACAAAATTGAAAAAGTAGTATCAGTTTTATCATTGGGGTCGTTCAGGTTTTGGACACCAATTCTCACTTTATATTGTGTGTCATATTTTAATTTTCCTGAAAGAAAATATGATTTTTCTGCTTTGAAATGCAACACGCCATTGTCTTTGTTGATTTGCAAGCCAACAGGTGCATTTTTTAAATACCAATAATAATTGTAAGGATTTTTGTTGATCTCAAAGCGGTAATCCAAAGTGGAATCCACATGTAGTGTAAAGTTGGGACTAAAGTTTTTGATCCTTAAAAGAGTGTCAACCGGTTTCAAATAGATAGTGTCCTCGGGGGGCATATGAATAGTATCGTTGTTCGGAACAACCGGCTGGCTAATTTGCGACAAACTATCTGTTACCTGGCTTTTAGCCCTTGTTGACAACAACAAAAATGTAAAAGGCAGCAAAATTTTGTAAGCGGCGTTTTTAAGCATGTTTGCAAATGTAAAAAACTATTTGCGCCCAATTCCTTAATGAAATAAAAAAAATTAGGCCTTTAGAGTTTTCCCACAAAGTGAAAATCAGCAACTTATATCTTCGGGAAATCAAAGATTACAGTAAACCAACAAAAAATCGATTATTTGAATTTATCCATCACCATTTCAGGGGAACCGGAAATCTTCTTCATGATCAATGACACACTTTGCGCAATATTACTTTTATTTTCAACAAGCAGGGCTGCGGTTGATTTTTCATTTTCATTTATTGATTTTGCCGGCTTTGAATGAATTACAATTTCTTTCAATTGATCGTCTGTATTTTTGGATGCCTGTACAAGTATCAATACCGTTATCGCTTCCAGGTCCTTTTCATTTCCATTCTTTAAAAGTGGTTCTTTATGCAACGCTTTTACAAGACTGTCAACATTTACCGAACGGCCTGTTATTTTGTTGGCATTTTTTGTGATTAGATTTTTGACCTGGGGTTTTATGCTTCCCATCGCGTTTTCATAAAACACATTTGCCTCGGAAGGCAAAACCGCGTTTACCTGTGCTTTCGCAAATCGGGAAAAGAAGAGGAAAAATAAAAGTAGAATGTTTTTCATAAGTAAAATTTTAAAGTAAAATATTACTCAAAGTGGGTGGCTCCATAAAAAACGTTCAAAACAAAAAATTATTGAAGAGATTTGGATGAATATTATCCACAGACGCTTAACAATTAATTTTAAAATAAACTAATTTCAAGTGAAAGGCACATATTTTTCATAATCAATTATAAAAGAATTTAAAGATGAATTCAAATCCCATATTAAAAGGACAAAGTGCGCTGCTTACCGGCGCCAATAGTGGAATCGGAGAGGCCGTTGCCATAGCCTTGGCAAATGACGGCGCTAATGTTGTTGTGAATTATATTACTCATCCCGAAAACGCAGATGCGGTAGTTAAGAAAATTGAAGATAATGGAGGAAAAGCGATCGCAATAAAAGCCGATGTTAGTAAGGAAGAAGATGTACAGGCGATGTTTAAACAGATGTATGATGCTTTTGGAACAATTGACATACTCGTGAATAATGCCGGAATTCAAAAAGATTCGCCGCTGGAGAGTATGAGCCTTGAGGATTGGCGTTGGGTAATAAACGTAAATCTTACCGGCCAATTTTTGTGCTCACGTGAAGCAGTAAGAGAATTTCTTCGTCGTGGGGTTGTTCCTGAAAGAAGTTGCGCAGCCGGCAAGATCATTTGCATGAGCAGCGTGCACCAGGTAATTCCGTGGGCAGGACATGCAAATTATGCAGCAAGCAAAGGTGGAATAGAAATGATGATGAAAAGCATGGCGCAAGAGCTTGCGCCCAAAAAGATCAGGGTAAATGCAATTGGCCCCGGTGCCATAAAAACACCGATCAATTACAACGCATGGAGCACTCCCGAAGCAGCTGCAAAACTTTTGACGTTAATTCCTTACAAGCGAATAGGCGATCCTGAAGATATCGGAAAAGTGGCCGTTTGGCTGGCCAGCGACGAATCTGATTATTTGGTTGGAACTACTGTTTTTGCAGACGGCGGAATGCTTTTGTACCCCGGCTTTACCACCAACGGTTGACCCGATCAAAAAAAGAGAAAATGGAAAATAAAGAACTAAAAAGATTACGTATAAATGCAACCAGGGCCGTTCCGATAGAAAAATGGGGACCTTATTTACCATCGAGGCAGTGGGGAACTGTGCGCGAAGATTATAGCCGAAATGGCGATGCTTGGCCATATTTTCCGCATGATCATGCACGCAGCCGTGTCTATCGTTGGGGCGAAGACGGATTGGGTGGAATTTCAGACAACCGCCAAAAGTTATGCTTTGCCATCGCCTTATGGAACGGTAACGATCCTATTTTAAAAGAAAGATTTTTTGGCTTGGCCAATAAGCAGGGAAATCACGGCGAAGATGTAAAAGAGCTTTACTATTATCTTGATAATCTTCCAACGCATTATTATATGAAGTTCCTTTATAAGTATCCTCAAAATGCTTATCCTTATGAAGAACTTGTTGAGGAGAATGCTAGACGCAACAAATTACAGCCGGAATATGAGATCCTCGATACGGGTGTTTTTAATGATGATAAATATTTCGATGTTTTTGTGGAATATGCAAAGCAGAACAGTGAGGATATTTTTATCAGGATTGAAATAGTGAACCGTGGCCCGCAAACAGCACCCATTACACTTTTGCCTACTCTCTGGTTTTATAATAACTGGCAATATGCAGGTGAAGAAAACAAACCTTTCGTCACTTATCTTTCTGATCATTGTGTGCAGGCGCATCATCTGGATCTTGGTGAATATTTCCTCTATTTCGATCAAACGGAGGAAGTTCTTTTTACAGAAAACGAAACAAACTTTCAAAGGCTTTTTAATAAACCAAATGCCGCCGAATTTGTAAAAGATGCTTTTCATGAAGCAATCATTCATGGAACAGATTTGCAAAAGCTGAAGGATAAAAAAACGGGTACCAAGTGCTCGCCTGTTTACAGGTTTTCCATTGAATCAAAGAAATCAAAAACTGTTTTTCTTCGACTTGTAAACAAGCAGGTTGAAGATTATTTTCCCCCAGATTTTGAAAACATTTTTGTAAAAAGAAAAAATGAAGCAGATATTTTTTATGAAACCATTCATCCGTCTTCCTGCACAGAAGATCAAAAAAATATTCAGCGCCAAGCGTTTGCAGGTCTACTTTGGAACAAACAATATTATCACTACGATTTGGACCGCTGGCTCAACACAAGCGATGGCATTACACCCGACACGCCTGAAAGAAAAAATGGCCGGAATCACACTTGGAAATATTTGAAAAACCAGGACATTTTATCAATGCCCGACGATTGGGAATATCCCTGGTATGCCGCGTGGGATATGGCTTTTCATTGTATTTCGCTGGCCGTTATTGATCCGACTTTTGCCAAGCACCAGTTAACCTTGTTGATGAGAGAATGGTACATGAATCCACAAGGCCAATTGCCGGCTTATGAATGGAATTTCAGCGATGTGAATCCGCCGGTTCATGCATTTGCCGCCTTGCAGATCTATAAAACGGAAGAAAGATTACATGGCAAGAGAGACCTGGATTTTTTGAAAAGTGTTTTCCAGAAATTGATCATCAATTTTACCTGGTGGATCAACCGTAAAGATGCCAACGGCAACAGCATTTTTGAAGGAGGATTTCTTGGTCTTGATAACATCGGGCTGTTCAACCGGAGCATGACTTTGCCAGGCAATGCCGTTCTCGAGCAGGCAGATGGAACAAGCTGGATGGGGATGTTCGCGCTCGACATGATGAACATCGCACTTGAAATTTCAATGCACGATCCTTCATTTGAAGATACAGCCACCAAATTTTATGAGCACTTTGTGATCATTGCGGAAGCTTTAAATGAATTAGGACTATGGAATGAAGAAGACAAATTCTTTTACGACGTTTTATCAATCAACCAATCTGATGCTTTTCCGCTCCGAGTTCGCTCTGTTGTTGGTCTCACACCATTGTTTGCCGTTACTGTTATCGAAAAAGAAGTTTTCGATCAATTGCCGGATTTTACAAAACGCCTGAAATGGTTTCAACAATACAGGAAAACCAATCATCTGTACCTGCCAAGTGAAGTGAATAAAGATTTTGAGCGAACACTCCTTTCATTAGTAAACAAAGAAAAATTGGAATATTTATGTGACAAATTATTGGATGAATCAGAGTTCTTATCAGGCGGAGGAATCAGAGCCCTTTCGAAATTTTATGAAAAAAATCCTTATACCTTAAACCTTGGAGGCACCAGTTATTCGATCCAATATGATCCGGGCGATTCTACTTCAAATATGTTTGGGGGAAACAGCAATTGGCGCGGCCCGGTTTGGATGCCTGTAAATTATTTATTCATAAATGCGTTTAAAACTTTCGGTTATTTTTTTGGTGAAGACCTGGAGGTTGAATTCCCTTCGCATTCAGGAAAGAAGATAAATTTATCACAGGTAGGAAAAGAAATAACGGCAAGGCTGTTGCACATTTTTGAGAAGAACGATGAGAACGAAAGGCCTTGTAATGGTGAATACAACTGGTTTTACAAGAAAGAAGAAAACAAAGACCTTGTTTTGTTCAATGAATACTTTCATGGAAACACGCTTCGCGGATTGGGTGCCAGTCATCAAACAGGATGGACCGCGCTGATCGCTAATTTAATTCTTGATTTGAAAGAGGAAGAACAATAATTCAATCTTCTTTAAGTGTTAGCAAAGCAACAGATTCGATGTGATGTGTGTGGGGAAACATATCAACAGGCTGTACTTTTTCAACTTTGTATTTTACATTGAGCAATTGAAGATCGCGCGCTTGTGTAGCGACATTACAACTTACATAAACAATTTTTGCAGCAGCTATTTCCAATAATTTATTTACTAATTTCTGGTGAAGGCCTGCACGTGGAGGATCAACAACCACCACATCCGGTTTCCCATTTTTTGCGAAAAAATCATCATTACAAATTTCAACAACATCGCCCGCAAAAAAATCTGCTGATTCAATTTCATTCAATGCTGTATTTTCACGCGCATCTTTTATTGCCTCTTCAATCACTTCCACGCCAATGATTTTTTTGGCGTCTTTACTTAAATAAGTCCCGATGCTGCCGGTGCCGCAATACAAATCATAAACAATTTCGTTTCCTGTAAGGGCAGCAAAATTTCTAACCACATCATATAACACTTCCGCCTGTTTTGTATTCGTTTGAAAAAAAGATTTCGGCGAGATCTTGAATTTAAATTCACCTAATTTTTCAATCACAAAACCTTTACCGGAATAAGTAATGGGTTCAAGATCACTAATGCTGTCATTCCATTTTTGATTGATCGTATAAACAAGCGTTGTTATGGAAGGAACTTTTTGCAACAAATGGCCGGCAATCTTTTTAATCTCCTTTTGGTTGTCATTTCCGAATACAAGATTTACCATCAATTCGCCAGTGGTACAATTTCTTACAACAACATTTCTTAAAAACCCTTTGTGTTCCTTTATATCATAATAACTGTAATTGTTGTTATCTGCAAATTCCCTCAATGTGTTTCGGATCAAATCATTCACTTCATCCATAAGCCAACACTCTTTGATGTCGATTATTTTATCATACAATTTTGGAACATGGTAACCCAAAGCGCCACCAGGCCAATTATCCTCACCAAGATTTTGTAATTCTGAAGGAGTCAAAAATTTTTTATTGCTAAAAGTGAATTCAAGTTTGTTCCTGTAGCGCGAAGTATTTTCAGAGCCGATAATTGGCAAAATTTTTACTTCATTCAATTTGCCGATTCTTTTGATCACATCTTTTACTTCCTGCTCTTTATAAACCAGTTGCTTTTCATATGGTAACATTTGCCATTTGCAGCCTCCGCAGATGCCAAAATGAATGCAAAAAGGAGAAACCCTTTCCTTGCTGAAGCTTTTTATTTCTGTCGCTTTTCCTTCCGCCCAATCCTTTTTGTTTTTCGTCAACAACACGTCCACAACATCGCCCGGAACAGCACCTTCAATGAAGATCGCTTTGCCATTCACTTTTGCGATCGACTTTCCTTCTGCGGCATAACCGCTAACAGGAACATCTTCCAAAACAATTTTCTTTGTTTTCACGGCGCAAAAATAACGGATGTAGCTGTCAGGATTTTTACAAAAAATTGAGAAAGTTGTTTAGAATATTGAAGATAAAAATCCGTTTAACACTTTTAGCAGCGGTTTTTGCAAGGCTAATCAAAATGTTAACTATTAACAACCGCCTTTTTTTAAGGTTCAAATTGAATATTTTTGTTTTTCATTTAATCGCACCATGAAGCAATTTTTTTCTCTTCTTCTTTTGGTTTTCGCTTTTACCATTGCTGACGCGCAGGGCTATAAAGTGACTTTGAACGCTCCTCAATTTCATGAAGGACTTGCTTACCTGACTTATTATTATGGCAAGAATCTGAACGTGCAGGACTCTGCAATTGTCAATTCTAAAGGAGTTGCCGTTTTTGAAGGAAATAAAAAAGTATTGCCAGGAGTGTACTCAATTGTATTGCCCGGCAAAACTAAAGTGTTGGATTTTTTGATAGCAAAACAACAAATAATTAATATTTCTATTCCGGACAGTTCCGACATGATCAATACAGCAAAGATCACCGGCGCCGAAGAAAATGGCCTTTTTGAAACTTACCAAAAATATGCTTCTGAACAAGGGAAACGGATGCAAAAAGAATTGACTGCATATAAAACATCAAAAACAAAAGCGGACAGTTCGCTTCATGAAAACAATTATCAAAAACTGAACGACGAGCTGAATGATTACAGGAACAAGATAATTAAAGAACATCCCGAATCTATGCTGGCTGCGCTTTTCAATGCAATGAAACCTGTGCCCGTTTTATATTCTGATCCAAAAACACATGAAGATTCCGTAGCTAATTTCCAGTATTACAAAAAACATTATTGGGATGGAATTTCGTTTATGGATGACCGTATCATTCGCACACCATTCTTTTTGCCAAAGCTGGAGCAATATTATACCAACATCGTTCCGCCGGTTTCGGATTCTATAATCAAAGAATCAGATTATATGCTTTTGCTGGCGAGGTCGGCACCAGAAATGTACAAGTTCCTGCTCAACTGGCTGACTGACGAATACATTTATCCAAAATACATGGGACAGGATGCTGTGTTTGTTCATTTATTTGAAAAATATCATTCAAAAGGCGTTTCAAACTGGTTAAATCAAAAACAACTAAAAACAATTTCTGACAGGGCTTATATGTTGATGGCCAATCTTATCGGTGAGCAGGCGGCGAATCTTCAAATGGTTGATTCATCAGGAAAAGACATGCCGCTGTATAATATCCATTCTAAATATATCGTTATCTGCTTCTGGGACCCGACTTGTGGTCATTGCCAGAAGCAAGTGCCCCGCCTCGATTCGATCTATAATGCCAAATGGAAAAATGAGGACGTGAAAATGTACGGGGTTTTGACAGAAACGCAAAACCTGGATCAATGGAAAAAATTCATCAGGGACAAGCATTTGGGCAACTGGATCAACGTTTACGAAACAGACGCACAGAAAAAGATAGTGCAGGATTCGAAGCAGGCTTCTTACAAACAATTATACGATGTGATCCAAACGCCCACTTTATATTTATTGGACAAAGACAAAAAGATCATTGCCAAAAAATTAACCATGGAACAAATGGACCAGGTTCTTGACGCCAAAATAAAAAGCAATTCTGGACAGAACACGGCAAAACAGTAAAGCAACTTTTGAATGTGAATTTTATTTTTATAATGCAAAAACATTTCTTACTTCATAAGATCGTTTTAAAAAAATTATAATGAAAAAGCTGCTGCTCATTTTCCTTTTTTCTATTTCATTTTCCTTCGGTCATACACAAACGCTTTTTACTTATGGAAATCATAAAGTGAGCACAGCAGAATTTTTAAACGCATACAATAAAAACAAAACTTCAACAACAGACGACTCCGCTGCGCTTCGCGATTATCTTAAGCTGTACATTAATTTTAAACTGAAAGTACAGGCAGCTAAGGATTTACAGCTTGATACTTTGCCATCAATGAAGGCCGATCTTCAAAACTTCAGGAGCCAAATCCAGAACACTTATCTCAAAGACCAGGATGAAGTGAACAGGCTTGTAGACCAGGCTTTTCGGCGAAGTCAAAAAGACATCCATGCTGTGTACTATTTTCTTCCTTCCGCAGATCCAAAAGATTCGGTTAAAGATTTGAGCCTGATGAAGAAGCTGGCGGAAGAATTAAATTCTACACAAGATGATTCGGCATTGGTTCAAAAAATCAACGCAACAAATCCAATAAAAATTCAAGAAGCGGATATTGGTTACATCACCGTTTTTACTTTGCCTTATCATTTCGAAAATATAATCTACTCATTAAAAACCGACCAGGCAAGTGCGCCTTTTCACACCAAAAATGGTTGGTATATTTTTAAAAATGAAGGCGAAAGAAAAGCTGTTGGAAAAATCACCATAGCACAAATCCTGTTTGCAGTACCACCGGGAAATCAATCTGAAAAAGAGCGTGTAAAAAATTTAGCTGATTCTGTTTATAATGCTTTAATGAATGGCGCGGATTTTGGATCTCTTGCAAAAAAATACAGCGACGACCGGACCACTTACATGAACGGAGGTGAAATGCCTGAATTTGGAACCGCCAAATACCAACAGGATTTTGAACAGCATGCTTTTGCGCTTAAAAAAGATGGTGAAATTTCGAAGCCATTCGAAACAAAATTTGGCTATCATATCATCAAACGAATTTCCGCAAAACCTGTTCCTTCTACAAAAGATGATGAAAAGTTCATGTACAACCTGAAGCAGCAGGTTTTGAATGACAGCCGGATTGAAAGTGCAAAAGAAAAGTTTTTGAAAGAAATTTTTCCGGTGATAAAAGTTAGCAGGAGGAAAGTAAGTGAAGAAGATTTGTGGCGAATTACCGACAGTTCATTGTTGTCTAACAAAGAAATTAAAGCAGGAAGTTTAACCAAAAACGCACAGCTGATCACATTCAACAATAACAAAAATGCCACCGTTGCTGATTGGCTTCTTTTTGCAAAAAACAATAATGAAAAAGTTGCAGGCGATCATGCAAGCTACGAGAAGATATTTCCGGAATTTGTGAATGAAGCAGCCATTTTAAATTATGCTGCGCGACTTGAAAAATTTAATCCTACGTTCAAAGCACAGCTTGATGAATTTGAAGAAGGTAATCTTCTTTTTGAGATCATGCAAAGAAAAGTTTGGAACAAAGCTTCAGCCGATAGCGCCGGGCTAAAAAAATACTACGAAGAACACAAAGGCAAATATTTATGGAACTCAAGTGCTGAGGCAGTTATTTTTTCGTGTTCCAATGCAGAGATTGCGAAGAACAGTATTGCTGAATTAAAGAAAGGAAAAAACTGGAAAGAAGTAGTGAATGAAAATCCTTCAATGATCCAGGCTGATTCTGGAAGATTTGAATTAGGGCAAATTCCTGTGATTGATCGCACCGCATTTTCTGACGGATTGATCACACTTCCTGTAATTAATAAAACCGACGGCACGGCAGTGTTTGCACAAATATTAAAAGTTTACCCGGGCAACCAGCAGCGAAATTTTGAAGATGCACGCGGCCTTGTGATAAATGATTACCAAAATTATCTCGAACAAAAATGGATTGAACAGTTAAAGAAAAAATACCCGGTCAAGGTGAATCAAAAAGTGTGGCAATCCGTTCTTCAATCACATTGATCTCTTCATTTTCTTTTTAACATCGCGTTTGCTTTTAGCAAATATTTATCAAATTCCTCTTTTCCTTTGCACTTCGTTGGCAGCATTTTTGAAAACTTTGCTGCAATCTTAACTCATTAAAAACTAAAAAACTACGTGATGAAAAAATTATTAGCTATTGCTTTGTCTATTGCAATATTTTCGACGGCAAAATCCCAGTTTTATATCCAGGGCGGTGTCAATTTCGCTAACATTTCAACTTCCAAATCCGGCGCTACAGAAAAGAACAACATGCTCACGACTTTCAATGCAGGGGTCATGGCACGTTCCAATTCAACTGAAACAATCGCATTGGAAGCAGGCTTGTTGCTCGAAGGCAGAGGCGCCAAAGCAGATACTTATACTACCTCGGCGACTGACGACAATTATGTGAAAGCAAGGTTCAACCCACTGTATCTTGAATTGCCGGTGAATTTTGTTGTTCGTCTTCCCCTTCAGCACAAGGAAAATATTTTCTTCAACGCAGGGCCTTATGTTGCGATGGGCATTGCAGGAAAATCAAAAGTAGAAACGAAATTCTTAGGAGTTGTTTCCAATTCAAGCAACGACATTCAATTTAATAATGACAATCCAACAACGAGCCAACAGGAAGACGCGAGCTATGACAAATTGAAGAGATTTGATTATGGCGTAAATGTTGGTGGCGGATTTGATTTGGGCAGCGTTATTCTAAAAGCCAATTATGCATTGGGAATGGCAAAGATCAATTCAACCCAAAGCAATAACAGCACAGATAACAAAAACAAATACAGAACAGTGAGCGTTTCAATCGGAATTCCAATCAACAGGAAATAGTTCAGCAAGTCATAATAAATAAAATGGCCGGCAATGAATAACTGCCGGCCGTTCTTTTTTTAGGATCTCTCTTAAAGAATTTTTTTAGCCACGTTTGCAATAACGTGTGGTTTGCCAAGCGTATAATAATGCAAAACCGGAACGCCTGCATCTTTTAATTCTTTTGATTGTTGAACCAGCCATTCCGTTCCTACTTTTTCAACATCTGCATCTGTTTTGCATTTCATTATTTCATCGCTCAATTCATTCGGAATATCAACATGAAAAGTGCGTGGCAAAACCGTAAGTTGTTTTTTGGAAGTAATGGGTTTCAGGCCAGGAATGATCGGCGCTTCAATGCCTATTTGCCTGCAGTTTTTTACAAAATCAAAATATTTTTTATTGTCAAAAAACATTTGTGTGGTAACATAATCTGCACCGGCATCAACTTTCATTTTTAAATAATTCAAATCACTTTGTTGGTTAGGCGCCTCAAAATGTTTTTCAGGATAACCCGCAACACCAATACAAAAATTAGTCTTATATCCATCGATAATATCATCTTCAAGATAAACGCCATGATTTAAATTTACTGCCTGCTTGATCAAATCTATCGCATAAGCATGACCGTTTTCTTCCGGTTCAAAAACTGCCTGGTTTCTGGGTGCATCACCTCGAAGCAACAAAACATTATCTATTCCTAAAAATGCCAGGTCAATCAATGCATTTTCTGTTTCCTGCAGATTAAATCCACCGCAAATCAAATGTGGTACGGCATCAATTTTATAATGATTCATTATCGCTGCGCAGATACCAACGGTTCCGGGGCGTTTGCGGATTTCCACTTTCTCGAAAGTCCCGTCTGCCTTCTTTTTAAAAACCTGCTCACTTCTGTGATAAGTAACATTGATGAATGCAGGTTTATATTCCATCAAAGGATCCAAATGATTGTAAATCGATTCAATCGTTTTTCCTTTTAATGGCGGAAGAATTTCAAAAGAAATCGTTGTGCCTTTTGATTGATTTATGTGTTCTGTAACTTTCATTTTTCTAAAATAGATGCAAACTTAAGTGGTAATGGGAAATATGCAAAGGAATGGAATTATCGCTGTTTAATTAATGAACAAAATAAGCAAGAATTCCGGTTGCTACCAATGTAACGCCGGTAACGATTCCCGCGTTATGCTCAAGTTTATGCCAGTTCAATTTTAATATTCCCAGGTAAGCAAACCGGACAAGAGAGATCATTCCGCCGGTTGTGATCACCAAATACAGAGCGGCGATAAACCAAATTAGCCACGGTTGTTGTGTTCCGGCTAATAAAAAGTAAGCTTCAATTTCCATGCAGGGCGATAAAAACATTGCAAGAACTAAGGCAATAATAATAGTTCTTTTGGATTTCTTTTTTTTGATATCCTCGCTGATGTGAAAATGCTTATGGGTGTGATGGCGGTAAATAAAAAGCACCCCAAGCATGATCAAAATAACAGGTGCAATGTAATGCGTGAAATTTTCAATTCTTGAAGCGATTTGCGCGCCAATAAATGCAAGCACAAGACCAATAACAACTGTACTTAGTCCATGTGCGATCGCAGCGATAAAAGTTACACGCGTTACCTCACCAACAGACCATTTTTCTTTTCTTCCAATCGCGATAACCGGCAGCCAATGATTAGGAATTGTAGCATGAAGGAGACTTAAAATAATACTACCAATAACTATACTATACATGCCGGAATTTGATTTCTAAAAAAATAACGCTGCAAGATACTTTCATACCAGCTTTTAATTGAATTTTATTCGGCCACGATTGTCAGGAAGTAAAAAAAAATTTCCTGCTTTTTATTGATTTACTACCAAAACATGTTACCGTTAATTTTGCACTTTACCGTTTTTTCTTATAATAAAAATTACATTTGCGAAAAAATATTCTGCCCAAAAAGAAGCAGGATTTAAATAAACAAGTAATCAATTAATCAATTAGTAAAAAAATGAGTTACATCGCAAGCATTCATGCACGCCAGATTTTAGACAGTCGAGGAAATCCTACCGTCGAAGTAGAAGTTGAAACAGAAAATGGTTTACTCGGAAGAGCCGCTGTTCCTTCAGGAGCAAGCACCGGGATCCATGAAGCCGTTGAACTACGTGATAATAATAAAAAAGTGTACGGAGGAAAAGGCGTTCTTAAAGCTGTCAACAATGTAAACACGATCATTGCTGACGAGTTAATTGGTTCTAATGTTGCTGACCAGGCAGGAATTGACCAGTTGATGATTCAAATTGATGGCACACCGAACAAGAAAAAATTGGGTGCAAATGCAATTCTTGCAGTAAGTCTTGCAGTAGCTAAAGCTGCTGCTTTGGAAGCTGATCTTCCTCTTTATCGCTACATAGGCGGAACGAATGCAAGAGTTCTTCCGATCCCAATGATGAACATTTTGAATGGTGGCGCTCATGCAGATAATAAAATCGATTTCCAGGAATTTATGGTAATGCCTGTTGGGGCGACTTCATTCAGTGAAGCACTTCGTTGGGGCGTTGAAATTTTCCATTCCTTGAAAAGTGTCTTAAAGAAAAACGGATACAGCACGAACGTTGGTGATGAAGGTGGATTCGCACCAAACATCCAGAGCAATGAAGAAGCAATTGAAACTGTTTTGAAAGCGATTGAAGGAGCAGGATACAAGGCCGGAACACAAGTGGCCATTGCAATGGATCCGGCAGTGAGCGAAATGTATGATGCCACTAAAAAAGTGTATTATTTCCATAAATCAGATGGCAAGAAATTGAGTTCAGAAAAAATGGTTGATTTTTGGGCAAGCTGGATCAGGCAATATCCAATCGTTTCACTTGAAGATGGTATGGCCGAAGATGATTGGAAAGGCTGGAAATTGCTTACCGAAAAAATAGGAGATAAGGTTCAACTGGTAGGTGACGATCTGTTTGTTACAAATGTAGAAAGGCTTCAGAAAGGAATTGACGAGAAGATTGCCAACGGCCTTTTGGTAAAAGTGAATCAAATCGGAACGCTGACAGAAACGATTAATGCAGTCTCCCTGGCGCAAAAAAACGGCTATAATACGATCATGAGTCATCGCAGTGGCGAAACAGAAGATACAACCATTGCAGACCTTGCTGTTGCACTCAATTGTGGTCAGATAAAAACCGGTTCTGCAAGTCGCACAGACAGGATTGCAAAATACAACCAGTTGTTGCGTATTGAAGAAATTTTGGGTGAAAGCGCTATTTTTCCAAATGGAAAAATTAAATTTGGTAAAAGATAGATTTTGAAGCGTCGGGGCAAAAAATTTTCTTTTCATAATTAATTGTAAATCAACGATGAAGAAGCTACGATACGTTTTTGCCAATAAATATTTAGTAACAGGCATAGCTTTTGCAGTATGGATGTTGTTCTTTGACAGAAACGATCTTCCTTTGCAAATCCATCGATTGAGGGAATTGAATAAGCTGGAGCAAAATCAAAAGAATATGGCTCTGCGCATTTCAGATACCAGGAAAGAGTTGGACTTGCTGAAAACAAACCCGGAAACACTTGAAAAGTATGCCCGGGAAAAGTATATGATGAAAAAGGATAATGAAGACTTGTACATTGTTACATTTGATTCGTCCTCAATGAGATAACATTCTTTTGACAATATTTTTGAAAAGGAAGCGTTTTAGTGATCGGATAGGATATTTATTTTTTATTAAAGCCACTCATTTTTATGACTAGAATCACACCGGAAGACCTGGTTAGGTACCTCTATAATGAAACTTCCGAGAAAAAAACAGCCACGATTCAAGCTGCGTTGCAAACCGACTGGAACCTTAGAGAGAATTACAACAAATTGCTTAATTCTCACAAAAATCTTGACAGTATTCACTTTTCCCCAAGGAGGCAAAGTGTAAATAATATTTTGGAATATGCTGCAAAAAAGCATGCCCAGGTGACATCTCACTAATATTTTTAAGAATTTAAACCTTATTTTTATCCCGCTCAAAAAGCGGGATTTTTTTATGACTAAAAAAGAAAGATACGAATTTGTCATTAATTATTTTGTTCAAAACAAGCCAGATCCGCAAACTGAGCTTTTGTACGATAATCCTTACCAACTGCTCGTGGCAGTAATTCTTTCTGCCCAATGCACTGATAAAAGAGTGAATCAAATGACGCCGGTTTTATTCGAAAGTTATCCGAATATTGAATCATTAAGCGAAGCTTCACCGGAAGCACTTTTTCCGTTGATAAAAAGCATTTCTTATCCAAACAACAAGACTAATCATCTGATTGGAATGGCCAAAATGATAAAGAATGATTTTGGAGGAAAAATTCCAATGACCGTTGAAGAATTAGTGAAATTGCCCGGCGTAGGCAGGAAAACCGCTAATGTGATAACTTCAGTGATCGACAAACAACCAAACATGGCTGTGGATACTCACGTTTTCAGGGTGGCGAACAGAATTGGATTGGTAAAAGCAAAAACACCGCTGGAAACAGAGAAACAGCTGGTAAAGAACCTGCCCAAAGATTTAATACATGTAGCGCATCATTGGCTCATTCTTCACGGAAGATATGTTTGTATTGCCCGCAAACCAAAATGCAATATTTGTGGCTTAAGACCTGCTTGCAAATACTACCAAACTGTCATTAAACCGGGGATTGAAGAAGAAGAATCAGTAAATAAAGATTAAAGCAATTTTTTTATTTCGGTTACTAACTCGGTTTTTGTGAAAGGAACACCTTTGATCTTGTTGAAACCTTTTGCATCCACTAAATATTTATCGCGGATTATTTTTATTAATTGGCCATTATTCAACTCAGGGATCAATACTTTGTCGAAATTTTTGATGATCGCTCCCAGGTTTCGGGGGAATGGACGTATATAACGGAGATGCACATGCGCAACTTCTGCTCCTTCTTTCACCAATTCAGCAACAGCGCTCTTAATTGCTCCGTAAGTACTTCCCCATCCTATTACCAACACTTTACCTTTTTCAGGCCCGTTGTCTATTTCTTGTTCTGGAATATAATCAGCTATTTTATCCACTTTTTCCTGGCGCAATTTCACCATCAACTCATGATTTTCCGGATCATAACTTACATTTCCTGTCACCGCCTCTTTTTCCAATCCGCCCACACGGTGTTCAAGTCCTTCGGTGCCGGGAATAGCCCAGGGCCTTACCAGTTTTTCATCTCTTAAATAAGGCTGAAATTTTTCTTCTCCCTCAGAAAGACCGGCTTTGAATTTCACCTGGATCGGTGGCAGATCTTTGCTCTCAGGGTATTTCCACGGCTCTGATCCATTAGCCAGGTAACCATCGCTCAGGAAAACAACAGGAGTCATGTGATTAACGGCAATGCGCACCGCTTCATAAACGGCGCTAAAACAATCACTGGGTGTAGAAGCCGAAACTACCGGAATAGGACTTTCGCCATTTCTGCCATAAAATACCTGCAGAAGATCGCTTTGTTCCGTTTTAGTTGGTAATCCTGTTGAAGGGCCTCCGCGCTGAATATCGCAAACGAGCAAAGGAATTTCGAGCATCATTGCCAACCCCATTGCTTCTGATTTTAAAGCAACACCTGGTCCGCTGGTAGTTGTAACGCCCAGGCTTCCGCCGTAAGATGCACCAATTGCGGCACTGATCGCTGCTATTTCATCTTCTGCCTGGAAAGTTTTTACTCCAAAATTTTTATGCCGGCTTAATTCATGTAAAATGTCACTCGCAGGGGTTATCGGGTAAGAGCCCAAAAACAATTGTAATCCACTTTTTTGCGCAGCAGCTATCAATCCATAAGCAAGCGCCTGGTTGCCATGAATGCTCCTGTAATTTCCCGGAGGCATCACAGCCTTTTTAACTGAATAACGGGTTGTAAAAGTTTCCGTTGTGTCACCATAATTATAACCTGCCTGTAAGACTTTTATATTGCTCTCCAGGATTTCCGGTTTTTTGGCAAATTTTTCTTTTAAAAAATTAATCGTGTTTTCAGGATTCCTGTTATACATCCAATATAAAAATCCGAGCACAAACATGTTTTTGGCGCGGTCTTTTTCCTTAGTTCCAAGTGTAAAATCTTTCAACGTTTCTCGTGTCAACTTGGTAACCTCCATCTTAATCAAATGGTAACCTTCGAGGCTTCCGTCTTCCAGTGGATTAACACCATCAGGATAATTGGCAAGCCTTAGATTTTTAGCATCAAAACCTTCAATGTTTGCAATGATTATTCCACTTTTCTTTAAAGAAGATAAATTACTTTTTAAAGCAGCTGCATTCATTGCCACCAAAACATCACAATTGTCGCCGGGTGTAAAGATCCTGTCACTCGAAAAGCGCAATTGAAATCCACTCACGCCGGGAAGTGTTCCCTGTGGCGCACGAATCTCAGCAGGAAAATCAGGAAATGTAGATAGATCGATTCCTAAAAGCGCGGTGTTATTGGTAAATTGTGTGCCGGTAAGTTGCATTCCGTCGCCACTATCGCCGGCAAATTTGATGACTACCTCAGGTAAGACTGCTTCTTGTGTTGCCATTTTTGAAAAGATTAATATGCAAATTTAGTTATAAGGCTCGTTTAATTATTGGTAAAAATTGTCACCGAAAGGCTACATTTTTAGGGGAGAAATATTGGTTTTAAATTAAGGGCAGGAAAAATTAAAAACACCAAAATTCCTGGCTTTACTAATCATTAAAGACCATTTTGCTCACAAAAAAAGCGACACCAGTTAAGGGCGTCGCTTTAAATTTCTTAGAATTCCAACATTACCAACCTTTTTTAGCAACACCATCTTTCACAGCCTGTAATGCATTGGCTTCGCTAAGCATTGTAGTCATTTTGTTGCCTTTCCCATCATGACCCTGCGCCATGTATCCGCCGCGGGAAGTTTTAGTAATTACTGCATCCTGCATGGGAACATTTTTTTCTTTGGTTTTCATGCAATAAGCTGTTAACATTTTTGCCATCTTAGTCGGTTTATAAAATTAAAAAAATTATTTAACGCTCATAGCCGGGGGCTATTGTAGTTTCAAATTTAGGGATTTATACTTATTTCTCACTATATATTTGCTAACAAATAAATTAGTTAAGAATCCAATGAATTTTTTACCTTTTTTAAATTGACCTTTAGCTTGTACTTCAAATACATTTCATAAGAATATTCCAAACCGGTTCCGCTCGAAATTTTTTCAAGGAAATCTTTGTAAGGTATAATCCTGAAATCAAAAAACACATTCTTGTAAATCTCTTTGTCAAAAATGAAACTGGCTATAAGCAATTCTCTATGCCTTTCCACCAAGGGACCTCCTGAAGGCCCTGCGTGCGGATATTTTTCAGAAACTGATTGAAACAGCGCCATTCCCCTCGGACCAATGTAAGCATCTCCATACCAATAACGGAAATCGATTCCGACGTTTTTAAATTGAAACAGAAGATGCGATAAAAAAGCATTTCCCTCGTTGAAAGGCTGCACTTTAGTACCTGAAATGTCTTTGTAGTTGACATAATAATTATCAAAAACAATTTTCTTGAAAAACTTCCTATCAAAGTTGTAACTAACCGAAACGCCGGTGGCCATATTGGTTAACGATTGAAGTGGCGTGTTCAGGCTGTCGTATTGGCCGCCTTTATGTGAATAAAGCAATTGAAGGGGAAAATGTACGTCCCAATTATTTTTATTGAGGAGGTGAAGATTGGCAACATAACCAATATCAAATTCCTCTTTAAATTTATCGCCCGGGTGAATGGCCCTGCGCCAGTTAATAAAAAGATCATGGTCATAAGGTTTCGTATCGACCAAAAACTGAAACCCGTTTTCAAGGTGTTCATTGATCAACAGCTTATAATCATAAATAGGGTCAATAAATCCATGATTCATATTTCCTTCAAGATTGCCGATTATATAGGAAGAATGTTTGGCGCGATATTTAACCTCAAATGTCGGCGCTAAAGTGGTGTAATTGGGCCGTCCAAATTCTTTTTGCAAATAAATACCGGCCTTCAGCATAAGCTTTGGGGAAACCTGGTATTCGATTTCAGGAATCACTTCATATCCAAACAAAGTGCCACTCAATGGAATATTTCCAAACCATTCTGTATTGTGAAGGTAATCGAGATTATACAGATTGAATGAAAGCTGCTGACTATCAGCGGGGTTTATGATCGTCCTGTCTTTAAACGTCCCATAATCAACCTGGGCATTAACTTTAGAAGCAATAAAGAACAGTAAAACAACAAATTTTAAATAAAGATTTTTCATGGAGAAGCTTGATCACATTAAAGATAAGGCTGCAATATAATATCAAGGTTTTAAACCACCCATACCAAAAATCAAATCCTTTTAAAATTGACTGTTTTAAAACAAAAAAGCTTCCCCAAAAAATTGAAGAAGCTTTTTCTTTTTCTAAAATATTTAAAAATCTTACACGTCGAGGCGTGCATATTTAGCATGAGATTCAATAAACTCCCGGCGCGGTGGTACATCGTCGCCCATCAACATACTGAAAACACCGTCGGCTTCAACAGCACTGTCAATCGTCACTTGTTTTAACGTCCGGGTTTCGGGGTTCATCGTGGTTTCCCAAAGCTGCTCACTGTTCATTTCTCCCAAACCCTTATAACGCTGAATATGCACCGTGTCTTCTTTTCCGTCAGCCACCTGCTTTATCCATGCCCTGCGTTCTTCGTCGTTAAAAGCATAAGCTTGTTCCTTTCCTTTTTTCAACAAATACAATGGTGGTTGCGCCAGGTAAACAAATCCTTGTTCCACCAGCTCTTTCATGTACCTGAAAATAAAAGTCAGGATCAGTGTTGCAATGTGGCTTCCATCAACATCCGCATCTGTCATGATGATAAGTTTATGGTAGCGTAATTTCGAAAGATCGAGTGCCTTCGGGTCTTCAGGTGTTCCTATCTTAACACCCAAAGCGGTGAACATGTTTCTTATCTCTTCATTATCATAGATCTTATGCTCCATTGCTTTTTCTACATTCAATATTTTACCGCGAAGCGGAAGAATAGCCTGGTAGCTCCTGTCTCTTCCCTGCTTGGCTGTTCCTCCTGCCGAATCTCCTTCGACCAGGAACAATTCACAACGAAATGGATCTTTATCGCTGCAATCTGCAAGTTTTCCCGGCAAACCTCCCCCTGAAAGTACGCTTTTGCGCTGCACCATTTCGCGTGCTTTCTTTGCCGCTGCCCGTGCCTGCGCGGCCAGAATTACTTTTTGAATGATGGTTTTGGCATCTTTAGGATTTTCTTCAAGATAAGCCGTAAGAACTTTACTTAAAGTAGAATCAACCACACCCATCACCTCATTGTTGCCCAACTTGGTTTTTGTCTGTCCTTCAAACTGTGGTTCAGGAACTTTTACCGAAATAACTGCTGTAAGTCCTTCCCTGAAGTCATCTCCTTCAATTTCAACTTTAGCTTTTTCGAACATCCCTTCTTTTTCGCCATAACTTTTGAAAACACGTGTTATTGAACGCCGGAAGCCGGAAACGTGTGTTCCTCCTTCGATAGTATTGATATTATTTACATAGCTGAACAAATGCTCCTGGTAACTTGTATTGTACATCAGTGCAACTTCCACAGCTACATTTGTTGAATCATCAAATCCTTCACAATAAATCACAGTAGGCAACAAAGGCTGGCGATTGCCATTTTTATCGATCAGTTCTACAAATTCAACGATTCCGCCTTCGCTGTAAAAAGTCTTAGAATAGGTCTTACCGTTTTCATCTTTATCACGAAGGTCATTTAAAGTGATCTTGATTTTTTTATTAAGAAAAGCAAGCTCCCTTAAACGTCCTTCCAAAATTTCACGGTTGTAAACCGAAACAATAAATATAGAAGGATCAGGAAGGAAACGGATAGTAGTTCCTGTCTGATTGCTTGTTCCGATTTCACGAACAGGATATTGAGGAATTCCCTTACGGTATTCCTGTTCAAATATTTTCCCTTCACGTTTTACGGTAACATGAAATTCTGTACTGAGTGCGTTAACGCAACTAACACCCACACCATGCAAGCCTCCACTTACCTTATAAGTATTTTTGTCAAACTTGCCTCCCGCGTGCAAAACGGTCATCACAACCTCGAGCGCACTACGGCCTTCCTTTTTCATTATACCTGTAGGAATACCCCGGCCGTCGTCAGTAACAGTGATGGAATTATCTTCATTAATAGTAACTGAAATATTGGAACAAAAACCGGCAAGTGCCTCATCGATAGAATTATCTACAACTTCGTACACAAGATGATGAAAACCTTTGTTTCCTACGTCGCCGATATACATTGCGGGCCTTTTTCTAACTGCCTCGAGACCTTCTAAAACCTGAATACTATCTGCTCCGTAACCATCCAGTTTTGGGGTTACAATTTCTGCTGTATCTTCTGCCATATAAGTGGGGATATATCAAATTAGAAACGTAAAAAAAATTACGGTGCAAAGGTACGAAAATATGGAGTGAATACCTAATAAATCGGCCTTCAAAACAGGTAGTTTCTCAGGGCGAAAAAGCGGTAAAAAAATTGCTTTAAAATCAATTTTTGTCGGAAAGTAAAAACCTTTATTTTTGCACCCCCGAAACAGGAAACAGTCTGTGAAGCATCTGACTGTTAACCAGAGGGTCGCTGATTCAAGCAGTGTAAAAAAGTTGAAACATATTCCTCCTTAGCTCAGTTGGTTAGAGCATCTGACTGTTAATCAGAGGGTCGCTGGTTCAAGTCCAGCAGGGGGAGCAGAAAAAATGCCGCAGAAATGACATCTGTGGCATTTTTAATTTTAAACCTGTTGTGAACAATATTTAAATTATTCTTGTTTTCCCCGTTAAATTGTTCTCACCTTATTTTGTGGCTAGTTAAAATATAAATTCCCCAAAAAAGTACATCCACTGATACAATTGTATTTTTGACGAAAGTGTTTGAACATGGCTTTATTGGAAGTGCATCACATTGGCAAGCAACAGCCTGACAGGAAAATTCTCGACGACATTAATTTTGAACAGAATTCATTACAGAAGATAGCG
>DASTXM010000030.1:0-12788 GCA_035765495.1 Hanamia sp.
GATCTGCGTATGTCCGCTCCACACAACAGGATTGTAATACAACCGGAATACAGAATCTTTTGAAGAAATGAATAAGCTGTCGCAAACGCTTTGCAAGGAATCATTGTAAATCTTTACATGATGAAATGCGAGGAAATAGCGAATGGCCGTATCAGATTTGTTCGTTGAATCGATTTGCTTTTTGTTTTCATTTTGCAAAGTGTCGGCGAAATTATCATGCACTTTTTCTTTTACATCAATCTGACTTGAGTCCTTAACAGTTGTGTTGGTCTTTATTTTATTTTTTAGGGTATCGGCCGGAACAACATTTTTAATTTTTGCCTCCAAAGAATCCCTAACCGAAGAAGAATCTTGCGGTGGTTTTTTCAGGATCAATTGTCCCGTATCTTTTTCAGGGGCAACAGGTTTCTTTTGTAATGAATCAATTGATACAGGAATCTTTGATGAATCCATTTGCAAATTTCTTTTCAATGAATCATTCAATTCACGATGCTGTTGCAGAAAAAATTGTGCTGTTGTATCATGAGAAATCGTTTCCTGAACTTTCCTGTTTTCTGAAGTATCAACGTTTATCGTAGAATCATTTTGCAGCACTTTGTTTTGGTCTTTTACAAAAGTGGTAAAGCCGGAAAAGATCGTATCCGCCGCAATATAAGTGCTGTCATCTTTTTGCTTAATGATCAAAACAGGTTTGCGAGTGGCGAGAAAAGAATTTTTCTTTTTGTTCATGAAAACCTGGTTAGCGATTATGGTGTAACCACCGGCAGAATCGATGATAACAGCGTTGCCCTCTAATTGTGCATTGCCGGTTTTATTTTCCAGCGCCATTGTATTGGCGGAATACAATCTTCCGCTGCTGTCCTTTACAGTAGCCCGGTTGGTAAAAAAAGCATTGCCCGTATTCAAATCATAAGTTCCGTTTGAAGTATTCACTTCTACTTCAGGAGTTTTAATATTGGTCGGACTTATGAAAGTGGTTTGCCGCGTTCGCATATTGTACAGTAGCGAATCTGCACGAATGTGTTTTTGAGGTTCGTCGAGCTTTACATTTTTCTTAAAATAAATGTCTTTTGTATCATCGTAATAAGTTCCTTCGACACTTGTTATCACACTTTTGTTTTCAATAATTTTTCCACCGTTATGAAAATTACCTATACCGGTTTGCATGTTGTAATCGAGGTCATTGGTAAAAAGCGTACCACTCTTGTTGGTGAGTTTCACCTTGTTTTTGAGATAAGCGATTTTTTCAACCCCCATGTATTTGAGATACTGGCTGTAGGTATGAACCGTGTCAGCCTGGTTGATCTCTATGTTTCCAAAAGCTTCCAATACGTGCGTAAAAGGATTGACAACCGCGCTGTCACCGTGAAAAATTGTATTTCCTTGTTTGATCACTGCCCCGCCGGCAATCGTTTGTAAGGTGGTATAGGAATCGATCTTAATGGCACGCATACTCGGTCCGCGAATGATCTCAAATTCTCTTACCGTATCTGTTGAAGGTCTTACTGTATCAGTTGCAAGTGGCGCTTGCGGTAGAGTGACTTGTGCAAACGAAACATAACCCGACAGTAAAAAAAAAACCAGGCAAAAATATTTCAGGTTTCGAAACATGTTATTCTTCCTTTACCACTTTTAACGTGTCATCAATTAATGGAGCTTTCAGGTAATTGCCTTTGTCTTTTTTTCCAAAAACAGAAATATTTACATAGCGTCTCGGATGTACGCGAATGTCGTCGAGAAGAATATTGATTTTATCAGAAGTGCTTTCGAGATTATGATACAGAGTTTTATCATTTAGCAATAATCCGAGTGAACCGTCTCTGCTGTTGATCTTTGCAGCTCCGGCTTTAAAACTATTGATTGCTTCCTGTAAAGTATCCAAAGCGCTTTCCAGGTCAAGGCGGGAAAGTTTGGCTGAAAAAGTTTGGGTATTCTTCATGATGCTGTCCAACTGCTCATTGTTCTCATTGAGGTTGGAAGTAAAAGATTTCATATTTTCCAACGATTGCCCAAGTGCTCCATTCTGAACATCAACCAATCTTTGCAGCGATTGGGAAGTAACCACGAATGAGGCGGTGGCTGCGTTCACGTTTGCCAAAATACTTTTTATATTGTCTTTTGTCTTTACATCAAAAACTGTAGTAATAGTTGTTAGCACTGAATCAAGTGATTTTACTGCATTTCTTACCTCATATAAAACAGGGTTGATCACTTTCATCGCCTCATCAAAAGCGCCGCTGCTGAGTGTTGTGAGTAGAGTGTCCCCATTTTGGAGATACTTGTGAGAATCTCCCAATTGAATTTCCATCGTTGGACTGCCCAGGAGATTCGGATTGATTACAGCTAATGAATTGACGGGAATATTTACATCCTTTGTAAGAGCAACGGTAACAAGAATTCTGCGCATATCTTTTCCCCCATCAAGACTGGCAATCCTTCCTATCTGCAGACCATTGATCACAACAGGATTGGACTGTTTCAATCCCTGGACATCATTATAAACCGCATAAATATGTTTTTCCTTACTGAAAACCCCGCTGCCTTTTAAAAATCTAAACCCTATGATCAACATTCCCACACCAAGGACGGCCATCAAACCAATCTTTGTTTCATTGCTAATTTTCATTTGGTATTTTTTCGTAATAAATATATTAAAGGTTTTGTTCCTTTAAAGTATTATGCGAAAATAGGAAACTTCATTCGCAGTTGGTAACAAATGGATTGGGATTTAAAAGGACTTTACCACCATTGTAAAAAGCATTTTCCAGGAAACAGATCAATTTGTAGCCGGGCTGTTATTGGCACTATTGGCAAGTGTTTTGGGCGATTCAACCATATCCCTGTATTTCACCAATGCATCAGTTATTGCCTGCGCTATCTTTTCCTGGCCCGAATCGCTGTTGAGGTAGCGCTCATCATCATAGTTGGCAACAAATCCTGTTTCAATAAGAACTGCGGGCATTTGGGTAGCATGCAACACCCATAAACCTTTCTGCCGTTGCCATACTCCAAGATTGGGTCTGCCCGTTTCCTCTGCCACCTGGTCCTGGACAAGAGAAGCAAGCTGGTAGCTTTTCTTGAAATAATTCTGTGAATACAAAAGTGCACTTGCTTTATATTCGGGACTGTCATAGTTAACAGATGCTGTGCTGTCATCATCTTCAGTATTGAAGCCAAGATCGCTGTCCTCAAGTGCTTTCACTTTGTCGTTGGTTTGTCGCGCTGCAAGTATTAATGTGCTTGTTCCTTTACGTGAAGTTGGGATTTTATAATAATGCCGGATCGGAACACGTCGGGTATGTCTTGTATATACTTTATGCCTCGATTTGCCTTTGCCTACATAATGAGAAGTGTGATAAACTTCTGTTTTGTAACCTACAATTCTTGATGCCGTTTTTAATGTAACCGCATCAGCATGAATACAAACAAAAAGATCGCCGTGATGTTGATTAGCGAATTGCGCTTTTTCATGCACATTCATAAACACATCAGTGGTTCGCGTAGGAATGATATTTACATCAGGCATTGCTTTTTTCAAATCAGCCACAAGCTTCATAGATATGGCCAACGTAATATTTTTCTCGTAGGAACCCAGCGTGCCTTCATATTCTCCTTTTGCTCCATGATCCTCGCCTCCATGCCCCGGATCAATGATGATCGTTTTGATCTTGCGCGGAATCTGGCCAAAACTTTGCGAATTAAAAAAGAATAAAAGTGAAAGCGAAAAAAAAATGGTTGTCAATGGAATAAAAAGCCTCTTTTTTTTGGAATCAGACATTTGTGATTTTTGGATTTAAATGGATCAATACAATTCTTTACTAATCTTCACATTACCTTAATTGGAATATCTCTATTTTTGTTGCCTTACTGCTATGCAAAACAGAAACGAAATTTGCCCTAAGAATATTTTACCGTTTGCTCTGACAGCTTTCCTATTCTTCTTTGGAATTACAGCAGTAAAAAGCAAAGACCAAGTTTCACAAAAACATTTTTTCTCCGGCGGTATCAACAATTCAGGCGCACAATTAATTTCTTCAAAGGAAAATATTTTTTCTGTTTCAAAAAAGCAAAAATTCTCAAATGATTCGATCCCGTTAAAAAATAACATTTCTGTTGATTCTTCACAGGTAAAAAATCCCGTTTCTGAAGATTCAGTTCCGGCACTCAAAAATATTTCCGCTGATTCAATTCCTGTTGCAAAGAACGATTCCCTTCAACGAAAAGACAGTGTAACGAAAAGTGCAGACACTATACATTATAATCTTGCAAAAAATGCGCTTGAAGCTCCGGTAGATTATTCTGCCGATGATTCGATGGTGATCAATGTTGCTGCAAAAACGGTTACACTTTATGGAAATAAAGTGACCACCAATTACAAAGACAATAAACTCACCGGCCCGATCATCGCTTATGATGAAGCATCCGGCGATATTATCGCTTCGGGCAAGCGGGACAGTACAGGCAAGGTCGTAGCATTTCCAACTTATAAATCTTCTGATTTCACTTCAGAAAGTGATTCAATCCGTTTTAATATGAAAACCGGAAAGGGATTAACGAAAGGAACTTATACACAACAGGGAGATATGTATGTTTATGGAAAGGTGATCAAGAAAGTGAGCCCCGATGTTTTTTATGCGCTGCGCGGAAGATTTACCACCTGTAATCTTGATACGCCTCACTTTGCTTTTGTAGCCAATAAAATAAAGTTCATCAATAACAAGGTGGCCATCTCCGGGCCGGTTCATCCTGAGTTTGAAGGAGTGCCGATTCCCATTTATTTTCCCTTTGGAATTTATCCATTGAACCAGGGAAGACATTCAGGATTTTTGTCGCCGAACTTTACAGTAAACCAACAAAAAGGCCTTGGTTTGGAAGGCATTGGTTATTATAAAGTGATCAGCGATTATTGGGATGTTGTCTTACGAGCGGACATCTATTCTTATGGAGGATGGGCATTTCATATTAATCCGCGCTATTCCAAAAAATATCATTATTCGGGAAACTTTGCACTTGACCTGCAACAATTCAATCTCAATTTTAAAGGCGATCCCGACTTCCAGAAAAATAAATCCTTTCATATTTTATGGACGCATAGTATGGATAGTAAAGCGAGACCGGGTGTATCTTTTTCCGCAAACGTCAATGCAGGTAGCAGCAGTTATAACCGGCAGGTTCAGAACGATCCGATGATTAACTTTCAAAACCAGCTTCAATCATCTATTTCTTTTTCCAAACGGTGGATCGATCTTCCTTTCAACCTGACACTTAGTGCCAACCACAACCAGAACACGAATAATAAAGAATTCAACATCAATTTACCCACGCTCGGTTTTACAATGACCACCATTTATCCTTTCAGAAAAAAAGATGCAGTGGGGCAATTGAAATGGTATGAAAATATTGGGATTGGTTACAACCTGGATGCAAAAAACCAATTTAATTTCAGCGACTCGACTGGCAATCCCGGCCTTATTCGTCAAATTCAAAACAATCTTCAGTGGGGCGCTCACCACCAGGTGCCGATAAGTTTGTCGCTTCCGCAAATGGGTGTTTTTCAATTATCGCCTTCGGTTAGTTATGACGAAACATGGTACCAGAGCAAAGTAACAATGGGTTATGATACCGTTAGAAATAAAATGGATACCAGCATTCAAAAAGGTTTTTATACGGCAAGACACATGGGATTCGGTTTGGGGATAGCGACAAGGATCTTCGGTATGATAACAGCAAAGAGCAAGACGGCGAAGATCCAGGCAATTCGTCATGAGATAAGGCCTTCGATAACCCTCAGTTACCAACCCAATTTCAACAGTAATAATTATTATTCTGCAATCATCGATTCGACAGGCAAAAGATCCTTTCTCCCCTATTTCCCATCCGGGATAAATCTGAATGGTCCTTACACTAACGGGCGTTTCGGCGGTTTTTCATTCGGCCTTGATAACAACATTCAAATGAAAGTGCGCGACAAGAAAGACACCGGAAATGCACTTAAAAAAGTTTCCCTTTTAGACGCTTTGAGCATCCAGGGAAGCTATAATTTTTTTCCGGTGGATTTCAGGCATTTTTCAAACATTTCTGCAGTAGCGTCTACCAATTTATTTAACAAGGTGAATTTTACGAGCAACGCAAGTTTTGATCCATACGAAGTGGACAGTACGGGCCAGGATATAAATCTTTTGATCTGGAAAAGAAAACCAATTTCTTTAGGCCGGATGACCCATGCCTCAGTTGCTCTTTCAAGTTCGTTCAAAGGGGGCAACAAAAAGACCGGCGAAAAGCCTGGTATAAAACCGGATCAAACCAAAGAAGATGAAGCATTGTACGGCCAGGATCAATACAACAGCGACCTAGCCTACATCAGGAACAACCCCGGTGAATTTGCAGACTTTAATATTCCCTGGTCAGTGAATCTTTCCTATTCTTTGGATTATAGCAAAGTCTTTGACCCAAAAAATAAGGACTTTAAGGGAAACCTTTCACAGAACCTTCAATTTGGAGGAACATTGAATATTACACCTAAATGGCAAATGGGCCTGCAAGGATACTTCAATGTTTCGGAAGGAACTATCAACCCTTTAATGATGTCGATCTCGAGAGACTTACATTGTTGGCAAATGTCCATCAGCATTAGTCCATTAGGGCTTAACCGTTATTACAGTATCAACATCAGTCCCAAATCACCAATCCTCCGCGACCTGAAAGTAAACAGGACAAGATCATTTTACAATGGTCTTTAAGAAAAAAAAATACTGAAATTGCCTGTTTACTCTTGTCGCTTTTCTGAAGGAAATTTTCCAATTTAATGCGGCGCTGAGACAGGTGGTTGCGCTGCCGGCACCACGTTATGGACAGGTTTTATCGTTTTCAAATAAGCAAATATTGCTCTTGTTTCCGCATCAGTCATGTAACTGAATCCCTGCCAGGGCATCGGAGGCAATAATTGTCTTCCATGTTCGGAACCCATAAACATTCCATGCCTAAAAGCCCTGTCAAACTGTTCAAAAGTCCAATTTCCGAGACCGGTGTTATCAGGTGTAAGATTAGCTGCATAACTTATTCCCCAGGGACCAACCCAGGCAGTCAGATCGTTGGTAGCGGCGATTCCTTTCGACTCCATCGCTTTCCTGTCAACATCCGGCGCGGGCATTTTTGAGGGATGGCCTGAAAGGAAAAGTGCGGTATCAGGAGCCGGCCCCATGGCGGTAATTTTTTTCGGAGTGTGACAGTCATCACAACCTACGATTTGTACCAAGTGTCCGCCCCAGGCTACCTGGCTTTTAAATCCTCCATATTGGGATGAAGAATCGCCGTCAACCACCGGAGCAGAACTTTCGGTTGAAGCAGAAGTTGTTGATGAATCGGCTGTGGCGCTGCTTTCAGTATTTTGGTTTTGGTTGCAGGCACCCAGCAGAAAGATGGAAACCAATGCTGAAAGGAAAAATAAAATTTGCTTTTTCATTGTTGTTATTATTACTGGTGATTAATAGCAGGTTGAAATTAATGATAGGTTAATCCCTCAAGAGCAATCGAATATTGCTGGCTTTTGCTGTCGAATGTTAAGTGCATTGTTGTTGGATAATAACCATGTTCCTGGTATTCCTGCGGCTGCTTTATAGGAAGCACAAAATCGGGTTTTGATTCCATAAAAGCTTTCGTGATCATCGGTTCGAGGAAGGTCATCTTTCCATGATAAAATCCATAAATAAAAGTTGCGGTAAATGGTTGACCGTTGAATTCAGGTGCGGTAGTATCAACCCAATGAGTACCCATATCGGGAACGGCAATTCCTCCACTCACGTAATCTTGCGGAACATATTGTTGTGGAACAGTTACGGTATCCGGGCCAGGAACTACAGCTGCTTGTTCCTCTTTAGAGATCTTATAAAAATGAAAATCGAAATGAGGAACGCCATAGGCAAAAAGCGGATCATGACCATTTGGATTCCAATCCACTTCACAATGATCAAATCCGAGTAACTGGCTTTGTGGATGCAAATTAAGCATAAAGCTGTATTCGGGATCCTTGGAAGGCAGGTCATTTAAGGCTGCAGCATCAAGCAAAATACCAATTGACTGCGGTTGCGTTCCTTTCATTTTGATAAAAGTGCGTGCTTGTCCATCACCGATCTTTACCGGCGGAGCAAGGAAGGTTTGAACATTGTCGTTGTGTTTTTTGCAGGAAGTAAAACCTGCCACAAATGCAATAATTAAAATGGTTAGGGTCTTTTTCATAATTAAAGTTTTTGAGTTTTCAAATCTGTTTTTTTGATTTGTCAAAACTATAATCAGAACAAGGGCAAGGCAATAGAACAAAAGTTATAGTAAACGAAGTTTTAATAAGAATTTTTTATTCCCGAAAAAGGAAATTAGCGGTGGCCGTAAAATTTATTAAGCGCTTCAGTCCGGTTCTGCACGTGAAGTTTATCGTATATTTTGTGGATGTGTTGCCGGACGGTTCCGGTAGAAATAGATAATTTATTTGCGATCTCTTTGTATAAAAAACCTTTTGATAAAAGTTCAAGCACTTCTCTTTCACGTGGAGAAAGCACACTTTCTTCATCGTTTTGTGGCTCTCCTTTTTTTTGAAAATAAGTAACAACCTTTCTGGCGATTTGCGCGCTCATTGGGGAACCGCCTTCAAATAATTCTTTTAATGCTTCTTTTAGTTGTTCGGGCGGCGTTTTTTTAAGAAGATACCCACTTGCGCCCGCTGTGAGTGCTTCAAAAACCTGTTCGCTGTCTTCATAAATGGTAAACATCATGAACAAGATCTGTGGCGCAATTGATTTCACTTTACGCATACATTCAATGCCACTCATCCCCGGAAGATTAATATCCATCAACACAATATCCGGCATTACTTCCGCCAATTCATTACACGCATCTTCTGCTTTGCTGTATGCACCTGTGCACATGAATTCCTCCGATTCGTCAAGAATAGATTTCAATCTTGTTCTTATCTCATCAATATCTTCTACAACACTAACTGCGATCAGTTTTTTCATGCTTCAGCTTTTAAAATTGGGGATTAACAAATGTAGGCCTGCAATTTCTTCTCTTCAATATAACCTTTGTTATACGATTTTTTTATTTGCTTCAACAGGGCAAGTCAATTGAATACAAGTTCCCTCGTTACAAATCATTTTGAAGGTTCCTCCAATACTTTCCATCCGTTGGCGCATATTTTTTAAGCCATTTCCAAAACGCTTTCCACTTTCATTATTTGTCCCTTTGCCATTATCCTTGATTAAGATCAAAAGGTTATTTTTTATTTGAAATGAAATGCAAACTTTGGATGCGCAAGCATGCTTTACCACATTATGAAGCGCCTCTTTAATGACCAAATAAATGTTGCGTCTTTGTTCGCCGGTCAAATGCAGATCAGGAATTTCTGTTGGAATTTCAAAGTGATAGTCCAGGTTATGATTTTGCAAATACTCCCCTGAATGCTGCCTGGTGTAAGCGATAAAATCATCTACAGTATCATAATCACTGTTCATGCTCCAGATGATCTCGTTCATTTTGTCCATCACGGAAGTGGCAGTTTCGGTAATTCCTTTCAACGCTTTACTGTTCTTCCCGTTTGCATTATTATTCAATTCTTCACTGTGATAAAGAATGGTCGTTAATGCGGATCCAATATCGTCGTGCATCTCCTTGCCGATGCGATTGCGTTCTTCTTCGCGCGCCTGCATTTTTGCTTTTAGTGTGTTTACCTCGTGTTCTTTTTGAAGCGTAAGCAATTGTTGCCTGCTCAATTTTTGCTTGTGGCGGTAACTTCTGTAAGAAAGAACAAGTATCGTAATCAGCGCCAGTAGCCCGGCAAGAATTACCCAAATCAACGTATTTTTTCTTTGCAATGCCGAATTGGTTCTTTCAATTTTCAGTGCCTGCTGAGCAATTTCTTTGTCTTTTTGGGCCGACCTGTATTGCAATTCAAGATGATGAATATTGGTTTGCACTTGCGCATTCGTCAAGGTATCTTTCATCGCCTCAAATTTATTCTTGAACGCCATCGCTTCAGCCAGCTTCCCCATTTTTAATTTAATGACTGCCATCGTATCATACATTTCAGCCAGTTCATCTTTGGTGTTTAAATCTTCTCCAATTGAAATGGCACGTGATGCAAGTTTTTCTGCCCCACCAAAATCTCCTTTTTCTTTCTTAAGCACTGCCAGTTCGAACAAAGCATAAAGTTGCTCAAATGGAAGGTCGTATTTTACAGCAATGTTTTCCTGCTTATGGTATTGTTCTTCAGACTTCTGAAACTCTTGCAGATCATAATAAACTAAACCTTTATCAGATAAAGCATCTGCAACTAAAGTCATGTCCGGTTCCCGGTATCCAATCTTTTCAGCTTCAGAAAAATTATTTAATGCTTCGTCATAATGTGTTTGATGAATTTCTGAGATTCCCATATTAATCAGGCAATCTCCCATAACAGTTGTGTCGTGTGCATCACGGGCAAGCTGATAGGCATTGTCAGAATAGCGGTAAGCTGTTTTGTAATCCTTTAGCGAAATAAAAACTGAAGAAAGATTGTTGTTAATAAGCCGCTGCATTCTTTGCTGATGCAGGCGTCCGGCCAATTTGAGCGCTTGCAAATAAAATTGTGTTGCCGACTGAAAATCCCCAAAATATTGTTCTTCATTGGCCACTTCGTTGCAGGCAGTCATCAGTTGAAGACTATCATTGTTTTTCTCTGAAAGCGCCACATGCTGCCTGGCAAGTGTAAGACCTTCTTCAAATTGTGCTTTGTGATTCAGAAATCGTATGTACCCGGAAAAATAATCACTTATCCCTTTTTTATACTTTATTCTTTGCGCCAGCAAACCCGCTTTTTCATAGTAGTAAATGGCAGAATCGGGTAAACTGTTTTCGTATTTTTTTGCAGTGGCAATTAATTGCCGTACTTCTGTTGAATCCTTTATGCTCTTTCCATTAACATGTGCAGGAGTTTTAATCTGTGCGTAATTACAAAAGGTTAAGCAACAAAAAACAAAAAGAAAATATGAAACACGGATGTAAAACATTTCTATTTCATAAATGGATTTTAATAGCGAATCGTGATTAGCAAACGTTGTAACAAATATAATGATTCACATCGCAAAACGATTCCTTCTTTTCACTTTCATTTGATAAAATAAAAATGCTTCGAATTTATTGGTTTACTCTTGCAGGGCAAACAGTGAAAAATTAAAAGAAAAAAACCGGTTCTTTCTTCGTTTACTCATAAGAGTGATAGTGTAAATTATTGCAATGGCGGTCCCGCAATTATAATATTGTATTCAGCAGCTTTACGCGTTAACTCATCTACCGCTTCTTTCGTTGGTGTGCCATGCTTTTGAGGCAATTCAATCTTTTCAGCGGGCCTTCCGATGGCTTTTACAAATTGCTCGAAATCTTTCCCGGAAGTGATCGTGATCCAATTGCCACCTTCAGTTGATTCAATTATATAAGTATGTGGAATTCCTCTAGGAGCGGTTAATATATCTCCTTTTTTTAACCTGATTTCTTCCTTATCAATTAAAAAACGGAACTCACCGTCCAACACATAAAAGATTTCATCTTCATTTTGATGAATGTGCATCGGCGGCGAATCGTTTTGATAAGCCCTGTGTTCAAGAAGTGAAATTCCATCTTGATTTTCTTTTTCAGACACCCGGATATTTACCAGCGTATCGAGGAACCAAACAAAATTGTCTTTGCTTTTCATTTTAAAAAGTTGAAGGATAAAAATGCTGAGTAAAATTATTCAATCGCACAACTGCTCCAATAGAACAAATGTTATATCAACGGATCAGTTTCATCTTTTATGAAAAGGCTTTTCAAAAAAGTCATTCACTTCTATATCAAATTCTTCAGTATGTTGTATCAGGGTTCCGTGGCCGGAATCTGGTAAAACCCATAAATCCGCTTCAGGAATATTTCTATAAATCTGAATTGTATGTTGCAGCCTGATGAGATCATGATCGCCACTAATAATTAAGGAAGGGCAGCGAATGGCATGCAGAGCACTTAATGGAATATTGGGTTGCAACCAGTCGAGCAAAAATATTTTCCAATCGTTTTTTTCTTTTTCGGTCGCCCTGGTTTTCGAATGGTTGGAATCGTAGTAGGCCTTCTCATCCTTCCACAATGACGGAATCAAAGCCGTTGAATCGGGCCAAAGATTGGCGCCGGTTGACGCCAATTTAATCACCTTGTCTGGATGCCTCATAGCCAAAACCAAAGCTACAATCCCCCCATCGCTCCATCCAATGACATAAGCAGAATCGATATGCATTTTTTGGAGCAAAACGGCTTCGTCATCAGCCATCATTTCAAAGCTCAATGAATCACCACGATCGATAGATTTGCCATGTGCGCGGCTATCAGTAGCTATTACTTCATAATTTTTTGAAAAATAAGGGATAATACTTGCCATCGATTTGATGCTTCCTCCATTGCCATGGATCAACAAAAGAGGCTTGCCTGTTCCATAAGTTTCTTCATACATTTTAATGCCACGAACATCATAATATTTTCCCGCTTTAGGATTATTTCCATAATCGATATTTGCCTGGCAATGAGATTGTTTTACACCGGCAAAAAGAAACAGAAGCAAGAGCGCATTTTTCATTTTGATTGATTTAAAAAGGAAGATTATCATCGGACAGTTTCTCAAAGATATTGTTGTTACAATTTGGGAGGAAATAAAAAATAAATCAGGAAAAATGCCTTTTTCTTTATTTACTGTCCGGCACGGTAAGGGTCTTTAATTCATACTTAGAAATCTTTGACTT
>DASTXM010000031.1:0-18344 GCA_035765495.1 Hanamia sp.
AGGAAGTGCAAATTGTAGTTTCTAACCAGTTAGATGAATACCTTATCAAAAGTTTGTTGGATCAAAAAGCGCCAATCGATTCTTTTGGTGTAGGAACAAGTTTGGCAACCGGTCAGCCTGATGCAGCACTGGATGGAGTTTATAAACTTTGTCAAATTGATGGTGAACCAAAATTGAAACTTTCGGAGAATATTCAAAAAGTTACTCTTCCGGGAATTAAACAAGTGTACAGGTTTACAGACGAAACCGATTGTTTTGTTGCAGATGCAATTGCACTTGAAAAAGATCCTGTTCCTTCTAAAATGATTCATCCTTACGATATTGAAAAAAGCAAATCACTTGATATTTCAAAGTCAACACCTTTGCTCACAAAAATTATGGACAATGGAAAACCGATGATGAAAGATAATGAACCAAAACAGATCGCTGAGTTTGTAAAAATGAGGCTCGAACAATTGCCGGATGAGCATAAACGATTCAACAATCCACACATTTATAAAGTCGGTATCAGCGAGCCGTTGCATCAATTGAGAAGTGAGTTGAGAAAGAAATATAGGATGTAGGAAAAAAAAATGCGGTAATTCTTGGTTTACTGTTAACCGTTATATCACTTCACCTTCCAGATCATAATCAAAAGCGCTGGTGATCCTCACATTTACAAATTCTCCCGGAGTTAATTTTCTTTCTGAATTCACGATGACTTCATTGTCCACTTCCACGCTGTCAAATTCTGTGCGCCCTAAATATCTTCCTGCTTCTTTTTTGTCAATAATGACCTTAAAAGTTTGCCCGATCTTTTGTTCATTTTTTTGATAAGAAATTTCCTGTTGCACTTCCATTATTTCCTGTGCACGGCGCTCCTTTTCTTCGGCTGGAATATTATCTTCCAATTGAAAGGCGCTTGTATTTTCTTCATGGGAATAAGTGAAAATGCCGACGCGGTCAAACTCAATTTTCTTCAAAAAAGTTTTGAGTTCTTCTACGTCATCCTGGGTTTCACCCGGGAAACCTGCAATCAATGTAGTGCGAAGACAAATTCCTGGAATTTTATTTTTTATCTCCCCGATAATATCTTCCATTTCTTCTCTTGTGATCTGCCTTTTCATGGATTTCAACATTCTGTTGCTTGCATGTTGCAAAGGCATGTCAAGGTAATTGCAAATATTTTCTCTTTCCTTCATTACTTCAATTATTTCCATCGGGAATTTTGAAGGATAAGCATAATGCAACCTGATCCATTCCAATCCCCGAATATCAGCAAGCGCGTGAAGCAAACGAGGTAATTCTCTTTTTTTATAAATATCCAAACCGTAATAAGTCAGTTCCTGCGCAATCAACATTATTTCTTTTACGCCGCGCGAAACCAATTTTGTAGCTTCTTCTACCAAAGATTCAATTGGACGGCTTACATGTTTTCCACGCATCAAAGGAATCGCACAAAAAGCGCAAGTGCGGTTACAGCCTTCACTTATTTTCAGGTAAGCATAATGGTTAGGTGTGCCCAACAATCTTTCGCCAAGCAATTCGGCTTTATAATCAACGTCAAATTTTTTAAGAAGAAATGGCAATTCCATTGTTCCGAAAAATGCATCAACTTCCGGAATTTCTGCTTCAAGGTTTTGCTTGTAGCGTTCACTGAGGCAGCCTGTAACGTAGACTTTATCCAGCTTTCCGCGTTTCTTCAATTCCACTTGTTCTAAAATAGTATTGATACTTTCTTCTTTTGCTTTATCAATAAATCCGCAGGTATTTATCACAACAATATTGTGATTAACCTTTTTGCTCTCATGCTGTACATTGATTTCTGCCGCTGCCAATTGTCCACTCAACACTTCACTGTCAACAAGGTTCTTGCTGCAACCAAGTGTGATGATATTTACTTTATCTTTTTTATTTTTTGTTTTCATTTTTTTTGAATCACACGAATTATAGGAATTACCGGATTTTTCTGGATTACACTAATTATACGAATTACACGAATTTTTATAAAAAGAGAATTGAATAACCATTTACCTAATAAACCAATAAACTAATTAACCAATTAACTAATTACCCCTTCACGCCCTCAAACAAACTATCAACAAATTCTTTTTTATCAAATACCAATAGGTCAGTGGCTTTTTCACCTACACCAATAAACTTTACAGGAATCTTGAATTGATTGGCAATTGCCAAAACCACTCCGCCTTTTGCGGTTCCGTCCAATTTAGTAATGGTCATCGCGGTTACTTCCGTGGCGGCGGTAAAATGTCGCGCTTGTTCCAAAGCATTTTGGCCGGTACTTCCATCGAGCACAAGCATCACTTCATGCGGTGCTCCGGGCAGCGCTTTATTAACTGATCTTTTTATTTTGTTCAGTTCATCCATCAGGTGAATTTTGTTATGCAATCGTCCGGCGGTATCGATCAAAACTACATCTGCACCTTTTGCAATTCCACTTTGCACGGCATCAAAAGCCACAGCACTTGGATCGGAACCCATAGCATGTTTTACAATGGGAACATTCGTTCTTTCGCTCCAAATTGTTAATTGATCCACGGCAGCCGCACGAAAAGTATCGGCTGCTCCAAGTAAAACTGATTTACCAGCAAGAGAAAAATTATGAGCGAGTTTGCCGATCGTAGTTGTTTTGCCCACTCCGTTTACACCCACCACCAAAATCACATGAGGTTTATGTCCTGAAGGCAATTCATAATTTGTGTAAGAAATATCTTCAGGTGCATCAACCAGGACCGATTGAATTTCTTCTTTTAAAATTCTGTTCAGTTCATTCGTATTGATGTATTTGTCGCGTGCCACGCGTTTTTCAATTCCGTCAATGATCTTCACCGTTGTGTCCACACCAACATCGGCACTTACCAAAGCATTTTCAAGTTCATCAAGAACGTCTTCATCAACCGTGCTTTTACCGGCTATCGCTTTACTGATCTTATCAAAAAAGCCTTCTTTCGTTTTTTGCAATCCCTGGTCGAGGCTTTCTTTCTGTTCCTTTTTGCCGAATATTTTATCGAATAAACCCATAACAATTTATTATATTAAAAAGGTAAAAATAAATAAAGCTATCCGCGATTAGGCAGGATAGCTTTTATAATAATTCGAGCGACCGATCTTAACTTCCCAGGAAATCTTTCACCTTGTCCTTATGAACAATAGCTTCTTTAAAAGTATAAGACCCGGTTTTTGGGCTGCGAACGGTACGTACAACCTTGGTCCAGTTCTTGGCTTCGGCCAAAGATTTCTGCTCTTTTGATTTTATCGCGGTTTTTGCTGCTTTTGCCATGATTATTTAATTTCTTTGTGAACAGTTACTTTTTTAAGAATGGGATTGTATTTCTTCAATTCCAAACGTTCAGGTGTATTCTTTTTATTTTTTGTGGTAATGTAACGGCTTGTGCCCGGCTGACCAGAAGTCTTATGCTCGGTGCATTCCAAAATTACCTGAACTCTGTTTCCTTTCTTTGCCATAACAATTTTTTAAAAAATGATTTAGATCTTGATGCCTTTGGCGCGCATTTCCTTTACAACAGAATAAAGCCCGTTTTTATTGATAGTGCGAATAGCTTCTGAAGATAATTTCAAAGTGATCCATTTGTCTTCTTCCGCCAGGAAATACCTCTTTGTCTGCAAATTTGGAAGAAATCTTCTGCGCGTTTTAATGTTAGAATGTGAAACAGTATTACCCGTAATTGGTCTTTTTCCTGTTACCTGACATACTCTGGCCATAATGATCTATTTTTTTCGGACGGCAAAGGTAATGAACAAATATTTACCTGAAAAATAAATATCAGTTTTTTGATCAAAAAACTAATCGTTAAGGGCAAATTAACGAAATGTAAGGCCATTCAGTCAGGAAAGATGGAGTAAATGAAGCTTTTTGGCAGAATTTTATTTTGCTGAATGCCGCTTTGCTACAGTATTGCATTGAATTCGTTTGGGCATAATTTATGATAAAAATAAAGAGTAAAAGAAAACAGTATGGAAAAATTTGGAGAAGTAATAAAAAGTACACAACCGGTGTTGGTTGATTTTCATGCTACATGGTGCGGGCCATGTAAAATGATGGCGCCGGAATTGCAAAAATTTGCCCGAACTAATACCGGGAAAGTAAGAGTGATTAAAATTGATATTGATAAAAATCCTGCGACAGCTCAGCAATTTCGCATCCAGGGTGTGCCTACACTTATTTTGTTTAAGGAAGGAAAAGTACTTTGGCGACAATCCGGGGCGATGAGTTCTTCACAAATCACTGACGCTGTAAAAACGCACATTTAAAAAAGGTAGATTTGCTTTTTTCAATTATTCTAAATTTTGATCATGGGAAATGCTTCGATAAATGCCGTTTTTAAAGGCGGAATGAATTTTACTGCTGAATTGAATGGGCATAAAATTGAGATTGATACTGAAGAATCACGGGGCGGAAAAAACCTGGGTACCCGCCCAAAAGCTTTAATGCTAGCTTCTTTGGCCGGATGCACGGGCCTGGATGTTGTTGGCATCCTGAACAAAATGCGCGTGAATTTTTCTGACCTTTCTATTAAAGTCGATGCTCATCTTACCGAAGGTGATGCAGCGATTTATGACGACGTGGTGGTGAATTATACAATTAAAGTTGCGAAAGAAGACGAACCAAAAGTGGAAAAAGCAGTGAAGCTTTCCCAGGAAAAATATTGTGGAGTTACTAAAATGTTTGAAGCGTTTGCGAAAGTGGGATATACGATTAAATACATCTAACCCTACAACTTCCTCGTTTTTTTTCCTGGTACACGCGCATCATTTGCAGCGTAACGGCAAGCAAGATCAAGGCAAAACCAAAATAAAATCCGCTCCCTAAAAACTTATTTTCCTTAAAGATGATAAAGGCAAGGATGATCGAATATACAGGTTCAAAATTATAAGTAAGATTAGTTGTAAAAGCACTGATGTGTTTTAGTGCATTCAAACTCAAGTTGAATGCAAAAACGGTACAGATTCCTGCCAGTAGTAACAACCAGATCCAATCACTAAATGTTGGGAAAAAATAAGCTGCTGGAAAAAAATGAAGATAAACCGGGATCAAAATACAAAGTGCCAGAAAGCCGCCGGTCATTTCATAAAGCGTTACAGTGTTGGGCGAAGTTGAATTCAAAATTCTTTTATTGAGGATAGGAAATATACAAGCCAACATTGCCGAAACCAATCCAAATGAAATCCCCGTTTTGTATTCGGGATAAAAATTAAAAATGAGATAAACTCCTGCAATGGCAAGGATTCCCAAAAAAACTTCTACAAAATCAACTTTTCGTCTCATAATAAGCGGTTCGAAAAGCGAAGTAAAAAACCCAATCGTTGAAAGACAGGTGACGGAAACCGAAACATTCGAATATTTGATACTTCCATAAAAAGTAACCCAATGAAGTGAAATAATTGCACCTACACCAAAGAGTTTCAGAATATTTTTGAAGGAAATTTTTTCCAATTGCTTTTTAAGCAATAAAAATGCAGCAAGAATAAGAGCGCTCAAAAGCATCCGGTAAAAAGTCAATAAAGCTTCATTCAATTGGATGAGTTTGCCAAGAATAGCGGTAAAGCCAGCAAGGATAACAGCAAAATGAAGTTGAAAAAATGCTTTTTTCAATGAAGTGCAAGGGGCTTTTTTTATAAAAACCGATTTCCAGTTTTAGGCCGGTTTTCAGCGGAGCAAAATTAGAATAAGATGTAGCAGAAATAAAATTTATTAAACCAAAATAAAAATTGCCCGATTTTATTCTTTTACTATTTGGAAACGGATCAAGACAAATTAACAAAGCTTTGTATAAAAATGATACCGGCAATAGAAATGTACCAATCATAGCTTTATATTTGTCCCTTCTTTCGATAAATCCATAATATGAGTTATAAACGTATCAACAACATAACCGGATGGGCTATTTGTATTATTGCCTGCTTCGTTTATCTGTCAACAATGGAAGCGACCGGCAGTTTTTGGGATTGCGGTGAATTTGCTTCCAGCGCTTACAAAATTCAAATTCCACATCCACCTGGCGCCCCTTTATTTATCTTACTTGGGCGCCTGTTTATGATACCTTTTTCAAATCCAAACAATGCCATACTTGCATTAAACACGATGAGTGCTTTGATGAGCGGCTTTTGTATATTATTCTTATTCTGGACGATAACTCATTTTGGACGCAAGCTTATAGAAAAACACAACCCCGGAACACTGACCAGTGGACAAATCTTTACGATAATGTCTGCCGGTGTTGTCGGAGCTTTGGCTTACACGTTTTCTGATTCTTTTTGGTATAGTGCAGTTGAATCTGAAGTTTATGCTTCTTCGTCATTTTTTACAGCACTTGTATTTTGGGCAGCACTTAAATGGGAAGATGCTGTTAGCCAGGAAAAGCTAAACGGTGTAAAAGGAAGATTTACGCCTGCTGATAAATGGCTCATTCTGATCTTTTACCTTATCGGATTGGCTGTTGGAGTTCACCTTTTGTGTTTGCTGACTATTCCAGCGATTGTAATGCTTTATTATTTCAAAAGATATAAAGTTACACGCTGGGGCACTTTTTGGGCTTTCCTTATTGCTTGTGCCGTTACAGGAATCGTGCAGGTTCCCGTTATCCAGTGGACAATCAAATGGGCAGGCGATTTTGATATTTTATTTACCAATAGTTTTGGCGCTCCCTTCTTCACAGGATTTACTGCTTTTTTTGTTTTGCTCGCCTTGGTAATTTTTCTGTTACTCCGTTTGGCAAAGAAAAAAGATTGGCATTTCCTCACACTTGCCATGTGGAGTTTCGCATTTATCATTCTTGGATTTACTACTTATTTTACAACGCTTATCCGCTCAAATGCCAATGTAGCAATTGATATGTTTAATGTAGACAACCCGGTGAGTCTTGTTGGTTACCTGAGTCGTCAGCAATATGGAGATTGGCCAATTGTAAAAGGACAGGATTTTACTGACGAACCGATTAGCCAGTCATATAAGGATGTTTACGTTAAAGGCAAAACTAATTACGTAAAGAAAGGGAAGGAACTGGTAACTAAATATGATCCGGCGGATCTTCACTTTTTTCCAAGAATGTGGGACAACAGTAATGACCAGGAACACGCTGATTATTACGCAAGTTTTGCCGGGATTCAAAAAGACCCTAAAACAGGCAAGTATTATGAAAAGCCTACTATGGCTGATAACATTGCATTCTTTTTTAGTTACCAGTTGAACTGGATGTATTTCAGATACTTCATGTGGAATTTTGCGGGTAAACAAAATGACCTCCAGGGAATTGACATGGGCAATGTCCGTGATGGAAACTGGATAACAGGGATTCCTTTTTGGGATAATGCCCGACTGGGAGATCAAAGTAAAATGCCTCAAACTCTAAAAGAGAATAAATCACACAACAAATTATTTGCCCTGCCTTTGTTGCTTGGTCTTTTAGGACTCATTTACCAATATCAAAAAGACAAAGAAGATACGCTCGTTGTCGGCCTTCTTTTCTTCTTTACCGGTATTGCAATTGTAATCTACCTGAACCAGGCCGGTAATCAGCCGCGCGAACGTGACTATGCTTATGCCGGTTCGTTTTATGCTTTTGCCATTTGGATAGGCCTGGGAGTGATGTGGGTGAAAGAGGTTTTTGATAAATATATGAATCCGAAGACCTCCAATTATGTAGCCGCCGGGCTATGTCTACTTGCTGTTCCTGTTATCATGGGCAGCCAGGAGTGGAATGATCACGACAGGAGCCAGAAAACATTGGCAAGAGATATTGCAAAAGATTATTTAGAAAGTTGTGCACCCAATGCGATTTTGATAACTTTTGGTGATAATGATACTTATCCACTTTGGTTCGACCAGGAAGTGTTAGGTATTCGCCGTGACGTTAGAGTAATTAATTCAAGTCTGTTGGGAACAGATTGGTATTTGAATGAATTGAGGTATAAAATAAATAAAAGTGATCCAATCCCGGAAATTTGGACTCCTGACCAAATTTTAGGTAGCAACCGCGACGTTATTTATTACTATCCTGATCTTCCCGGTGCTAAAGTTGATCAGACGCAGCCAATGGATTTGTACACCATGATGAAAGATTATGCCGGCAGTGACGATCCTTCAAAAATGTACCAGGCTTCTGATGACATGATCAACATTTTTCCAACTAAAAATGTGGAAGTACCGGTTGATACTGCCTTGGTAAGACAAAACGGAACTGTTAATCCCGATGATACTGTTTTGTCAAAGATCACCTTTACAATTCCTAAGAACGCTTTGCTCAAAAATGAAAGCGCTATTCTCAATATCATTGCAGCCAACAAATGGAAACGCCCGATCTACTTCACTTCTCCTTATGGAGATTTGGGTTTTCAGCAATATTTGAGAACAGATGGATTGACTTATAGGCTGGTTCCGGTAAAGAATGCGGATGTTAACCGTAAGTGGGCGTATAATGTGATGATGAATAAATTTGCCTTTGGCGGAGCCGACAAACCGGGAACTTATTTTGATGAAGAAAACCGTCGCCATTTGAACACATTAAGAATGCAATTTGCGCAAGTGGCAGGCAACCTTGCTGAAAATGGTCAACTTAAGGAAGCAAGGGATTTGTTGGAGAAATGTGATAAGAATATGTTGCAGCAAAATTTCCCTTACGGAATGCCCTCACGCAGGGAACAACAGGATTTGATCTCTTCACAGTTTTTATTTGCGGCTTACAAAGCGGGTGATACTGCACTGGCGAAAAAGGTTTCTGAATCCTTGAGAACAGATTTGGAACAACAGATCATGTATTACAACAGTCTGGATGAAAACAGGCAACAATACCTGGCTTACGACAACCAAATGGTTCAGCAGATGTTGCAGCAGTTGCAGGGAATGGAGCAATTCTTTACAAAACCGCAAACACTTCAACCTTCCCCGGAGAGCACTAATAAAACAATAAATAACCTTCCTGTTCCTAAACAAGATACACAACCGAGGGACAAAACTCAATAAGAGCAAAAACTTTAAAATTTTAAATCCCGGTGACTGTAGGCGTTCCGGGATTTTTTATTTTTAACAATGGGGATAATCAGAAAAAATCTTTGTGAAGTAACTTGCAGGGAAAGCTGGATGCAAAATTGCAGCAAGGAATAGTGAAGAAAGAAAAACCGGGAATTTTTATTTTTCATTTATTAAAGAAATTTCAATTATTATAAATGCGTTTCAATCATTTTTCAAAATTTGACCCGAATGAAAATGGCAAATCAACATTTGAAAACCTGTTGAATATCTTCATGCAATTGCTCACTTATACAAGCGGCGATGTAGCCGAAGCCCTTAGTTGGCTCACGGAATTGGATAAGGAATACAACCTGACAAACGATGAATATGGAATGGGTGATTTTATTGAAGATTTGAAAGACAAGGGTTACATAGATGAGAACCGGCAAAACGGTGAAATAAAGATCACACCCAAAACAGAACAAGGCATTAGGAAAAAGAGTCTTGAAGAAATTTTTGGCAAACTGAAAAAGAGCAGGACCGGAAATCACAATACTTTTAAACCCGGAGCCGGCGATGAGATCAATCCTGAAACAAGGCCTTTTCAATTTGGCGACACTTTGGAGCAGATTGACTTTACCTCTTCAATTCGCAATGCACAGATCAATCACGGAACGGAAAGTTTTATGATGAATGAGGATGACCTTGAAATCAGGGAAACAGATTTCAAGGCTCAAACTTCTACAGTTTTGATGATCGATATTTCGCACAGCATGATCCTTTATGGTGAAGACAGGATCACACCAGCCAAAAAAGTGGCGATGGCTTTGAGCGAACTCATCACGACAAAATACCCGAAAGATACTTTGGACATTGTCGTTTTTGGGAATGATGCGTGGACGGTTGAAATAAAAGATTTGCCTTATTTACAAGTTGGGCCTTATCATACAAACACAGTTGCCGGCCTCCAACTGGCGATGGATATTTTACGGAGAAGAAAGAATCCTAACAAACAAATTTTTATGATCACCGACGGAAAACCAACCTGCCTGAAAGTGGGCAAGCGGTATTATAAAAACAGTTTTGGTGTTGACAGAAGAATTTTAAACCGTTGCATGAATTTGGCTGCTCAATGCAAAAAATTAAAAATTCCGATCACAACTTTCATGATTGCCAGCGATCCTTATCTTCAAAAATTTGTCACTGAATTTACCGAAACGAATAATGGCAAAGCTTTCTTTGCTAGCCTTGACAGGCTCGGCGCATTTATCTTTAAAGATTTTGAAAGCGGGAAAAGAAGGACGGTTTATTAATATCTGAACCATGATTTGGGTGGATTAAAAGATTTAGAAGACAACAAGTTCATCCAATAATTTTTACATTTACCATCATGGGGCAGATAAAATATAAATTTCATGAAACAACTGAAAAGATAATTGGTGCAGCAATGCGAGTACATGCCGCCCTGGGGAACGGTTTTCAGGAAGTAATTTATCAAAGAGCTTTGGAAATAGAAATGGGAGATTCTGGTTTAAAGTTTGCCCGGGAATTGAGCATGCCGTTTTATTATAAAAACAATCAGATAGGAGAGAGAAGAGTAGATTTTTTTGTCGAATCAAAAATAATGGTCGAGTTAAAAGCCATCATTCAATTAAAAAATGTTCATCTTGCCCAGGCAAAAAATTATCTTGAAGCATACAACGTGCAGCTAGGATTGCTAATTAATTTTGGATCTGCCACTCCAGTTTAAAAGACTCGAAAATTCAAAATTCGTCTCCGATCATATCAATCATTAAATCCACCCAAATCATGGTTCAGACAAACATAAAGACACTCGGACAACTTAAAGAAAGCAATTACAAACCAAGATCAGTAAAAGAAGAATTACGCGAAAATCTTATTAAGAAAATTGCAAAAAAAGAAGTGACTTTTCGCGGAATTATCGGATATGAAGATTCTGTAATTCCTGACACGGAAAGAGCACTTCTTTCACGACACAATATTCTTTTTCTAGGACTTCGAGGCCAGGCAAAAACAAGAATGGCACGGCAGATGACCGAACTTCTGGATGAATATATTCCTGTTGTGGAAGGCAGTGAAGTGAATGATGATCCATTCAATCCACTCAGTAAATATGCTCGTGACCTGGTAAACGAAAAAGGTGACGACACTCCAATATCCTGGCTGCATCGAAGTGAAAGATATGGTGAAAAACTGGCGACGCCCGATGTGAGTGTTGCTGATCTTATTGGCGACATCGACCCGATAAAAGCGGCGAATTTAAAATTGAGTTATGCTGATGAAAGAGTAATTCATTATGGAATTATTCCACGAAGTAACCGCGGTATTTTTGTTATTAATGAATTACCGGATTTGCAGGCGCGCATACAGGTTTCATTATTTAATATTTTGGAAGAAGGTGATTTGCAAATTCGTGGTTTTAAGTTGAGATTGCCATTGGACATTATGTTTGTATTTACAGCCAATCCTGAAGATTACACGAATCGCGGCGCGATCGTTACGCCATTGAAAGACCGGATCGAAAGCCAAATACTTACTCATTATCCGACCAATATTGAAAATTCGTTGTTCATCACGGAGCAGGAAGCTTCCATTCACAGTGAGCAGGTGAAAAAGGTGCAGGTGAGCGATTTGGTGAAAAGATTGGTCGAGCAAGTTTCTTTTGAAGCAAGAGCCAGCGAATTTGTTGATAAGAAAAGCGGTGTTTCCGCAAGGCTTACCATTTCGGCTTTTGAAAATGCAATGAGTGCGGCAGAAAGACGCGCAATAATGAACAAAGAAAAAGAAACGCAGATTTGGATCAGCGACCTGGCCGGAATTATTCCTTCCATCACAGGTAAAATTGAATTGGTGTATGAAGGTGAGCAGGAGGGGCCTTACCAGGTAGCTTATAATTTGTTGGAAAAAGCAATTCGCACCCAATTCGTAAAATATTTTCCCAATCCCGATTCTCTCAAGAAAAGAAGAAACTCGCGGGAAGCAGTAGTCAATGAAAATCCTTACAAGACCATTACTCATTGGTTCGATTCGGGCCATCAACTCAACCTTTCATTGGATTTGAAAGATGAAGAAAAGATTCAAATGCTTTATAAAGTTGATGGACTTTTTGGGCTTGTAAAAAAACATTTTCCTGCTGCTAATAACAAAGAAAATGCATTGCTGATGGAATTTGTCCTTCATGGCTTGTCTGCATTTTCATTGATCAGTAAAAAAGTTTTGGAAGGAAAAATTGAATTTAAAGATTTGATGGGAAGCATGATCAACCTCAGCTCACAATCTTTTACCGATGATGAATTGGAATAGTTGATTTCTTCCATATTCAAAATAAAATTCAGCGGTATTTATTCGTTCACTTTTGTTTTCCTAGTTTTGAAAAGCATTCAAGCGAATCAGAATTAAGACGAATCGTTCTCTTTATTTTATGAATGAAGGTCCGGTTGTATTAACTGTTAATGGATTTACCTTCAACTGACCAGCAACCATTTCTACGGTTCTGGTTGCTGAAATGCCCCCCAAATTCATTCCGGCAACTTCAGCGGAAGCGCCTATCTTGCTGCTCCCTGATTTGAACTGCCAGTTGTTATCAAATTTTAAATCAACCGAGCCTTCTAAACCCACTCCCGCTTTAACAGGAGTCCACTCGATCGGTTTTCCGGTTTCAGGATCAATTTCACTTTCCAGCTTTACAATTTCTAAATCTTTACTTACAGAAGCTGAGAAGTCAACGTCATTGGTAAATCCGTGATTTTGTGCATAAATAGGATCATCAACGTGTGTATAAAATGCCTTGAATGGCCCAAGTTCAAAACCTATTTTGGTTGAATGACAATTAATGTCAGCACTAAATCCTATTCCTAAAGAATTAATTGGAACGTCAAAACAAGGCCCTTCGAACTCTTTAATATATTTTGGCGCTTTCGAAAAAGGATCAGGGGCTTCGCCTGCAACTTCAATTGGAGCACAGCTTGGTGCTTTTGCCTGGATGAAAAGACAAATGGGTGAAAAGATGTCTCCAAGTCCTTCTGCCCACAAACCATATGCCTTAATAACTGCTTCTCTTACCGCTAATTCTCTTTTCTTATTTAAATATTCATTCCATCCCTCATCATGTACCCGGCTTATGAATGGTGCTGATGCGTCAATGTACCATTGAATGGCCTTTGCAGCATGAGAATAATAATCGTCCCACAATTGAGCAACCACATCTAAGTCATTATTTTTTGATTTATACATTTTGGGAATCAATTTACAATTCAGCTTACGGACACACGCGTCTTTAGCAGTTCCGGAAAGTTTACCACATTCCAGCAAACCTTTATTGTACTGCAAGTTCATGTCCATATCGCGGTTTACCACGTCCTTTCTCAAAAGGTTTAGCTTTTTGTCCAACTTACTCGCATACCATGCAGTTCTCTTATCAAAAGATTCGTCTATTAGATCAAATAATTGAACATATTTACTAAAGGAATTTGGATAAATTAAGTTTCCTTCATCATCCCTATATGGCATCTGAACCAGCGGTTTTAATGATTTTTTCTTTTGTTGAACTTCTAGCAATCTCTGCTTCAATTCTTTCTCTGATTGTATTCCAAGCAAACTGCATTTACCGAGCGTACTCTCAATTTCTTTAGGGTCGTTAATAAAAATCTTTTTGTAACCCGGATAGCTAACGTCATCGACAGTTGCCCCTGGAGGTGGATCCTGTCGATTTGGATTATCAAAAGTATGATCTTGATTTGGATCTGATTTTTGATTATCCGAATTGCTCATATTGTTCTCACTAATGATTCCGCTGCATAATTCGCCAAACGCATCTGATGGACCGCTGCTATTGCTCGCACCCATAAATTTTATTTCTTTTGCAAGACATTGAAAAAGAGCCGCAGTATTGCCCTCTTGATAAGCGATAAGCGCTTTTCCTTCCAAGGCACTGGTGAAGTTGTTGTCAAAAGCTAAAGCTTTGTCAAAATATTTTTGAGCGGTGCTAAAATCTCCATAATAAGCCGCCGCCCATCCCATATTGGTATTAATAACCATGTTCTTTTCCTGACTGAGCTTATTAGCGTAGAAATAAAGTTTCAAGGCGGTTTCAAAATCCCCACGGTCACGGAAGTAAACACCAAGGTCATTAATTGCCCATGGATTTGAAGGGTTTTTTATGATGCCATTACAAATCAAAAACAAGGCGGCATTTGTTGAACCTCCGGTTGCCAGCAGAAAAGCACCCGTACCGGGGATATTAATGTTGTTATCTTTCAGCATTGCATTCAGATTATGCAAATCCACTGGTCCAAAAGTTGGATTTATTTTTTTCAGGATATCATTGGTCAATGAAAGCAGCTCGTTTTCAGATAATTGAGGCAATTTATCAGAATGATGAAAATTATTAAGTTTAGGTATTTCCTGGTCAATTGATTTTGAAAAGGACTGAAATTGTGTGGAAGTTTTGTCCAGCTCTTTTCCGATAGAATCAAAGTTGGGCATTGAAGGGATTTGTATTTTGTTCAGGTCTGGAATCTCTATATTGGCAAATGCGGGATTTGTTCTTTTCAACGAATCCAGTTGATACTTGTTTGCCGCCATTGCTTTTTGAATTCCAGCATCCGTTTTCACTTTTTGCATTGCTGCCTGTGCTTTTTTCATTGCATCCTGAAATTGTGGATTGGATTGCAATTGCGCCATTTTTTTCTTTGCTTCCTCTATTTGCTTTTGCATATCGTTTGATTGGGCAAACAGGAAGATGGGCGCAACGACCAGGACAAGAAGAATAAAACTTTTTTTCAAGGTTTTAAGTATTTGGAGGATGATATTTCTCTTTTCTTATGTTGATCAGGTCTTAGAAAAGACTGCCAAAAAACCATTCATCTTTTTATCAGCTCATCAAATTTTGACCAGTCAATGTTATGAAGGACTTTCATGAGATTGTTATACTTATGAGAAATTACAGAAACCTCAAAGTTTTCTATAATGGGAGGCCCTGCATGTTTTCGGTCATTGGCCCCATAGTGATCATTGTATACAAAATTATACAGCACTCTCTTTTTCAAATCAGGACGTGGCCAGTTGCCAAGGTATAAATAAGCATAGTAAGAAGTATCGGATCGGTCTTCATCCGGATATACTATACTTAGAACAGTATATTTAATATCGGCTATGGGTGCCATCAATTGGTTTTTAGTACCATTTCCTAAATCGCGTGTCCAGTTTTCATTTATGTCCAATGATATGTCAGCAAATGTTTGTTCTTCCTGCAAATCGTCAAGTTTATTATTCAATATTTTATCAACCCGTTTTAGACTGTCAACTGTTCTCTTTTCTGAAGCAGATATTTTATAATTATTTTTTGCTGAATTTCTCCACATTTCAGGTTCCAGTTTCATATGATCAGCCTCCTCATTCATAAGCAACCGGATCGAATCCAGGATTGCTTTAAAAATCGGTGAAGTTTGTTTCAGTTTTATTGTGCACGCATCTCCGGCCGAGGTGAAACTAAATGCATCAATAGATTTGCCACGTAAGATCAGTCGGTGATAAGGCTCGTTTTTTAAAAGAAGAAAGGGATTTTGTGGAATGCCCCAGTCCCTGTTACAAAGTTTGGCGAGTTCTTTTTCTAAAATAATATAAGGTTGATCATGTGCCTGTATTTCAGCATTTGTTGCTGTGTCCACGTACCATTGTGCGGCAGCTATTTTATTTATTAGTAAAAAAGGTAGTAATAAATTAAGCAAAAAATATAATTTCTTCATAGCTAAGATTTGATGGCAACTTTCAACCTTTCATCGATCACGAGTTTAGTTATCGTTCGCTCATTCCTATTGATTAATTGAATTAGTTGTTTCATCTGATACATTCCAAATCACGGCGTTACTTTCATTAATTCTTTCAATGCATTTTTATCTATCAAAGCTGCGATATGATCAGCTGTTGCTTTACTACTATAAATTTTTATGATAACCGATTGCACACTCAATTCTTTAGCTCCTTCAGAAGGTATGAAGCGGTCCACAATTTCCTGTTGAAGGTTTACAGGCTGCCATTTGCCATATAGGAAATAAGCGGTGTGATCTTTTGCCGCTCCATTTTCTATTTCATCATCATTCACCACTCTGGCGTACCCATTGCCCGCTTCTTCATATACATGATCAGAAGAATAACCTTCGATATCTAATGGCCTGTTCAGGTAAAGGCTTATTTGAAAAGTATAATTACTTCGCTCTCTTGTTATTTGTTGTACTTCTTTATCAACATTCTTACCGTTTGCACTCCCTATAACCTGCATTAGTTTATTGTTCAGGTCTGCCAAAGGGCCTTTTAATGGGTTTGCAGTAGAGGCCATATAAAAATCTCTGCCGTCAACAGTATTTTGTGCGCAGAAAAATGGATTTTCAGGTCGTTTAAGCCGAAGTTCGACAGGTTGATAAATGCTGCTTTTGTCCTGCTCAAAAATGAATCCTTTTTGTTGGTAATATTCATAAACCGGCTGTAATGCTTTCTTCATTAAAGGAAATATTTTTGAATAGAAAGATCTTTCACAATCAGTGGCGGTTCTCCATTCACCGGTGTTTTTCCAAAACGGACTTACTTCATCATAAATCGAATTATCACAATCGGGATAATTATCTTTTAAGTGGGGAAGAGAAATTTCCTTTTTTCTCAATGAAATATTTCCTGTAATAGTGATAGGATCTGACAAGGGACCATTTTCATAATTTGTAGGATGAAGATAATAGCTAATTGTTCCTGTTAAATGGATCTTTACTTCTGTAGGAGTGATTTCTATTACCTGCACATTCATGTGCGCTTTATTTCCAAAACCAAACTTTCTTCTCTCATTATTCTTGTCTTTTACAAACAATTCGAAAAGATTCAGATGATAATCCTTTTCGTCGCTGACATCGTTCAATTCTTTTGGAAATTGATAAGTTTTTTTTCTGCCTAATTCCAACAATAACCGGTCGTTTTTGCTATTGGTTAGCTGAATAACAATATGTGCTTTTCCATTGTGAGTGAACCAATCTGTCTGTAAAGGAGAAAGTGTGGTGAGCGGGACAAATGTTGAAAAATCCGTCCATTCGATTTCATTTGCAAAAGATGCATTTCCAAGAATGATCTTGTTTTCACCATCCAGGTACACATTTCCATTGCCAGCCTTTGTTACACTAATAAACAGTAATGTAATGGAAATTAATATGAATTTCTTCGTAATCAAATTTAGAATTTACATTTTGTGATTGATGATAATGAATATGCTTCGCAGTTTTATAAAAGCGGGGACTTCAAATTATATTTTCACAAACTCTACTCTTCTGTTATTAGCCTTTCCTGCAGGCGTGTCATTCGAATCTATGGGTTTTGTATCGCCAAAACCCTTTGTGGTAAGGCGTGAGCCATCAATACCCATTTTGATCAATTGGGCTTTTACGGCATTGGCTCTATCCTGGGAAAGAGTCAAATTATGTGCTGCATCACCAGAATTGTCTGTATGTCCGTCAATTTCAAATTTAAGGTCGGGGTTATTCTTCATAACGTTTATGATCATATTTAAGGTGCCCATGCTTTCTGGTTTAATATCTGATTTGTCTACGTCAAAGGTGATCCCGTGCGTAACAATTTTGGACTCAGTGAATTTCTTTCCGAGCATATTCATTTTACCACCAGCCGCCACTCGAACATTTTTGAAGATGATCGGATTTTCCTGCGAACCTATACCTCCAAATCCAAGCCACAGGGGAGTGATTCCCACATTAGGTATTACCAATACCCGGTGTTGGTCAACATAACATTTTAACTGGTTGTCCTTAAAGATAAGAGCGCCGTGGTGCCACCTGTTAAAGAAAGTAGCATCATCTTCATTTGGATAGGAAGCTTCAAAATCTTTGGGTAGATGACTGGAAGATACATCTCCCCGGTTACCGAAATTTATGTCTGCTGTTTCATCATCACCTGCTTCAAGATGATGAAGAAAAACTACAATTCCGTAGGAGCCGCCCGTTGGATAATAATCAAATTCAACAGTAAAAGGATTAGTCAAATATGACTTTGTTTTCATTAAAGGGCTTACTCTTACATAATTTCCTTCTGTGAGAAAGAATGCCGGCTCATTATTTATCTTGTTCACGACAGCCTGCCCATCATTCAAATTCCAATGAGAAGGAAATTCTCCATCCTGGTCCTCTGTAAAATCATCTTCAAACAAAACAGTGTCGCCCTGAACAAAATCATAATTTTCATAACTTTTGATAGTTGGTGGATTATTTTTCCCGGAAGAAGCCGTCGCATCCCCTGGCGTAGAAGAAGATGAAGATGAACTTGCATCAGCATTTGAATTGCCTGATTTATTTCCCTTTACTGCATC
>DASTXM010000032.1:0-2730 GCA_035765495.1 Hanamia sp.
ACACTTTATTTTTTATTTTCAGTAAACACAGAAATAATGCGATTTTTATTTCCAAAATTATTTTCGTGTAGGCATGAGTGCAGAGTGATGAATTTTCATCTTAACACACTATTACGTAATTTTCACATTAGCTGAAGAGCTGGTTATTCGCTTCTTAGGCTCTTCACGGGATTTGATAACGCCACTTTAATTGCCTGGAAACTCACTGTAATTAACGCGATCAGCAAAGCGAGCAAACCGGCTATCAGAAATATGGTCCAACTGATGTTGATTCTGTATTCATACTTTTCAAGCCAGTTATGCATCATCCACCAGGCAATGGGAAATGCGAGAATACACGAGAAAGCTACCAGGTATAGAAAATCTTTAGAAAGCAGTCCTGCAAGCCCTTTAGCGGAAGCGCCTAACACTTTTCTGATACCGATTTCTTTCGTTCTTCTTTCAGCGGTATAAGCGGCTAAACCAAATAACCCTAGGCAGGAAATGAAGATGGCAAGCACTGAAAATACTGATGCTAATTTTCCAATCAGAGTTTCTGCTTTAAAAAACTGATCAAATTGTTCGTCCACAAATTTTGCTTCAAAGGGGAAGCCCGGATTGTCTGTTTTTATTACCTTCTCAACTTTGGCAATTGATTCCGGAAGATTATGTTTTGCATTCAATCGGATCGTTAGATAATTGACACTGGAAGTATCGGGAAAAAGAATCAAAGGAGAACTCGGAGAATACATGTTGTTGTAAATAAAATCCTTCATGACTCCAACCACTGTGTATTTGCTATCACCTTGTGAAAGCACACTGCCCAGAATATTTTTACCGCCCATGATCTTTGCCAGTGTTTCATTAATGATCACATTGTTACTGTCTGATTTTATATCAGCATAAAAATCCCTTCCTTCTTTGATGTGCATTCCCATGGTAGAAGTATATTCAGGACTTACTCCTTCAACAGTGATCAAAACCTGTTTGTTTGGATCTTTTCCCTGCCATTGGAAATTGCCTGTATTACTGCCCAGTTGCAAAACTATGCTCCTGCTTAGAGCCGCATTTTGCACAACTCCGGTTTGTAGTAAATCATTTTTTATTGCATTGAAATGTTGTTTCATATTTCCCTGCAATTGCAGATAGATCAGGTTTTGTTTGTTGTAGCCAAGGTCACGGTTTTTTACATGATGAATTTGCTGGTAAACAATGATGGTGCTGATGATAAGAACAATGGAAATTGAAAACTGAACGATCACCAATCCTTTCCTGATAAAACCGGCACTGCCACTGCTTTTTATCTTTAATCCCTTCAGCACAGTTACCGGATTGAAAGAAGAAAGATAAAATGCCGGATAACTGCCGGCTATCAATCCACAAATCAGCGCGATTGCTAATAAGGCAACAATGTGTACCGGATTGGAGATACCAACAAAAAGTTGTTTTTCAACAAGAGAGTTAAATGCAGGCAGTGCTAAATAAACGATTCCGATAGCCACCAGGGCAGAGATCAAAGCCATGATCAATGATTCGCCAATGAATTGAACAATTAATTTTCCCTTTCCCGCACCCAACACTTTTCTAACACCAACTTCACGCGCTCTTTGCTCAGAACGGGCCGTAGAAAGATTCATGAAATTAATGCATGCTATAATCAAAATGATCCAGGCAATCAAACTAAAAAGATTTACAAATTTAATTCTCCCCGGAACTTCTTTTCCATTTTTCCAACTGTCATACATTCTCCAACGACTCATCGGATAAATTGAAAACTTCGCATTGAAGCCTTGACCTTTTGTATCCAAATAATTGTAGAGCTTTTTATTAATAGAAGCAATGTTGGCATTTGAAGCGGTTTCAACATAAGTAACAATGCCGTTATTTCCCCATTGTTGTAACCAATCATTCTGATCAAGATAAATTTTAAACGGAGCAACCCAATCAAATTTGAAAGAAACATTTTCAGGTAAATCTTCTATCACCCCTGACACAACATAATTTTGCTTGTTATCTACCCGTAAAGATTTTCCAACAACATTGGTTGAACCAAAAAACTTTTCTGCCATTTTTTTACTGATCACAACTGAATACAATTGCTGAAAAGCAGTAGCAGCCTTTCCCTGTATAAACTTCAAGCCAAACATCGATAAGAACGATGAATCAACATACATTCCCTGTTCATAAATGTTTTTATCATCTAACGAAAACAACGATTGATTTCCCCACGTGGTGCGCGCAGTATTTTTGATTCCCGGTATTTCAGATTTGATACCCGGTGCAAGAGGACCAGGTGTTGCATCAAACGTAAATGTAGTACCATCATAGGTTTGACTGTCTTTAATCTTATACAGGTTTTCTTTGTTGCTGAAATAATCATTATAGTTTAATTCATCTTCAACCCATAAAAATATTAGCGCAGCACATGCAATTCCTATCGCAAGCCCGAAAATATTCAGGAACGTATAACCTTTATTTTTCCAAAGGTTTCTAAAAGTTGTTTTCAGATAATTTTTAAACATGATTCTCTAGTTCGTACTTAGTGCGTTAGTTTCTCGAATTTTAAATAAGTATTACACCAAAATATTTTCCGTAACAGTTTGTCCATCGAGCATCCTGATAATGCGATGACTGTATCTTGCATCATGTTCACTGTGCGTAACCATTACAATGGTGGTTCCCTGCTCATTTAATTCAGTTAGCATTTGCATTACTTCATTACCGTTGGATGAATCCAAATTTCCTGTCGGC
>DASTXM010000033.1:0-50115 GCA_035765495.1 Hanamia sp.
CACCGGAAGCGATTATCTTCAAAATACGGCGGATCTTTTCTTATTCAACTCCTTTTCAAAATATTTTAAAGGCAAGCTAAAATCGCCTCTGATTGAAATATATTTGAAGAGAAAAATAAGTTCTTAGACGAACTGACGTTACCGGCGATTTTGAAAGAATGGTAAGAGCCGAAGTGATGCGTGGAAAATTCAGGAACAGTTATGTGCACCCCAAACCTTTTGTTCCCGGAAAGATCAGCGAGGTTAAAATAAATTTGAAGGATGTTGATCACATGTTTAAGAAAGGCCACCGCATAATGGTGCAGGTGCAAAGCAGTTGGTTTCCTTTGGTGGATATCAATCCCCAAAAATTTATGCGCATACCAGACGCAATAAAAAGCGATTTCCAAAAATCAACCATCAAAATTTATCACGACAAAGAACATCCTTCAAAAATTACGCTTCCCGTATCGAAGTAAAACTTATTTTAGTGTTTCTGCGAAATTCATTTACCTAAATTATTAATCATGAAAAAACTTTTTGTCTTTCTATTCCTGTTCATCTCCATTACCACATTTTGTCAAACGAAAGTGATTGTTGTTCCTGAACCCGTTTCAATGCAAGTGAATGACGGGAATTTTCAATTGACAAAATCAACTGCAATTGTTGCTTCTGCAAATGATATGCACGAAGCAAAAATGCTGAATATTTACCTTAAAAAATTGTACGGTTTTACCCTGCCAGTTTCAACATCTGCCAAAGCCAAGTCAATTAATTTCAAATTGATTTCTTCAGGCAAAAAAGATGAATACCATCTTTTATCAAATGAAAAAGGAGTTACGATTACGAGCGCTTCCAATGAAGGTTTGTTTTATGGATTGCAAACGTTGCTACAACTTTTTCCTTCCACTAAAGAAAACATTTCAGCCGGTTTTTCTGTTCCTGCGGTTTCAATTGATGATTACCCGCGTTTTCAATATCGCGGGATGCACCTTGATGTCGGCCGTCACTTTTTTGGTGTTGATTTTGTCAAAAAGTATTTGGATTACATGGCTTACCATAAATACAATACTTTTCACTGGCACCTGACTGAAGACCAGGGATGGCGAATTGAAATTAAAAGATATCCACGCCTTACTTCGGTTGGCGCATATCGCAACGGAACAATCATTGGCCATTATCCCGGAACAGGAAATGACAGCATCCGTTATGGAGGTTTCTATACTCAAGACCAGATAAGGGAAATTGTAAAATATGCAAAGGATCGTTTCATCACGGTGATTCCTGAAATTGAAATGCCCGGCCATGCTTCAGCAGCTATTGCAGCTTATCCCAAATTAAGTTGTTTTCCAGATCAATCTACTGAGATAAGTCCGCGTGTTCCATGGGCTGGAAGTCGCACAGGGAAACAGGTTCAGCAGGCCTGGGGTGTTTTTCCTGATGTTTTTTGTCCATCTGAATACACGTTTACTTTTATAGAAAATGTGTTGGATGAAGTGATGAAATTGTTCCCTTCAAAATACATTCACATCGGTGGTGATGAATGTCCTAAAACCTATTGGAAAAAATCTGCATTTTGCCAGAAACTGATCAAAGAAAAAAATTTGAAAGACGAGAACGGATTACAGAGTTATTTTATACAACGGATCGAAAAATACCTCAACAGCAAAGGAAGAAGTATTATTGGCTGGGATGAAATCCTGGAAGGTGGATTGGCGCCAAACGCTACAGTAATGAGCTGGCGCGGAGAGCAGGGAGGAATTGCCGCTGCACAACAAAACCATGATGTAATTATGACTCCCGGCAAATACGTTTACTTCGATCATTCACAACAAAAAAATCCCGACAGTCTTACCATTGGCGGTTATTTGCCGCTGGATACCGTTTACAATTATCATCCGGTTCCCGCGGAACTGGCTCCTTCTGAAGCTCATTACGTTTTGGGAGCGCAGGCAAATGTGTGGACAGAATACATGTCTAATCCGCAAAAAGTGGAGTACATGATCTTTCCAAGAATGAGCGCACTAAGTGAGGTTTTGTGGTCGCCGCAAGACAAGAGGGATTTGCAAAGATTTAAGGACGAACTACCGGGCATGTATAAACGCTACCAGCTTTGGCGAGCAAATTATTTTAAAGAATAAAATAATAATTTTTTTCGTGTAAGCATGATTGTTATTGCAAAATAATAATCATGCTTTTTTATATGTTTACTGCTGGGAAGATTGTTCAATCACTTTTGCTCCCAAAACCTTCAACCCAACACTGTCCGTTCCTTTTGGTGCAAAATATTTTGTTTTGAAATCCTGCGCGTCGCCGGGATTTAGAATTTGATAAATGGTTTCTTTATCTGTTTCAAGCAGAGCCCTTGTTTTGGAATAAAATGAAAGTTGAAGATTTACATCTTTATAAGTAGCGACTGAAGCTTTATTTACCAATGTTCCATTTACCACCGTTTGACCCACAATATTTTTTCTGCTATTTCCATTTACTGTAATAAAAGCCGCAGGATCTCTTTCTTCTTTTTTCAACAAAGCATTCTTCGTTTCCTTGTAGCTTTTTTGTTCCTGGTTTGAATTTTCTGAATTACAGGAAAGAAAAAAGATTGCACAACAAACTAAAAATCCGGATTTGATTTTCATAAGAGGAACATATTTGTTTTGAAAAATAAATAAAAATTTCATACATGAAATCTTAAATATTCTTGCATTCAAAATTCCGTCACGCTTCTGTTCCCAGCCATAAAGCACCGCCAATGCTGTTTCTTGCGGCGCCGGTTACAGATGAAAGAACGGTATATTGTTCGCGCCAGCGTAAAGTTCCCAGTAAAGCCATAATTAAGGCTTCTTTATAAATTATTACTTCTTCTTCAGGTATATATACTTCGAAATTGATTTCATCCAAATGGCTCTGAATTCTCTTTATAAGGAATTTATTCAAAGCGCCGCCGCCCGTGATCATCAGCTGTTGCCCTTCACTGTTTGAAAAATAATTTTCAAGGGCTTTTTTTATTTGAATTGCAATATGGTCTACAAAAGTCGCCAGCGCATCTTCTGTTGATAATGCAAATTCTTTTATCAAAGAAAAAACAATATCAGTTCCAAAACTATTGGGTAATGATTTAGGATAATGCAATGAAAAATATTGAAGTGAATTAATTTTTTGCAAAAGATCTTCATTCACTGTTCCCTGGGATGCTAAAATACCATCTTTATCATACTCCATATTATTTTCAGCTGCAAGCATATTTAAAACACGATTAGCAGCGCAAATATCATAAGCAATCACTTCGTCATTCCCGTGAGAAATATTTTCATTATTTGTCGGTTTACTGTGAACCGAAATGTTCGCAATTCCTCCAATGTTTAAAAAATATCTATAACCAGGAAATAATAATTTTTCACCTAAAGGAACGATCGGCGCGCCTTGTCCGCCCAAAGCAACATCCATTGCACGCAGATCGCTAACAACCGGAAGCGCAGTAACAGCTGCAATTGCAGCACCATCTCCCAATTGATGTGTCATCTTTTTTTCAGGAAGATGAAAAGTTGTGTGGCCATGCGAAGCAATCAAATTCACTTTGTGATGAAGATTAAATTCTTCGATAAATTCATTCACTTTTTCTCCCAAAAATCTTCCGTATTCTGAATGCAAAACCTGGTAATCAAGAGCAGGAAGATTGATAGCATTTTTTAATCTTTCAATCCACTCTTCTTCATATTTTAAACAGGCGGCACATTGAATCTTATAACTCCAACTGCCGGCCGTTTCAGTAAATTCAACAAAAGCAATATCCAATCCATCAAGCGAACTTCCGCTCATTAACCCAATCACGTTATAGATCATAGAACAATTACTATTAAATTTTTAGATTTGCCCAAATTTAGAACTTTAAATATTCCTCTTATCTTTAAGCCTCTTTTAAAACTGTAATAAATGGTAATAAACCTGAGCGAAGAGCATTCGCTGATCTCCAACTGGATATGTGAACTTAGAGATGTTGAAGTGCAAAACGACAGGTTGCGCTTTAGGAAAAATCTTGAAAGGATCGGTGAAGCTTGCGCTTATGAGATAAGTAAAACCTTGCCCTGGATGGAACAGGAAATTACCACTCCTTTGGGAACTGCCGTTTGTAAAATACTTCAAATGCAACCGGTTTTAGCTACGATTCTCAGGGCGGGATTGCCCATGCATACCGGCTTATTGAATTTTTTTGATAAGGCAGACAATGCTTTTATCAGCGCTTATCGAAAACATCACACTGATGGAAGTTTTGAAATAAGTCTGGAATACATCAGTTGTCCCGAAATGGAAAATCGTGTAGTGATCATTTGCGATCCGATGCTCGCCACCGGCGCTTCTTTGGTAAAAGCAATGCAATTCATCAAGGAATCAGGCAATCCTTCAGAAATTCATATTGCGTGTGCGCTTGCCTGTACGGTTGGACTTGAATATGTACAAAGAGCAGAACCAAAAGCGACAATCTGGTGCGGCGATATTGATGACGAACTAACTGCCAAAGGATATATTGTTCCCGGCCTTGGTGACGCGGGAGATTTGGCTTACGGAGTAAAAGTGCAAATGTAATAACAAGGCCTTTAAAATTAAATTTGGTAAAATATATAAATACTCAAGGCGTTAACTTATCTTTAAGTATCTGAACTCTTTTGTAAAATGAAAAAGGCCATTACTTTTCTGTGTTTTTTCTTTGCGATTTCAATTTTTGTTGAAGGCCAGGATCCACACTTCTCCCAATTCTTTGCTTCTCCGCTCACCTTAAATCCGGCATTGACTGGCAAATTCGACGGAACTTTTCGCGTTGCCGGGAATTACAGAAACCAATGGCCGGCATTTAATAATGTTTATACTACTTCAACAATAAGTGTTGATTTTGATATTTTAAAAAACCGGCTTCCGGATTACGATAGATGGGGAATAGGTTTTTTGGCTTTAACCGACAAGGCCGGAAGCGGAGTTCTAACTAATAATTATTTTGGTATTTCCACCTCCTATCACAAATCATTGGATGAAGATGGATTTAAACAATTAGGAATCGGATTCCAGGGAACTTATGGACAAAAAAGACTCGACAGAAGCAAGTTGGTTTTTGAAGATCAGCTAACTCCTTTTGGATTTACCGGCGTAACACAAGAAACATTCCTGAATAACAATCTTGATATTAATTATATTGATGTCAATGCAGGATTATTGTACACTATGTCAACAGATGAAACAAACAATTTTTATGTCGGCGCTTCCATGTATCATATCAACCGACCAAGTGAAAGTTTCCAGGGCGCTACGTGGAATATTGCAACAAGAACTACCGTGAGCGCCGGAGGTTATTTTCCCGTTTCAGATATTTTGACTTTACACACCAGCGGAATTTACCAATACCAAAACAAAGCTTCTGAAACCGTGCTTGGTGGTGCTTTGGCAGCAGTAATTGACGATAAATCACAGGAACCATCTAATGTATATGGAGGTTTGTGGTATCGTCTTGATGATGCAATTATTCCCTATGTTGGTCTTGAATTTTCAGGGCTACGCATTGGCGCAACTTATGATATCAATGTTTCAAGTCTCAAAGCTGGTTCACAAAGCAGGGGTGGATTTGAACTTTCTTTAATTTATGTGAAAAAGCCTGCAGGCTTTAAGGGAATTCCTTGTCCCAAATTTTGATCTAAGCAGCCTTTTAAAATTTTTAGTGCTAAAGAAGCAAAATTATTTGGCAACAAAACTGCCTGAAGTTATCTTTGCCGTCCCTTAACAAAAAATGGCGCGTTGGTCAAGGGGTTAAGACGCCTCCCTTTCACGGAGGAATCACGGGTTCGAATCCCGTACGTGCTACAAACGAACTCAGGAATGCAATTTGAAAAGTGCATTCCTTTTTTTTGCAAAAAAATAAAGTGCTTCAAACTTTTAATTTAATACCACCCGAATAAAAATTCATCCCTACTCAATTATCTTTGCGGCATGTTATCTATAAGTAATCGCGGCAAAATAATGCCCGCCTCTCCAATACGCAAATTGGTTCCCTTTGCAGAGGCTGCAAAAAGAAAAGGAACTAAGATCTTTCATTTGAATATTGGTCAACCCGATATTGAAACACCTCCTGAAATCCTGGATGCGGTTAGAAATTCTGATTTTAGAGTTTTGGAATACAGCCACAGCGCAGGAAATGAAAGCTATAGAAATAAATTGGTGGAGTATTATAAATCAGTTAATATCAATGTCGATCATAATGAAATAATAATAACAACAGGTGGAAGCGAAGCAATTTTATTTGCTTTTATGAGCTGTCTTGACGCAGGCGATGAAGTGATCATTCCTGAACCATTTTATGCCAATTATAATGGTTTTGCAGTTGCCGCCGGAATCACCATAAAACCTGTTACTTCATACATCGAAAATGGATTTGCACTTCCCGCGATTGAGGCTTTTGAAGAGTTAATTACTGACAAAACTAAAGCGATCATGATCTGCAACCCCAATAATCCAACCGGTTATTTATACAGTAGCGAAGAAATGGAGGTTTTAAAAAAGATCATCAAAAAGCACAATCTGTATTTATTTTCTGATGAGGCTTACCGGGAGTTTTGCTATGAAGGGGAACATTTTAGTGCGTTGCATCTTGAGGGAGCCGAAGATAATGTGATCATGCTCGACACCATCAGTAAGCGTTACAGTGCTTGTGGTGCGCGTATTGGGGCTTTGGTTACTCATAATAGTGAAGTTTTACAAACAGCTTTAAAATTTGCGCAGGCCAGGTTAAGCCCTCCAACCTTCGGACAAATAATAGGGGAAGCTGCGGTTGATCTTCCTTCAGATTATTTTGATGACATTAAAGCGGAATACCAACTGAGGAGAGATACCATCGTGAAAAGATTAAATGCAATGCCCGGCGTTTTCTGTCCTAATCCGGGTGGTGCATTTTACGCTATGGCTTCTTTGTCCATTGACGATGCAGATACTTTTTGTCAATGGTTGCTCAATTCTTTCGAATTCAATGGCGCAACTGTTATGCTTGCTCCCGGAACCGGTTTTTATGGCACAGAAGGTCTGGGCAAAATGGAAGTACGTCTTGCTTATGTCCTGAATGTTGATGCTATTAACCATGCGATGGATTGCCTTGAGAAAGCTTTGGAAATCTACCCCGGAAGGAGCGAAAATCAATAAAGGCTTTCCCAAAATCAAATAGATTTTAAATGCAATTTTTGCATTGTATTTTTTGCGCAAAGTATTATCTTCGCCGCCCAAAATGTCGGGGTAGCTCAGCTGGTTAGAGCATCGGATTCATAACCCGAAGGTCGGCGGTTCAAGTCCGCTCCCCGATACTTTTTATCTCTCTCTTCTCATTTTAATTCCTTCTCTTTTCATATCTGCTCAGACTAATCAGAGAAAAACTTGTCTTTTTCTTTGTTTACTAGCAATAAAAAAATGCCCGCTTGAATAATTCAAACAGGCATTCATTAAGTTTAAAATTGAAATTTATCTTGCGCCAGGAGGACAATTTTTCCTCAAATAATCAGTGTACAAACTCGTCAAAAAATCTCTTGTTCCCTCCCCTTCTGAAATGGCATGTGTGCGATTGGGGAAAGGCATAAAGGTGAATTTCTTATTGTATTTGATCAATTCGTTCAACAAAGCCTCCGCGTTGTCATATTGAACATTATCGTCACCGGTTCCATGAATAAATAATAGATTTCCCTGCAGATTTTTCGCATAGTGCAATGCCGATCCAAGGACATAATTTTCTTTATTTTCCGGGATCAATCCCATATATCTTTCTTCATAAATGTTGTCATAAAACAACATATTGGTAACTGCTGCAATTGAAATCCCGGTTTTATAAATTTCAGGATGTTGAAACATCAGGTTAAGTGTTGTAGAACCACCGCCGCTCCATCCCCAGACTGCTATGCGATCTTTATCAAAATAAGGTTTATCCAAAATCTTTTTAGCAGCCATTGCCTGGTCGCGGATGTTTAATCTTCCAATTTCCCCATAAATCGATTTTCGCCATTCGGCGCCCTTTAAAGAAGGTGTGCCGCGGTTATCAACAGAGATTTGAAAATAACCGTCTTTACTCATATCACCCTGGTATAAGAAATTATATTGGGCACCAAACCGGTCACTAACCGTTGATGCAGCCGGCTCTCCATACACATAAAAAACTGCTGGGTATTTTTTGGTTGAATCAAAATTATCAGGATAAACCATCCAGCCATCTAATGTTACATTATCATCTGTTGTCACTTTAAAATAATGAACATTGCTGTTCTCATTTACTTTCATATTTGCCTCAATACTTTTTGCGGGATCCAATGATTTTCCATCTGGTAACGAGATCCATTCTCTTGCAGGATAAGTTTTGTAATTGGAAAATGAATGAAAAGCATATTTGGCTAATGGCGAAATATTGTAATCATGCCAACCAACCAGGTCGGAAGGAGACAGAGATTCGAGTTTACCAGAGCCATCTAATTTTGTCCTGAATAAATACAGCTGGGTAGCATTGTTTGGCGATGCCATAAAATAAACATATCCGTCCTTATCATCAATACATTTAATGCTTTGGATATCATAATCGCCCTTTGTGACGAGTGTTTCCTTTCCGTTCCTGTCTACTAAATAAATGTGACGCCAGCCATCTTTTTCAGTTACCCACAAAAAATCTTTTCCCTTATCCAGCCAATCCCAACCCGTCGGATCATCATCGTTCCATCTTGATTTGATATCAATAAAAGCCTTATCATCTTCTGTATAAAAATTCTTTGCTGCCCCGGTGTTTACATCACAAAAAAACAATTTGCTTTCGTTTTGTTTCCTATTCAATTGTTGCAAAACAACCTGTGAAGAATTGTCTGCCCATTCCATCCTGGGAATATAATGCTCACTTGGATCACCCGGCACTTTCATCCATTTTATGTTGTCATTGCTGACGGTAACAACGCCGATTTTCACAGGTGACGGCGGTTGCCCCACTTTTGGATATTCAACAGGAATCACAATAGAATAAACAGAATCGGTTGTGTTCAGCATGTAATAATCTCTTGTCTTTCTTCCATCCACCTGCCAAAAAGCAATCTTCTTACTATCAGGACTCCAGCGAAAACCATCGCGGCAGCCAAATTCTTCTTCATACACCCAATCAAAAGTTCCATTCACAAATTTGCGTGTACCGTTCACCGTTAGTGGTTTTATTACATGTGTTGACAAGTCTTCCACGTACAAATTATGTCCACTTACGTAAGCTGCCTTTTTCCCGTCAGGCGAAATTTTTGCATACATCAAAGATTGAGAGCGCAAAGATTTTCCCAGCTGAAACAATTTGCGATCATTTAAATTCAAAACCCAGTAATCGCCGCGGGTTTTATAACGCCAAACTTTTACACGATTTGTAAACATCAAAAGCGTTTTATAATCAGGCGAAAAGCTGTAAATACTGAATTGCAGTGGTTCCGTTTGGCCTTTCGGCGTTAATTCTTCTTTCGGCACCAATGTTGTTTTTTGGCCGGATTTAATATCAGTTCTTACAATATTTCCGTCTTCGATGTTAAGGATTGCATTCCCGTCATCGGTCCAGAATATTTGTTTGGCCCTGAACTGCGCAAATGAAGAAAAAGAAAAAACAGAAAAGAGAACAATTAGTAGAAGTCTTGCTGGTTTTAGCATAAATGAAATTTTAAATTACGGGTAAATGTACGGAATTGAAAACACGTTATCTTTCCGTTTATATAAATCAGGATAAATTTGTGTATGATAGAAAAAGAAAAATTAAGGATCGATAAATATTTGTGGGCAATAAGAATTTTTAAAACAAGAAGCCTGGCGGCTGAAGGTTGTAACAGCGGAAAAGTGAAGTTTAATGGAGCGAATGTGAAACCAGCGAAAACAGTGGCTATCGGTGATCAATATGAAATAAAAACAGAAGAGAAAAAATGGAAAATCGAAGTTACCTCTTTGCTTCATAATCGTGTGAAATATGAAGAAGCAATAAAACATTATCTTGATCTTTCACCGGAAGAAGTGGTAGATAAAACTCAACGAAGTGCATTTGTGTTTAACACCGGTAAAAGAAAAAGTAAACAAGGAAGGCCCACGAAAAAAGAAAAAAGAAAATTGGATGATTGGCTGGGATTCAGCAAGGGGGAATAGGCAATGGGCAATTTACAATGGGCAATGAACAATGAACAATGAGCGATTTGCAAAAACCTCAAATAAAGGATTTACCAATAAACAATTTAACCAATAAAGTAATTAACCAATTAACAAACTTAGATGAAAATTGACATCATTTCTGTACTTCCCCAATTAATGGATAGTTTTTTTGCTCATTCCATCTTAAAGAGAGCCAGGGAAAAAGGATTACTGGAAGTGAATCTTTTCAATTTAAGGGATTTTACAAATTATAAACACGGACAGGTGGATGATTACCAGTTTGGTGGTGGTGCGGGATTGGTAATGATGGTTGAACCTTTAGTAAATGCCATTGAATCGCTTCACCAAAAAACGACTTATGATGAAATTATTTTCCTCACTCCTGATGGGGAATTGTTTGATCAGAAAATGGCAAATGGACTGTCATTGAAGAATAATTTGTTGTTGATCTGTGGCCATTACAAAGGCATCGACCAGCGTGTGCGTGATCATTTTGTAACAAAAGAAATTTCAATCGGCAATTATGTTTTGAGTGGCGGAGAATTGGGTGCTGCCGTTTTGGTGGATGCAATTGGCCGTCTTATTCCCGGTGTATTGAATGATGAAACATCAGCGCTTACAGATTCTTTCCAGGATAATTTATTGGCTCCACCTGTTTATACCAGGCCTGAAGAATTCAGGGGTTGGAAAGTACCTGAAGTTTTAATGAGTGGTAATCATGCGAAAATCGAAGAGTGGCGACATGAAAAATCTGTGGAAATCACAAAAGAAAAAAGGCCCGATCTTTTAGACTAAAAAGAAATCTTTGTTCCCAGTATCCTTGAATTTATTTTTCCAATGAGTCTTTTCTGCTCTTCAAATTTTCCTTTTTTAAGAAAAAATGAATCGACAGATCTTGTTTCAGGATCAACAATAAAATATTCGGAAACAGCAAATTTCTCGTATACTAACTTCTTCTCTTTAAAATCCAATTTTGAAGAGGAAGGAGAAAGTATTTCTATGACAAGATCCGGAGCACCAAATAAACCATTTTTTTGCACCTTAGGCAGGTTTTCCTTTTTTATAAAAAGTAAATCGGGTTGCAAAATATTTTCTTCAGAAAAATGAACATCGTAAGGAGCTATTCTTATCTCTCCTAATTTATTTTTTTTGAGATAAAGAGACATTTCAATATTAATTTCATTCAATATCACCTGGTGAATGTCAAGCGGAGAAGGACTCATAATTAGTTTGTTGTTGATAAGCTCGCACAAAGTTCCCTCAGGAAGGTTTTCCCATACCTCCAGTATTGTTTTTGGCGGACGATTTAATGTTTGTGTCATTATCTTTTAAAATTACAATTATTTTCAATGACAGTAAAACAACAAATAGTTTGGGTTTTTATTTTGATCAACAAGTAAAATGGAGAACAAGGAAAAAGAAAGTTTTTGCAAATTTCTTTTCAAAAATTTTAACACACAATCACAATTTAAGGAACTGTTTTTAAGTATCACGTCGGCTATCTAAAGTTGCACAGTGCAACCTTTTTGATCCGTTTCCCGACTTATTATTAGATCCTCTGATTTAAGATTTAAGATTAAATGGTTAAGGTTTTAATTGTCCGGGCTTTTTTAAAAGCCCGGTTTTTATTTTATGCAACTGTTCTTTGTGCATAGCCGGCGTCAGACATATCAGGGATGTCTTCTGCTTTGTATTCGCCAGCGTCTAATTTTTTCTTGGTTTCTTCAAAAGCTTTCAGGGTAATATCAACATCCTCGTTAGTATGTGCAGCTGTTGGAATAATGCGGAAAATTATTTCTCCTTTCGGAATTACCGGGTAAACAACCACAGAACAGAAAATGTTGTAATTCTCTCGAATATCGGTTACCATGTTGGTTGCTTCGGGCAAACCGCCTTTCATATAAACGGGGGTAACCGGGCTATTTGTTGCACCAATATCAAATCCTCTTTCTCTTAATCCATTTTGTAGCCTGTTCACGATGTGCCATAATTTTTCTCTTAATTCAGGCATCGTTTTCAGCATTTCCATTCTTGTCAGCATTCCATCTACAACCACCAACGGAAGACTTTTAGCAAATATCTGTGAACGCACATTGTATCTCAAAAACTCGATTACATCTTTGGGACCGGCGATGAATGCTCCGATACTTCCCATGCTTTTTACAAATGTGCTAAAGTAAAGGTCAACATCTTTCTGGCAACCTTGTGCTTCGTCAGCCCCAGCTCCTGTTGGTCCCATTGAACCAAAACCATGTGCATCGTCGATCAATATCCTGAAATTGTATTTGTCTTTTAATGCTACAATTTCTTTGATATTTCCCTGGGTCCCACTCATTCCATAAACGCCTTCAGTTATTATCAAAATTCCGCCACCGGTTTTCATTGCCATGGCAGTGGCACGCTGCAATTGTTTTTCACAATCAGTAATGTCGTTGTGCTTGTATTTATAACTGTAACCGATGTGCAATCTCACACCATCTACCAGGCAGGCATGAGCTTCAGCATCATAAACGATAATATCATGTCGGTTTACCAGCGAATCAATACAACTCATTACCCCCTGGTATCCGAAGTTGAGCAACATCGCGTCTTCACGACTTACAAAATCAGCCAAAACTCTTTCCAATTTCTCGTGTAAAATTGTATTTCCACTCATCATCCTTGAACCCATTGGGTTGCCCATTCCATATTTTTTCGCTGCGATCGCGTCTATTTCTCTTGCTTTTGGATGATTCACGATACCCAAATAATTATTCAGACTCCATACAATTTTCTCTTTCCCCCTAAAAAACATCCTGTTTCCCAATTCGCCTTCAAGTTTTGGAAAAGCAAAATAACCATGAGCTCTTTTAAGATGGTTGCCAATAGGCCCCACATCTTTTCTCATCTTTTCAAAAAGGTCATTCATTTAATTTCAATTTATTGTTCTCAATGTGCGCAAAAGTACAATATAGCGGTTTAATAATGACAGCGCCTATAAAAGAATTGGGTTAAAATTCAGCAATGGCAGGTCTGATTTTAATCGATTATTTTGCTTTACGTAATTTTTTTTAATATGTTTCATTTTCGCTAACCCCCTTATCTTAGCCGCAAAAAATATTGATGAAAAGATTTTCTGTTCTTTTGGCTTTTTTGTTTTCATCCCATTTTGTTTTTGCGCAATCAACTGCCGTTTCAAGACCAAAATTAGTTGTCGGGATTGTAGTGGATCAAATGCGATGGGATTATTTATATCGATATTATGATCGCTATGGAGAAGACGGATTTAAAAGATTGCTGAACGACGGATTTTCTTGTGAAAACACTTTTATAAATTATTTGCCTTCTTACACAGCCGTTGGTCACACAGTAATCTTTACCGGCTCTGTTCCTGCAATAGATGGAATTGTTGGAAATGATTGGGTAAATCAGCAAACCGGAAAAAGCTCGTATTGTACAGAAGATTCGACAGTTCAGACTGTTGGCGCACCCGGGATAGCCGGCCAAATGTCGCCGCATAATTTGTTGGTTTCAACAATTACTGATGAATTAAGATTAGCCACCAACTTTAAATCGCGGGTGGTTGGTGTATCATTAAAAGATCGGGCTTCTATTTTGCCCGCCGGACATGCTGCAAACGCTGCTTTTTGGTTTGATGATGCTTCAGGGCATTTCATCACAAGTAGTTATTACATGAATGAAATGCCTCAATGGACAAAAGAATTCAATAGCCAAAACATGGCTGAAAAGTTGGTAAAAAAAGGATGGACCACACTTTACCCAATTTCAACTTATAAAGAAAGTTCACTCGATAATGTTTCGTGGGAAGGAAAATTTTTCGGAGAACAATCGCCTGTTTTTCCTCATAAAATGAAAGATATCTATCAAAAAGATCATGAAAGCTTCAGAACCACTCCTTTCGGAAATACACTTACGCTTGACTTTGCTAAAGCAGCAGTAAATGGATATGATCTGGGCAACGGAGCTGCAACAGATTTTCTTACGATTAATTGTGCGTCTACCGATTATGTCGGTCATAAATATGGTCCCAATTCAATTGAAGTAGAAGATACTTATCTGCGACTCGATAAAGACCTGGCTTCCTTTTTCAAATTCCTCGATCAGAAAGTGGGCAAAGGAAATTATCTTCTTTTCCTCATCGCCGATCATGGAGCGGCACATGCCATCGGATTTATGAAGGACCATAAAATCACTGCCGATTTTCTTCAGACACAAAGTATTGTAACTCCACTGAATGAATTCTATAAAAAGAAATTTGACGTTGAAAATTTGATTTCTTCTTTTATGAATTATCATCTCTCATTCGACATGAAAAAGATCGAAGAAAATAAACTGGATTATGAAGCCGTGAAAAAAGCCACAGTTAATTTTTTGCAACAACAACCAGGAATTGAATTTGCGGTAGATATTGAAAACATTGGCAACGCACCAATCCCTGAGCCGCTTAAAACCGACATTATCAACGGTTATTATTCAAAAAGATGCGGACCAATAATTATCATTCCAAATCCTGCATGGTTTGGTGGAGCAGAAGGCTCAACCGGAACAACTCATGGAAGCTGGAATGCTTATGACACTCACATTCCATTGGTCTTTATGGGCTGGCATATAAAGCATGGCGCAAGCAACAGGACAATTTACATGTCCGATATTTCGCCCACACTTGCTGCTTTGCTTCACATTCAAATGCCTAATGGGAATGTTGGAAATGCAATTACAGAAATAGCAAAATAGAAGAAAAAAAATCACAATAAAAGTCTGTTTACTACGATTCACAAAGCCAGGATTTAAATAGCGGCGCTGTTTCCTGGCTTACAACAATTTCAGTTTCTGCATCCACGTGCATTTCAACTTTCAGTTTATTGCATTCGAAAACCGTGAAGGATTTAATGAAATCGATATTGACAATCGAATGCCTGTTTGTTCTGAAGAAAATTGAATCATCCAGTTCTTTTTCAAGATGGGTAAGGCTTTTATTAAATTGGTATTTTTTAGAATCGTTAGTAACTACAAAAACTGAACGCTCTTTCACGTACAACAGCGCCACTTCTTTTATACTCAACACAAAATTCCTTTGGCCGTCTTTAACGATCAATCTCGATCTCTTTTTTGTCGCGGTCAATTTCATAAACATGATTTAAATCAATACAAAGTTTTGTTTTCCATTAAAGAACGATTTATCAAAAAGTGCTTTTTGTTGTTAAGGATAGTTTAAAAAGAAAAATAAAAAAAACCAAACCTTGTTTACAGTTTGGTTTTTTACAAATTGAATTGTAGTCAACTTGCTCTTTTGTATTTCTTCTGAACATACATCGAACCGTTATCATCAGCGTGCACCATCCACATTGATTTGGCATCCTGCAAGATCACCTGGTAATAATGTTCATTGGCATTGGAAACATCTGTAACCATGAAGATTTCTTTTCCTTTGTACTTCGAATTGATCTTTGAACGCAGGAAAGGTGCTAAACCCTCGGCCGAATAATTCCGGATCGTTTCAATTACGTTACCATCCTCATCATAAGAAATACGACACATCGAATTATTCTTTTTGTCTTGAAACGAAACCAAATAATAATCTCCAACATTCACAATTGAAGGATTGCGTATTTCAGGAAAATTCTTGTGAAATACTTTCCTGATTTTGGATATTTCATCAACGGATCTTGCACGTAATGGAGTGGCAAAAACTGAAGCGCTGCAAACGACAGCGACACAAAAAATTATAAGCTTTTTCATAATTAAATATTTAAGTGGTGAAAGAATATGAAATAAAATTATCGGTATTTACAGGCGGCAAAAAGTCAAATGGTATTGGCGGTAATCCGCACCAGTAAAGGGTTTTGTTAAGATGAAGTTAACGGTGTGCGTGAACCATTAAATTATTTTCGCGGAAAATTAATTTTCTTGTCTGAAAGAAATTTAGGTACTATGAAGCATTTAATTTTTTGTGAGAAGAAATCTAGATGAACGGAAAATCAGTGTTTTTTAATTCAATTCATATTCTATTTCATACACATCAACTTGCGAAGGACATTTATTAAAATGCTTTTTGAAGGATTTGCTGAAGGAATAAATATCGTTGAAACCGACGTGGTAAGCCACTTCAGTAACAGAGTATTTTCTTTGTGATAAAAGTTCGAGCGATTTTTCCAGTCTCTTTTTTAGAAGGTATTGATACGGCGATAAACCAAAAGTTTTTTTGAAACATCTCAGGAAATGAAACTTTGAAAGCGCTGCTTCTTTCGCCAACATATTTACATCCAGCTTTCTTGAAACATCCTGTTCAATAAAATTTTTGGCTTTTGTCAATTGAAGCAAAAGAGATTTGCTTACCGGAGAAAATGCGGTTTCCATTTTTTTCATAAAGAAAAAAATTAGGGGTGATCAAAATGAAAAATCTCTCCGGAAGGTTTAGGAACTTCAAATTAATTTTAAAAATTTGAAGCCCTTAACGCAAAATGATAAACGGATTTATTTATTTATAAAGAGAAGAGTGGATAAATCAATACCCAAACAAACCACTGCTGAGATAGCGGTCTCCGCGGTCGCAAACAATAAATACAATTATTCCTTTGTCCAATTCTTTCGCCAATCTTATTGAGGCAGCTGCAGCACCACCACTACTTACACCAGCGAAAATGCCTTCCTGTTTGGCAAGTTGCCTGCAAGTTTCTTCCGCTTCGTCTTGGGAAACGTCGATGATGCGATCCACTTTTTTTGGATCAAATATTTTAGGTACATATTCTTTTGGCCAGCGACGGATTCCGGGGATCTGTGAACCTTCTGATGGCTGGCAACCGACTATTTGAATATTTGAATTTTGCTCTTTTAAATATTCAGAACATCCCATGATGGTTCCTGTTGTTCCCATGGAACTAACAAAATGAGTTATTTCATGATTGGTATCTCTCCAGATTTCCGGCCCAGTTGTTTTGTAATGTGCTGCAGGATTATCAGGATTGGAAAATTGATTCAACAAAAAATATTCACCTGTAGCGCCCTTTTCTTCAGCAAAGTCGCGGCACTCTTCGATTTTATCGAGCAAAATGACTTTAGCTCCATAAGCTTCCATCGTCAAAACTCTTTCGCGCGTAGAATTTTTTGGCATAACGAGGTCAATCTTCAAATTAAAAATGTTAGCCATCAGCGCTAAAGCAATTCCTGTATTTCCACTTGTAGCCTCAATCAATTTTGTATCAGAATTAATATCGCCTCGCTCCAATGCACTTTTGATCATGTTCAAAGCTGGACGATCTTTTACACTTCCGCCAGGATTATTCCCTTCAAGCTTTGCATAGATCTTAACTTTCGGATTTGGATTCATTCTGTGCAATTCAACCAAAGGCGTATTGCCAACTGTGTCTAAAATCGTTGCCATTGATTACACTTTCTGATTTATATATTTGTTTTCAACTATTGTTATTTGTGGCGTTTGGATTACCAAAGAACCTGGTGGAACGGATTGTGTTAACCAAACGTTTCCACCAATCACTGAGCCTTCTCCTACCAATGTATCACCGCCGAGTATCGTTGCGTTTGAATAGATGACCACATTGTCTTCAATCGTCGGATGTCGCTTTTGCTGTGCCATGGCTTTGTTGATAGACATTCCGCCTAAAGTAACGCCCTGGTACATTTTCACATTCTTACCGATCACAGAAGTCTCGCCAATAACGATTCCGGTTCCATGATCGATCATAAAATATTCACCGATAACTGCTGCGGGATGAATATCAATTCCTGTTTTACTATGTGCGTATTCTGTAAGTATGCGTGGCAATAGCGGAACATCGAGCTGATGCAAAGTATGTGCAATGCGATAAAAACAAAGTGCATAAAAACCCGGATAAGCCCTAATGACTTCAAATTCATTTTTGGCAGCTGGATCACCACGATGAATCGCTACAATATCAGTATTGAGCAAACGATACAATTCAGGAAGCCTTTTAAAAAATTCGTTACTCACCTCCTCATGGTCACATTCGCTGCACGCTTTTGTTTTATCGAGGATTCGCTTGAGTTCTTTTTGAAGTTTCACCAGTTCCTCTTTTATCTCCTCACCTGATGCATAAATACATTTCGCTAATTCAGGAAATAAAATACAAATTACACAGGAAGCCCATTTTGCAATTACCTTGTTGGAAGGAACCTGTTGCTTCTTTTGCTGTTTCGTGTACAGGTTATTTAAAAATTCATCATTCATGGCGCCTCTTTTTTGAATCTGAGGAATGTAAAATTAATTGATTATACAAACGCAATCACTTTTTTCAGGAAACCATTCACAATTCAAGCCTAATTCAATAAGGCAGTGAATCAACAAACGTTGAAAATTTTTATTTTGCCATTTCCAACTTCTTAACAAATTCCACGACAAGATGTCCTGTTTTTTGGAAAATGAAACCTTCCAGTTCATATTAAAGTAAATTTGGACATCAATCTTCTTTTTTTGCAAAAACCAATACCGGCAAGGCTTTTCACAGATCATTCACATGTTAAGGATAAATTCAGCAACTCGATTTTGTTTAAAATCCGGCATTCATTGGTGCTAATTTTGCACCATAACCAAATTGAGTATTCAATTCAATTTGCGTTGAGAAATAAAAAGAAAAATTATGAACTTAGAAAATATAAATTTGATCAAAAGAGGCGCTTTTGCAAAAAACCCCTTTAATTTGAATCTTTTGAACGATTCGCTTTTTAAAAAAGAAAATACTTTGCGAAGCCACAGGATTGCAACAAGTGTATTTTTTTTCATTGCCGGTCTTACGTTTGCTACATGGGCAAGCCGCATTCCTGCTATACAGGCAAAATTGCATTTAAGTGACGGTGCTCTTGGTGGTGTGCTTTTTGCGTTGCCGGCGGGATTAATGTTGAGTCTGCCGCTTTCCGGATGGTTAGTTTCAAAATACGGCAGCAAACCGATGATGATTACAGGTTCAATATTTTATCCTTCAATTCTTTTATTGCTCGGCACTTCACCTAACGTCATTCAATTGGTGATTTCGTTGTTTGCTTTTGGTGTCATGGGAAATCTTACCAACATCTCGATGAACACCCAGGCTGTCGGGGTTGAAAGCTTGTATGGCCGGTCCATCATGGCTTCGTTTCATGGATTGTGGAGTATCGCTGGTTTTACGGGTGCATTGGTCGGTGGTATTTTTGTTTCGGCCAATGTTTCTCCTATAATCCATTTTTCCATTATCGCCATTTCATCAATCGTTTTGGTTTTCCTGTTTTTTAAGAATGCTTTGCCTGAAGATATTGGAACGCGCGAACCTCAGAAACTCTTCGTAAAGCCCGATCGAAAGATCCTTATTTTAGGTTTAATTGCCTTTTGCTGTTTGCTGAGCGAAGGAGCGATGGCAGACTGGAGCGGCGTTTATTTTAAAAAGATTGTAGAAGCTCCGGTTTCAATGATCACTCTCGGTTATGTGGCATTTACGGCTATGATGGCAACAGGAAGATTTGTAGGTGATTCCCTTGTAAATAAATTAGGCGTTAAAAAATTATTGCGTATCAGCGGATCATTGATCACAAGCGGATTGTTGTTGTCGGTTGGGTTTCCCTACATTGTCACAGCAACTCTTGGATTTTTACTCGTAGGTTTTGGTGTTTCTTCTGTGGTTCCTATAGTTTACGGCTTAGCCGGAAAATCAAAAACAATGGCGCCGGGAACAGCGTTAGCTTCAGTCTCAACAATTGGATTTCTTGGATTTTTAATAGGCCCTCCAGTAATTGGTTTTATTGCACAGGCAATAAGCCTGAGATGGTCTTTTACCTTAATTGCCATTTTAGGATTTGGAACTGCATTACTTGCAGGAAAAATCAATTCGAAAAAAGACGAGGCGGATAATGATGACAAACAAAACCATCTTTCCAACAATTCAGGAGGTGGCTTTATAGCTTGGCCTGAAACGCTTTTTTCTTCAATAGAAAATGATGAAAATGTAATTCATGGAAGAACACGCGGAGGCGGATATGTGGCGTACCCGAAAATGAGTTAAACTAATTTATTATAAAGCAAAATGGCCTTCATTTGGAAGGCCATTTTTTTGAAAGTAAACGAACAAATAAGAAAGTTTTTTCCTTCGCTTTATTTTGAAGTAATCAAATCAAAGGTTATTCTGTTCTTAAATTGCTTGCCGGCTTTGCCAATGCAGCTTTGGTTGAATGAAACATCACCGTCAAAACGGAAGTAAGCACGATTATCATTGCTGAAACAATAAAAGGAATTGCAGAAATTCCTGCATTATAAGGAAAGACCTGCAGCCATTTATTCATAAAATAATAAGCAATGGGAAACGCAATGCAGGCGGCAATCAAAGCGAGCCAGAGATAATTTACAGAAACCAGCCGCACAATATTTGAAACACTTGCGCCAAGTACTCTTCTTATGCTGATCTCTTTTTGTTTTTGTTGCGTTGTAAAAGCAGTAAGTCCAAGCAATCCAAGACACGTGATAAGGATCGTCAAAATAGAAAAGGCCGCAAATATTTTTCCCCTCCTTTGATCTGCTGCATATTGCGAATTGAAATCTTTGTCCAGGAATTTATATTCAAACGGAAGTCCGGGAAAATATCTTTTCCAAATCTTTTCAACTTTAGTTATTGATCCTTTAAGATCAGAAGTATTTAGTTTGAGCTGAATCATATTTCCATCCGGGCCATAAAAAAACAACAAGGGCTCAATTGGATTATACAATGATTTTTGATTAAAATCTCTTACAACACCTACAACTTCCGAATAATTTCCTGTAGTGTCACCCGGAAATTTTATCCTCATACCAAGTGGCTCTTTCCATCCAAAATGCTTTACCATTGCCTGGTTCACGATAATACTGTGAAGAGTATCACCCAAATTTTCAAAATTGCGGCCATGAACAATGGGGATGTTCAGCACCGGAAGAAAATTTTCGTCTATTGTATAACAGTTAACTGCTTTATCAACATATCCGCTATCAGTCTGCACTCTAAAAAGATTAAGGTTCAGATTAGGACCGGAAGGGTAACTGTTTCCTGTGCCCACATTTTTCACTCCTGCCAGGTTGCGCAAATCATTATCCATCGCATTAATTTTGGGCCGCTCGTCCTGGCCTGTATTTACGATGATCGTCATCACCTGGTCCTTGTTAAATCCAACATCTTTGTTTCGAACATATCTCAGTTGTGAATAAACGATCCATGTACAAATGAGCATCACCATCGATGTGGCAAACTGTAAAATAACCAACATTTTTCTAAGATTAACGTTGCCAGAAGCCTTTGACAGTGCCCCTTTCAGCACGCTCACCGGTTTAAACGAGGACAAATAAAATGCAGGATAACTTCCGCCCACAAGCCCCGTTATCAAACCAATTCCAATTACCAGGAAAATGTTAAATGGTTCAAATAAAGTGCGCCAGGTAAATTCTTTCCCTGAAAGAGAATCAAAAGCAGGAAGCAACACCAACACCAAAATAAAACTGAGAAAAACCGCCGCCAATGCTGTCAGAACAGATTCACTCAAAAACTGGAAGATCAATTGACTCTTATTGGAGCCCATTACTTTTCGCATACCAATCTCTTTGGCTCTTCTTGCGGAACGAGCTGTGGTCAGATTCATATAATTGATGCATGCGATCAGCATCATGAAAAAAGCCACCGCCGAAAAGATCCAGATATAAGACATGCTGCCCACTTCCTCAGGTTCATTTTGCAAATCAGAATGAAGGTGGATATTGGTAATATTCTGCACGCCGTAATGCATTTTCACATGAAACTGCGCAAACAATGGTGCCATGTATTTTTCATACATCGGCATCAACTTCTTTTCAAAAGTTTTGGCATTGGTGCCGGGTCTCAAAAGGACATAAGTATAATAATTAAAATTACCCCAATTGTCATCACCGCCGTAAGCATTTTTTGGTAATGAACTCCACGAGATGAGCATGTCAAACCGCAAGTGAGAATTCCTTGGTACGTCTTTTATTACTCCTGTAATTTTATAAACATCATAAACCGTTTTAATCGTTTTACCGATCACATCCGCATTTTTTCCAAAATATTTTTCTGCTTCAGATTTGCTTATCACGATGCTATTAGGCTCTTTTAGTGCTGTATTCGGATCGCCTTGTATAAAGGGATAAGTAAATATTTTAAAGACAGTACTGTCGGCATAATACACGCTGTTTTCATAAAAATTTCTATCACCTTCTTTGAACAAAGTGCGCTCCTTTCCCATAAACCTCGTAGCTTCCTCCACTTCAGGATAATCTTTTTTCAAAGTCATTGCAAGAGGCGCCTGTGTTAAAGTCCAGTCGGTGTTTTTGTCGCGCTCCTGTATATAAGAATTGATCCTGTAGATGCGATCTGCTTTTTTGTTGTAGCGGTCAAAACTCAATTCATCGCGGATGTAAAAAATCAGGAAAAGGCTAAAAGTAATACCAATCGTAAGGCCTAAAACATTAAGAATGCTGTACCAGGCATCCTTTTTAAAATTTCGCGCCGCAATGCGCAACAGGTTTTTTATCACAGCCTAATTTTTATTATGAAAAATAGTTTTATCTGTTATGGCAACATTTAAATCACGGGAAAATCTTTGATCACTATCCTGCAAATGAATCAATCCTATAAATGATACGAACAAGATGAAAAGAAGGTTACAATTTTTTCAAAGTATTTTTTGTTTGGAAAAAAAGAGTCATTTCTCTCAGCCATCGATCCAATATTTTTTTACCCGTGAATCAACAAAAAACACAAAATTTTATTATAGGCCTGTAGCTAAAAGAGATGATAAACATCAGGTTTCCGGCTACTTGTGGTCATTGAAAAAGCATGATGATTTAAACAATTTTACAGTTGAGATTTTAGCAATTGAGTCATAGGCTGATATTAAAACATAAACGTCATGAAAAACAATTCGGCCATTTTCATTAAAGTTTCTTATGCAGGAAAAAAATGGCTTCCTGCAAAGTTTATTTTTATCATCTTCCTGGTTGTAGCATTTGTTCTGGGCATTTCATCAGAAAATCCTGCCAGTGCGCAGGCAAAGAGAGTTGCACTATCAATTCCCCCGGATTCCTCGCTCATTTTTATGAATTATCGCAATAATTGGGCTAATTACATTTCTATTTCTACAAACGCCAACATGCATCCCGAAGCAGAAGGAATAAAAAATAGCAGCCTGACAGTTCATAATGAAACAGACAAATTATTAAGCGACGTAAAGGTGAAAATAGACTACCTCACAGCCAATGGAAAAACCTACAAATCAGAAACAGTAACGTTAAGCAATATCGGTCCCAATTCAGGAAAAACCATTGCGGTGCCTGAAAGTGATAAAGGTGTTTATGCGAAAATGGAGATTATAAATATCGAAGCGCCGTCTTTTCATTTTTGCTATTCAATAGAAAAGAAGGCAACCGCTAATGCTGACCCTTATTTTTGTAAATGAAGACTCAATAATAACAATAACGGGACCATCGGCTTTCCCGAAAGATCGATGGTCCCCGTTTAATTTTTTTTTGAACTTTGCTTACTTTTTCTTCAATATTTTTTCTGCCCAATCGTTTGTCGCATCAGCAAGTATTTCAATTGTATTCATTTTGCCTGCTTTAAAAGAATGATCGGCTCCCTCTATTTTTACGATTCTTGCTTTTTTCAAATTTGCACATACAGATTCAATCAAATCAATTGTTGCCAGAGCATCGCGGCTTCCCTGGAGGAATAGCATTGGCACTTTAACATCTTTTAAATGATCGGCCCTGTCAACTGAAGGTTTTCCTGCAGCATGTAATGGAAATCCATAAAAAATAATTCCTTTCACATTGCTCTCCGGATGAGCAGCAAGAAATTGCGAACTCATCCTTCCGCCAAAAGATTTTCCGCCAATAAAAACGGGAAGTGTTGCAGAAAACTCACTTGCTTTTGCAATAGCGGCTTCAATAGTTCGTTGCGCCACTTTTGGATTATCGGGACGCTTTTTATTTTGTTCGGTAAAAGGAAAATTAAAACGCAGTGTTGCAATATCTCTTTCTTCAAGCGCATTTGCGAGTGATTCCATAAAAGGATGATTCATTCCTGCGCCTGCTCCATGAGCCAGACTAATAATGCATTTTGCCTGTGAAGGCATTATGTATTGTGCAGAAACTTTTCCGATTTCCGGCGATACTTTGATAGTGAGAGAACGTTTTACCCTTGTGGCCATAATTCATTTTTTTGCAAATTAATTTGTTCAATCATTACGACAATCCGGCGCGCAGATTTCTACGTAAAAATTTCGCAATTAAGTACCCGATTCTGCGCTGTTATTGTTTCCATAGAGTTCGCGATTATTTGCAGATCGTTTCAAATAAACCCAATAATACAATGTACAACTGACATAGGCGACCACAATTCCTCCAAAGACATCGGAAGGATAGTGAACGCCAAGGAACATGCGCGAATAACCGGTTAGACACGCCCATAGGAAAACACAAATGATCAAAAATTTGTTTCGATAAGCAATGCTCAATGCAATCGCCAGTGAAAATACATCGGTTGTATGTCCCGAAGGAAAAGAAGGGCCGCCACCGGGTGTAATTTTTTGAATGAAAGAATAAGTGTAATAAGGTCGCACCCTGTTAATCGAATATTTCAACATCATTTCTATTACCAGGGAAGTGAGCACACACAAAAGAATATAAATCGCCCGATGTCGCCGCCATTTATCATGTCGAAAAACGCCCAGGAAAAATAAAAGAAAAGTGATGGCGTAAGTTGCTGTTGGCGCCGTGTTGGTAATAAACCGGAAAAAATTGTCAAACAGATGATTTCGATTTACATTAATCGCCGTTAGAAGAGGTAGATCATATAAATGCACAATCCACAACAACAGCAACAAAAAAATAAACAAAAGAAGGGAGCCCCATAATTTCATAGTGCGCGACACGTAAATCAAAGATCAAATTTTTCTTTATAAAGTTGAATACTCCTCTCGATTGCTTCCTTCGCCTTATCCTTTCCCATCATATTTCCCACGTGCACTTTTTTATTTTCAAGCATTTTGTACACTTCAAAAAAGTTTTTCAGTTCGTTCATGGTGTGAGGCGCAAGGTGTTTTAGGTCATCAATGTGATCAAACGAAGGATCATGATGGGCTACAGATAAAATTTTATCATCAATACCATTTTCATCTTCCATGTGCATGATTCCAATAACACGTGCATCAATAATACAAAGGGGAGTAACGCTCATTGAGCACATCACAAGAATATCCAAAGGGTCACCGTCGTCGAAGAATGTTTGTGGAACCAAACCATAATTCATAGGGTAATGCATAGAAGAATGGATTACCCTGTCGAGTTTTAATAATCCTGAATCCTTGTCCAATTCATATTTCATTTTGCTTCCCTGGGGAATTTCAATTACCGCTTTCACAATTTCAGGCGCTTTATCACCGATTTCGATGTGCCAGGGATGAATAACATTATTCATTTTTCGATTTTTTAGTTGTTTTTGTTCTGCAAATTTTGAACCGCTTCTTAATTATTGTTTTGTCGTTAGGCCGCTACAATTATTCACTGCACTTATAAAATTATGAGTTTATTCTTTTTATTTTCCACTCAATACTGCATCTTTGTAGCGAAGGCGATTCTTATGAAAGACGATTACGCATTGTTTGTGGTCCCGCCTCCTGGTCGTTAGCTACATAATCCATTCTCCGGTTACTCAATTTTTTATATACAAATGTCCGGAGTTCACCATTGCTCACGGCGATCATAGTTGTGTTTTTTAGTTTCATCACTGCAATAAACCATGAGAGAAAAAAAAATTTCATTAAAAGTTGTTTCACTAACTGTTGCATTGGGCGTACTTATCGTTTTTACTGCAACACAATTTGTCAAATCCGGTAAAGGCGAAGCAGTAAAAACTGCTACTCCCGGGGAGGAAAATGTGCAACCTGTTGCCACACGCTTTGGCCTTCCGCTCGATTCATTTACAACAGTGAACGGAACAATTGAGCATAACCAGTTTCTTTCGCAAATCTTATCAGACTATGGCATTGATAATTACAAAGTGTTACAACTTGCGAAAAAGGCAAGAAACGTTTTCAGTGTGCGTGACCTCGCTACCGGCAAACCTTATACAATCTTTTGTGACTCGTCACAAAAAGCTCAATACTTTGTTTACCAGCCCGACCCTGTAGATTATGTTGTTTACGACTTGAGAGATTCCATGAATGTATACACCGGAAAACGACCTGTAACAACAAAATCAGAAAGTCTTTCGGGCACGATTAATAGTTCGCTTTATGAGACACTGGAAAGCCAGCATGCTGATCCGGATCTTGCTGTAAAGCTTGCGAACATATTTGCCTGGACAATAAACTTCTATTCCATTCAAAAAGGTGACTGGTTCAAAATCGTATATGAGCAACAATACATTAAAGACAAACCAATCGAATCGGGAGAAATCACCTCTGCAATATTTTCAAACAACGGCGAAATTTATAAAGCTTATTATTTTGACCCTGACAGCAGCGAAGGAGGTGAGTTTTATAATGAAAAAGGTAAAAGTCTGCGAAAGGCTTTTTTAAAAGCACCACTTAAATTCAGCCGTATAACTTCCCATTACAGCTTACGGCGATTTCACCCTATTGACAAAGTATGGAAGGCGCATTTAGGAACAGATTTCGCCGCTCCCACCGGCACGCCCATACTTGCCACCGGAAGTGGCGTTGTAATTGCTTCACGATACACAAGATTTAATGGCAACTATGTCAAAATAAGACACAATCGCACATATACCACCCAATACTTACACATGAGCAAAAGAGCCGTAAAGACTGGTCAGCATGTGAGGCAAGGACAGGTGATCGGCTACGTTGGAATGACCGGACTTGCAACCGGTCCGCATGTTTGTTACCGTTTTTGGAAAAACGGCAGGCAGGTTGATCCATTTAAACAAAAGTTTCCATCAGCAAAACCAATCCCGCAAAAATACATGGCCTCCTTTCAACGATTAGTGGATTCCGCCAATTTAGTGATGGAAAAATTACCGGTTGATACCAGTGGTTTGAATTGATGGGGCGCAACGGTTGAGTGACCCAATAATTCAATAATAAAATAATTTTAATAATTCTTACAAGCTTTGTTTCTCATCCTTTGGCTCCTTCACAAACCTGATCAGTGCACTACTATTTTCCGTGCTTGCCAGCCTGGCTTCGTAACGCTTTCCATCTACCATTGCGATCATCAGTGATGTATTAGGAGGTATAGATCCGAGGTTCTCTGCCACCATCACGAGGTCGTTGGTCTGCTGCAGTTCCGAAACCGGCAATTTGATCGTGTAGGCAGTATCTGAAAGACGGATGTGCTCCGCCAGCATTTTGTCGTTGAGAAAAACGGCAATAGAATCACCGTCGATTTCAGCATTATCATAAAACTTCAGTTCCAGCGAATCACCGGTAAGTGGTATCTCCTTCACCAATTGCCGTGTACGGGTTTTGAATTTTTGTTCATTAGTTAAAGGTGCTTTTGCAACAGGTGCTGTTAAATGAACAGGCACAGTTGTTATGGAAGGTGTGGCTGAAGGGACCGGAATAAAAACCTGCTTTTTCGGCTGAACCGGTACATCTTTCCGGGGAAGCGTTGCAATTGGCTCTTCGGCACCAGGAGCAGCCACCGGCCTGTTGAAAGCCAACTGTCCAATACTGTCAATCAGGTAAGGGTCGTTGGCACCTACTGTATAATTGTCAATAACATAATCCCATTCATCCCTGAAGAAAGGAGTTATGAATTTTTCCAGGTCAACAGTTGCGTTTTGCTGATCCGGATCTTCCTTTAAAGCCGCTTTACCTGTCAGGTACATTTTTGTACCGCCGGGACAATTAAAATCAGCATTCGACATATAAGGAGCCGCCGTCCTTTTAGGTAAAAAACTCTTGCTGCTTTTTTCTTCGATCAGTTGGTCATCCCACCAAACAACGCTGTTATCAACTGGATCAAAATAACCTTTTATGCTGTATCTCTTGAAATTATTCGCAGATGTGTAATAATAGCTGGTGCCCGTCAGACTGTCGCCGTTCTTGACAATTTTGAGTTCCACATTGCTGCGGTCAATTTTTCCATTCCATACCCCGGTAATGAGTTGCGCATTTCCATGTGAACACATGAGGATACCTGCGAAAAACAATAAAAGGGAAAAATGTGTTTTCAATACGGAGGATTGGGTTTTTACTAATTAGCCGCTTTCAAAAATAACGGTTTAAAGAGAAAATAAATTGCTAATACTTAGAGGCACTTTGGTGAAGTTCTGCATAAAGCTATGGATGGCTGGTCAGCATTCTATCCGACATAAATAAAAAAAGCTCTTAAAAAGAGCCTTTTCTTGCGGACCGGACGGGACTCGAACCCGCGACCTCTGCCGTGACAGGGCAGCATTCTAACCAACTGAACTACCGATCCAAATAACTAATTTGGGAGCGCGAAGATAATAAAATTTCGACTCCACTCAACTTCTTCCAGAAATTTTTTGTCTTTTTTTCCAAGGCAGAAAAATCAAAACAATATTTTATAATATTTCTTTCTTCACTGCCGTTGAATGCATTCTCACAGATAAGTTATCTTCGGCATCTTAATTGCATTTTTAGCAAAAATATTTAGAGATAATGGAAAGAATATTTGCGATCGGCGATATTCATGGATGCAGAAAGACTTTTGATAAGCTTCTTACCGAAAAAATTAAAATCACGAAAGAAGACGACATTTATTGCATTGGTGATTATGTTGACCGCGGGCCCGATAGCAAAGGAGTCCTGGACAGGATCATACAGTTGAGACGGGAAGGATATACTATTTATACTTTGCGCGGCAACCACGAACAGATGATGCTCGAGGCTTCCTCAGATAAAAGATCAATGAACCTTTGGCTTGATAATGGAGGAAAAAGTACTATGAAAAGTTTTAGTATTAAATCATTGGATGAACTTCCTCCGGAATATTTGACTTTCCTGAATGAAACAGAGTTTTATTTGCAAAAACATAATTTCATTTTTGTACATGCGGGCCTCAACTTCAAAAAGAGTGATATTTTCGAAGATAAACAAGCCATGTTGTGGGAAAGGGATTTTTTTCCGCAACAACCTGAATTGGGCGACCGGCTAATGATTCATGGCCATACGCCAATTCCACTGACTTTTGTATTGAAACAAAGAGGCAATTGCATAAATATCGATGGCGGATGCGTTTATTCGAGCAGACCACAATTTGGAAACCTGGTAGCCTTCGATTGCAATAAAAGGGAATTTCTTATCGAAGAAAATTGCGAATAAACCAATATAACGTTAATGCTTAAACGAAAAAATTGAAAACATGATACCGCTTTTCAAACTTTTATTAATTTTTTCTCTCATGGCAAATTCAGAAGGAAAAACAAATCAGCAACAAAAAACAAGCCCGGTAATTGCTGACGGTGCTAAGCTGCAACTTGTGTCAGATCAATTTAAATTCACCGAAGGGCCCGCAACTGATAAACACGGAAATGTTTTTTTTACTGACCAGCCGAACAATACGATTTGGAAATATGATACCCAAGGGAATCTTTCTGTTTTCATGAAACCTTCGGGTCGTTCGAACGGGATGTGTTTCGACAACCAGGGAAATCTCATTTCCTGTGCGGATGAACATGACCAGTTATGGTCAATCGATCCCAAAAAGAAAATTACCGTACTTGTGAAAGATTACAAGGGCAAGTTCCTGAACGGCCCCAATGATGTTTTTGTAACCAGCGATGGAAAAATCTATTTCACCGATCCTTATTACCAGCGCGATTATTGGAAACGCAAATCACCGGACCTTGATGGGCAAAAAGTTTTTTACCTCCGGGGAAATAATGATCCTGTTGTGGTGGTTGACAATATGAAAAAACCGAATGGAATTGTTGCAACACCGGATGGCAAATATTTGTACGTTGCGGACATCGAAGGAAACAAAACATTCAGGTTCACGATTCAGCCGAATGGAAGTTTGACAGATCAAAAGTTGTTTGCAGAAATGGGTTCAGATGGAATGACCATGGACAATGAAGGAAATGTTTATCTCACCGGAAAGGGCGTAACGGTTTTTAACAGGGATGGGGAAAAGATCGAACACATTGACGTGCCTGCCGACTGGACAGGCAATATCACCTTCGGAGGAAAAGATAAAAACTTCTTGTTCATTACTGCATCGCAATTCGTTTATACCCTGAAGATGAAAGTAAAGGGGATTAAATAATTTGCCGGGCAAATCAACTATGCTTCGTGTTTGCTGGTCCTGAATTTTTTCAACAAGCTAATCACTTCAGCATCGCTTGTCTGAGAAAAATCTTTGTAAAACCTTCCCACTCCATAAAACGGAACAGGTGTGTGAAGCGTGAGAAATTCGTCCACTTCTTTGCTTATTCTTTGAGCTGCATCTTTTGACGATACCGGCACAGCAACGATCAGTTTTTTCGGCTTTTTCCTCCGAAGCATTTGTAAAGTCGCAAGTATCGTTCTTCCGGTTGCCACACCATCATCCACCACAATTACCACTTTGCCCGCAATATCGACGGGTTGCTTTTCTCCCATAAATTTGTGGTAACGTTCTTTCAATTGTTGGTGAATGTTTGCCACTTCTTCATCAATGTATTCAGGAGAAATGCCTTGCGTTTCTTCAATGATTTCGTCTTCAAGGCCAACAGCTCCAATGGCAAATTCTTCATTATAGGGATGCCCCAGTTTCTTGGACATCAGCAGGTCAAGATCAAAATCAAGATAAGTGGCCAAATAACAACCGATAGGAACACCGCCGCGGGGAACTGCCAGGACAACGCCATCTTCGCCCTTGTATTCTTCCAGCTTATTTGCCAGTTGCTCCGCAGCATCCTGCCTGTCATAAAAATATTGCATAACACGATTTATTGAACCTGGTTCTGAACCATGTTGTTGCACAGGTAAAGATCAAACCAGGCGGCAGCAAGGTTGGCTACTTCATTAAGTGTCCCTGGCTCTTCAAACAAGTGGGAAGCACCATCAACGATCTCTATTTTCCGGTCAGAGTTCAATTGCTGGTAAGCCTGTTTGTTCAGCTCAATCACATCATTATCGAGGGAGCCAATGATCAAAAGAGTTGGCGCCTTCACCTTTTTCAAATTTTTTGAAAGATCCGGCCGTCCTCCGCGGCTAACAACGGCTTTAATGGTATCACCTAAAAAAGCAGCGGCGTCAAGAGCCGATGCAGCACCTGTACTTGCGCCAAAATAGCCAAGCGGGATTTCATTAAAAGTAAATTGCTCAAGCGCTTTTTCCGTAACTCTTATCAACCTGTCGGTCAGCAAATCAATATTAAACCTGTTTTCATAAATTTTGTCTTCTTCGGGAGTAAGCAAATCAACAAGCAAAGTGGAGATGTGATTTTGATTCAATACATCTGCAACAAAATTATTTCTTGGGCTCAAATGGCTGCTTCCGCTTCCATGAGCAAAGATCACCATAGCCACAGGATCCTTTGCACGAGATAAATTGGCAGCAACTGAAATATCGGAAAGATCCAGTTTTATTTCACTTTTTGTCATTGTCATTGGTTTTAAAAATGAACGATTTAAATCATAATAAATTCCACAATTTTTATGCCCTAAAAAGAAGAAAAGACCTAATACTTATCATAAAAAACAAGGCAAAGACAGGTTAAAATATCAATTATTTTTTTGTTTCCCACTTATCTTTGGCCAATATGAATTCTATCATTTCCGGATCCAAAACTTCACTTGCGCTATCAAAATAAAAATCATGGTTATTTGTTTCTTTACAGCCAAGGTGTAAATTGCGCGCTCCATTAATTCTTTTAAAATTTGAATTATCCCGAAGCCATAGAATATCTCTACAACAAACTGCCCATGTTCAGCAGGAGCGGTGCGAAAGCGTTTAAACCGGATCTCAAGAACACATTGGCTTTATGCGAATTTTTAGGAAATCCGCAGGATAAAATAAAAACGGTTCATATTGCCGGAACAAATGGAAAAGGCTCTGTGAGCCACATGCTCGCTGCAATTTTTCAACAAAACGGTTACAAAACAGGATTGTACACTTCGCCGCACCTGAAAGATGTGCGGGAAAGATTTAAGGTCAATGGTGAATTGATGAATGAAAGCTTTTTAGTTGATTTTGTAGAAAAGACGAAAGCAATAACTGAAGAAATTAAACCTTCTTTTTTTGAACTCACATTTGCGATGGCAGTTGATTTTTTTGCCAGCGAAAATGTAGATGTTGCAATCATAGAAACCGGGCTTGGCGGCCGATTAGACAGTACAAATGTGATCAAACCCTTACTTAGTGTGATCACGAATATCGGATACGACCATATGGATATTTTGGGTGATACTCTGGAAAAAATTGCTTTTGAAAAAGCGGGGATCATCAAGGAAAATGTTCCGGTGGTTGTTGGAGAAAGAATTGCAGAAACACAAAATGTTTTTGAAAAAAGAGCTAAAGAAATGAATGCGGCGTTGATGTTTGCAGAAGATTCATACCGAATAATTTCATCAGAATATCACGCCACATTTTTGGAGTTGCAGATTGAAGATAAAAGGAGCATGAAAAAATTTCATTTGCAAACAGACCTGAACGGAATTTATCAACAAAAAAATATTGTTACCGCACTTGCTTCAATTGATGTTTTAAAAAAATCTTTCCCATTGAAAAATGAAAAAACTTTTGAAGGATTGAAGACAGTAAAAAAATTAACCGGTCTTTTTGGAAGATGGGAGATCATTCATGAAAAACCAACAGTGGCACTGGATGTAGCGCATAATGAGGATGGCATAAGGCAATTACTTCTTCAGATCAAAAATATAAACTATGACCGCCTACACATAATTTTTGGAATGGTAAAAGACAAAGACATTCAAAAAGTGTTGCAACAATTTCCAAAAGATGCCAGCTATTATTTTACAAAAGCCCATAATCCACGTGCCTTGCCGGAAGACCAATTAAAAGAAAGGGCTATATATTATTCTCTTGAAGGGCAAAGTTTTCCTGGTGTAAACAAAGCGTTGGAATCGGCTATGGAAAAGGCTTCTGCCGATGACCTAATTGTTGTTTGCGGAAGTGTTTTTTTAATAGCGGAAGTAGAAAAATTTTGACCATGAAGATCCCAAACTACAATTCCCCCATTTCATGAAGGGCATAAAAAATGCAACTATTGTGCGTGGCTTGCATAATTTTATTTTCCAGAAACAATTTCTTTAATTCTGAAATTGAAACTTTTTCAACAATCACTTCTTCATTTTCATCCAAATTTTGTTCACTTGTTTTTTTTCCACCTTTTGCCAAAAAGAAATAAGTGAAATTATTGAGAATGCCGGGGTTGGCCGCGATCTTGCCAACGTAAGTGTATGACGAAAATTCATATCCGGTTTCCTCCTTCAACTCCCGACGCATCGCTTCCTCCGCCGTTTCACCTTCATCAATAAAACCTCCGGGAACTTCAATCATCACTTCTTCAACAGGATGCCTGTATTGTTTTACCATCAGCACTTCACCTTCTTCTGTCACAGGTACACAACAAACAGTTTGCGGCAATTCTACCACATAATATTCAGGAACGATATGTCCGTCTGGAGTCTCACATTTGTCTTTGCGCGCTGTAAAATATTTATGCTTGCTGATGTATTCAGACTTTAAAATTTTCCATTTCATAATTATAGAATTAAATCCATCCCTGCCCTTCTCTCAACTGCAAAATGTGTGCAACATGATGGCGGCTGTGCCATGCGTAGGATTTCAACAAATCCCATAAGGTCAATTGCATTTCTCTTCTAGGATGATAAACAGTGCGCTGCCATTCGCTTTCATCAATGTCTTCCATGATCTGAACCCAGCGGGCATGAAGGGAATACAAAAGTGTAATGGAAAGATTTACGGGCAACTTTTTGGTATCAGAAAGATTGGCCCACGCCTCCTGGTCATAAGGTTTTATGGTTGGATTATTTTCTGTAAGACCGAGTTTGAAACGTGTATATGCATTCATATGGCTATCGGCAACATGATGTACTACTTGCTGAACTGTCCAGCCACCCGGCCGGTAAGGCGTTTCTAATTGGCCAGCATCAAGATTTTGGATGGCAAACTCCAGTGAAGAAGGAAGCATTTTAATTTCCTCCAACAAAGAATTTTTCAATTCTTCATTGTACTTTTTTTTGAATACTTGCTGTTCTTCTTCCCGCCCTATCGGGTAACGAAGTTTTTCATCCTGTGACATATTTTTATTTATTTACAATATCTAATAATTCTATTGTAAAAATCAATGTGGCACCTCCGGGAATTACACCGCCTGCACCTCTGTCGCCATAAGCAAGGTCAGAAGGAATATACAATTTCCATGTGCTTCCGACTGGCATTAATTGCAATGCTTCCGTCCAACCTTTAATTACACCGGTAACCGGGATGGTAAGAGGTTCGCCTCTTTTGTAAGAATTGTCAAATTCTTTTCCATCAATCAAAGTGCCGATGTAATTGGCCTTTACTGTATCCTGTACAGTTGGAACCGCTCCTGTTCCCTTCTTGATAATTTCATATTGAAGTCCGTCAGGCAAAGTGACAACGCCGGGCTTCTTTTTATTTTCTGCTAAAAATTGCTGGCCAGAATCCTTAACTGCCTTGATCTTTTTGGCCATGTATTCCTGTAATTTTTGCTGAATGAACATAGTTGCTTCGTCTTCTGAAATGGCTAATGGTTGATTATTATAAACATCTTTAAATGCACGTGAAATAAACTCGGGATTTATCTTATCCACGTTTTGAGTCTGTTTATAAAACTCGGCAACCTGGACTCCAATCGCATAGCTCAGGCTGTCAATTGAATTGGTGGGTTTTGACAGATTTGTTTTAGCAGTAGTCGTGACTTTCTTTTTTGATTGCCCCATCGCAAATGAACAGGGAAAAAGTAACAGTAAAGCAATAATTTTCATGAATTTTTATTTTGGGCAAAAACGAATTAAAAAGTGGCAAATATAACTTAATCCTCCCTGAAATCTTTACCTGTAAGATTAATAAAAACGTCTTCAAGATTGGCCGCTTTTGTTTCTTTAGGCCTTTCGAATCCTGAAGCTACCAAATCATCAATTAATTTGTCAGGACTTTCCAATGCAATAATTTTTCCTTCATCCATTATCGCCACACGGTCGCATAAATATTCAGCCTCATCCATGTAATGTGTGGTGATGATCACTGTAGTTCCTTTTTGACGGATGTTTTTGATCAACTCCCATAGATTGCGGCGCGCCTGTGGATCAAGACCGGTGGTTGGTTCATCCAGGAAAATGATCTTGGGTTTGTTGATCAAAGTAGTGGCAATTGAAAAACGTTGTTTTTGTCCTCCACTCATTTCTTTGAACTTATTTTTTGCTTTGTCTTTCAGGTTCACCATCTCGAGTAATTCGGTTGAATTCACTTTGGTATTGTATAATCCCGAAAAAAGATCGATGAGTTCGAGCAAATTCAAGCCGGGATAAAAACCCGAAGTTTGTAATTGCACACCAATGATCTTTTTGATTTCTGCTGCATCATGATCGAGGTCTAATCCATTAACAATAATCTTTCCGGAAGTTTTTTCACGAAGCGTTTCAATGATCTCTAAAGTTGTAGATTTTCCTGCTCCGTTAGGACCAAGCAATCCAAAAATTTCTCCTTCGAACACGTCAAAAGATATTCCTTTCACGGCTTCAAATTTGCCATAATTTTTTTTCAGCTCTTTTACTGAAATAATTGTATTCATTATTTATAACTTGATACTTAAAACTTATCACTTATTCCTTCCTTCCAAATACTCTTCCAGTTCTTCCATCATTTTTAAACTGCCAATATAAAATGGGGAACGTTCATGCAATTCTGCAGGCACTTTTTCAAGAATGCGCTGCTTTCCATCTGTTGCCTTTCCCCCTGCAATTTCCATGATGTAAGCAAGGGGATTGCATTCGTACAAGAGCCGCAATTTCCCTCCAGGTTTTGCTTTTGTTGGCGGATACAAAAAGATGCCGCCCTTGATCAGATTGCGGTGCACATCGCTCACCATACTGCCAATATATCTTTGCGTGTATGGACCACCGTTAGTCTTATCTTTTTTCTGGCAAAGCTGAATGTAATTTTGAACCTCTTCACAATAATCGAAGAAATTACCGTGATTGACAGAATACATTTTCCCCTCCAAAGGACATTTTATATCAGGATGACTCAAACAAAATTCTCCAACAGATGGATCAAGCGTAAAACCATTTACGCCGCGCTTTGTAGCATAAACCAATATCGTGGAAGAACCGTAAATAATGTACCCTGCAGCAACCTGCCGGTTGCCTGCCTGCAAAAAATCCTTTTTGGTAGCGGGAGTCCCTGGTTCGGTCACACGCCGGTAAACAGAAAAAATTGTTCCGATAGAAACGTTTACATCAATATTGCTGCTGCCATCCAAAGGATCATACATGCAGATGTATTTTGAATTACGGCTTATCTCATCATTAAAGATCACCACATCGTCCAATTCTTCACTGGCAATTCCGGCGCAACTGATACCGTGACGTAAGACACCGGTAAACTGATCATTGGCAAACTCATCCATTTTTTTCACCTCTTCTCCCTGCACATTTACATCACCTGTTTCACCCAGAATATCCACTAATCCTGCTTTGTTCACTTCTACATTCACCCTTTTAGCTGCCAACCCAATGTCTCTTAAAAGTCCCGCCAATTCACCGGTTGCCTGCGGGAAGGCCCGCATTTCCCTGATTGTGAATTCATCAAGCGTTAACACATTCCTGTTTACCATACCCGAAAATCTTTTTAATGAATGAGTGCACAAAAGTAGCTCAATTAATTTTCTTACTCCTTTCTGCAAATAGTTCTAATTATTCATTGAAACTTTTCCTGCAGTTAACGAACAAACAATTAAAATTTTTATTTTCTTCATTTATTATTGAAAGCGCAAGACGTATTTATACGAATGTAAAATTGGTAAAACCTCTATCTACATTTTGGTTGAATTACGATCTTCATCGTAAATCTTTTAATAGTAAAAAAGGGCAATTATTCTATTGTCCACGGATGGTAACGCTTCTATATTTGCATTAGAAGTTGATTGATGTTAATCAACATTAATCAAATCCAAATCCATTGAAAAAGCGATTCCTTTTATCCCGGAAAAACCAACAAATCCAATATCAGTCAACTTCTATTTTTTTTGAATTCAGGATTGTAGAAAAATATTATCCCGATGAAAACGATGCCGAAAGGCATAACCGATTTCTTCCTTCTTCGTAACCCCCAGGAATAAATTACTGAAAGCTTCTCCAACCCGGGAAGCTTTTTTATTAATGAAGTTTCGTTAACGGTAATGGCTAAACGAAAATCATTTTACCAGATCTTTGCCCTTAAACTATCGGGTACATACATCGAATCTTTTGGCGTAATGTGAAAGGTTGAATAAAATTCGTCTATGTCGCTCAAAGGTCCATTTACCCGGTATTTCGCAGGGGAATGCACATCCGTCATCAGGCGGCTTCTTAAAATTGGTGGTCGCATTTCATACAACCAGCTCAATGCATAGCCCATAAAAAATCTTTGCATTGGAGTTAAACCGCCAATGATCTCATTCTTTTTATAAGCATCTGAATGTTTAAAAGCTTCAATTCCGATTTCCAGTCCACCGAGGTCGGCAATGTTTTCTCCCTGTGTTGCATCACCATTGATATGTGCTCCGGGCAGTGGTTCAAAATTATTGAACTGATTGATGATCTCAGCGGCCCTTTTACCAAATTCAATTGAATCTTTTTTCGTCCACCAGTTATGGAGGTTTCCTTTGGCGTCAAATAATCTTCCCTGGTCGTCAAAACCATGAGTTATTTCGTGCCCGATGTAGCTTGCCCCTACATAACCGTACATTGTTGCATCGTCTAAATCTTTGTCAGCATAACCCGGAACAATGAATGCTGCTGCGGGAAAAACGATCTCATTTTTAAAAGGATCATAATAGGCATTGTAAGTTTGGGGATACATGTCCCACTCAGTAAAATCAACCGGTTTCCCTAATTTGTCCATTTCATAATTGTGCCACCATTTCCGCGCATTTATCATGTTTTGCACATAACTTTCCTTGCCAATTTTCATTGCTGAAAAGTCTTTCCATTTGTCAGGGTAACCAATTTTCTTTTTGATGGCTCCGAGTTTTACGATCGCTTTTTTCTTGGTGCTGTCGCTCATCCAGTCGAGATTTTCAATGCGTGTTTTATAAGCATCCCTGATCTCTTCGGCCATCTTTTCGTAGCGATTCTTGGAAGTGGAATCAAAATATTTTTTTACGTACAACTGTCCAAGCAATTCTCCCATTGCGTTTTCTTCTGTTTGAATGGTATATTTCCATCTCGGCTTTCTTTCTTTGGCACCGCTGAACAACTGACCATAATGGAAAGCTTCAGCCACATACTTTTCAGGAAGTTCTGCAGAAAAAGAATTAACCAACCTGTAAGTGAGATAATCTTTCAAAACATCGACAGAAGTTGAATGCAAGTTGGCATCAAGCGCATTAAAGAATTCCGGTTGCCCTACGATCACTGAATCAACATGAGCCACGCCAACATCTTTTAAATATTTCTGCCAATCGATGGAGGAAGAAAGTTTGGGAAGATCAGCGATTGCGATCTTATGATAGTTCAAATAAGGATTTCGCAGATCAGCGAGCTTCCGTGAATTCTTTGCAAGGGTGGTTTCAAAATTAAAAACCTTGTTGGCCGCCTCCTTTGCTGTTGCTGAATCTTTTCCCTGGAATTCCAGGATTTTTGCAACATGCTCTTTGTATCCTTCACGGATATTCGCTGTTGAAGAATCAATATTAAAATAATAATCGCGTTCAGGAAGACCAAGACCTCCCTGGTGCAACTTAAGCGCCATTACATCACTTTGTTTATCATCCTGCCCAACGCCAATGTTGAAAAAAGCAGAGACACCGATCTTGTCCAAATCGGCAGCTACATTTATAATCGATGGAAGATCCTTAGCAGAATTTATTTCGTCTAAATAAGGTTGAAGGTATCTCGTTCCTTGTTTTTCAACCGTTGCACTGTCCATCGCAGTTGCCCAAAAGTCACCAATCTTTTGCGTGGCTGAACCTTGCGCTCCACCTTGCTTTGCTGCTTGCTCACTTATTTCGCGCAAGCGCTGTTGATTTTCATTATAAACAATATTTCCAATTCCCCACGAACTTTCATCAGCAGGAATGGGATTGTCTTTAAACCATTTTCCATTTGCATATTGAAAAAAATCCTGCCCGGGACTTACAGTTGTATCAATATCGGCAGCAAAAACATCAGCGTGTTTTACATCCGTTTTGGTTTTGCAGGAAAAAAATGCGGCGCAAATTAAGCAGCAAAGAATTGATTTTTTCATTATTGAGAAGTTGAATAAATGAATGTACAAAAGAAGCGTAAAAATTAAGCTTAATCCTGGCTTTTGCTTTTTCTTTCGGACAAAAATAATCCGAGAAGCACTAATAAAACGCCCACAATTGTATAAGCGGAAATCACATCATTTAAAACGATTGCGGCGATGGCGAAACCAAAGACAGGGCACAGGAAAAGCCATAGACCTGCTTTGATGGTATTTTTCTTTAAAAGCCAAAGCCACAGATTAATGGCAAAAATGGAAACAAAAACCGCAAGCCAGACGGTTCCTCCCCAAAATTTCAGATCAAAATGATTTTTGGTTTTGTTGAATTCAAAAATAGTGAAAGGCAGCAGTAACAGACCTCCAATTATTGTTTGCCAACCATTGATCACCGTGATATTCAAATCATCCCATTTCCTGGAAGCAAAATAAATAGCTCCTGCTGAGTAAGAGATCATACTAAAAAAAAGCAGCAACAATCCACCGGTAGTAATTGACGCATCCTTCAATAAAGGCCATGATGCCACGAGTACGCCTGCCGTTCCTAACAGTAAACCGACTAAAACATCAAATTTTAATTTTCGCCTTAAAAAAAAGACAGATAAAAAGCTGATGAATATAGGGTTGATGGCAACCGCCAATGCGCCCACTCCCGCTGTGATGTGTTGCATCGCAATTATGTAACATCCGAGGTAGATTGTTATATTCAGCAAACCATAGATCGTTACTTGCTTCCATTGTTTAAGTGTGGGCCATTTTTGTTTTTGAAAAAGATAAGCGATGAACAGCATTATAATTCCTGCAATCGCAAAGCGGAATTGGGCAATCAGAAGCGGTTGCGCACTTTCCAATGCAATCTTTGTAGCGGTAGAGGCGGAGGCCCACAACAAGGCAAACAAAATGCCCGCAGCGATCCATTTGTATTCGGCTTTAATTGTATTTCGTTTTTGATTTGGCAATAATAAAAAGGAAGGTCGACTAGGAATGAAAGTTCAGCTTACTCCAAGGCAAGCTCATTTCTGTTTTTAAAATAGATGATGCCAATGACGCCTGTAATTACCAAGGCAGCAGAGATAAGTTCTGCCTGCGTTGGATGAATTCCGAAAATCGAATAAGTAGTGTTTACACGAATGGTTTCAATCAAAAATCTTTCGATTCCATTAAAGATCAGATAAATTGAAAACAAAACACCCGGAACTTTGATCTTTTTGCGTATCCCCCACAAAATGAAAAACAGGATAAAACAAGCCACGATCTCATAAAGCGGTGTTGGAAAAACAGGTAATGGCAATGATCTGCAATATTTACCCTGGCAATTTGGAAGTAGTTCCCCGTCTTCATTTACGTTGTGCGGATAAGTGAAAGCAAACATCCAGGTGGGCAACCATTTCGGTCCACGGAAACTTTTATGAGGAACTTTGTCAAGAGAAGATTCGGTGCGGTCAGTAACCATTGTTGTAGTTCCATCCGGATCGGTAACTGTTCCGTGCAAAAAGTAGGTCTGGTATTTTTGAAGTTTTGCCTGGAACTCTACTGTCGTCGCCGGAACTACCTGGGCCGGATATTCAGTGACATAAGCACTATTGAATATTCCCCAATCCCCATCACCCGCGCATTGGCAACCCATTCGTCCAATAGCATAAGCGATCATCAACGCCGGCGCCGCTGCATCGATCAGGTGAAGTAATCCTATTCCCTTTTTGCGTGCATAAATCAAAATAGCTGTTGTAGCAAAGATGAGTCCGCCATAAAAAGTTAACCCGCTTGGTGACAATAAATTGGCGATCGGGTCAGAAATAAAGCGGTCCCAATTTTCGAGGTTGTCAAAAATCTTAGCTCCGATTATACCGAACACCAAAGCAAAGATCACAATGTCTCCTACCCTGTCGTGCGGCCAGATACGAATTGTTCTTCTCTCAGGTTTGGGAAGTTTTTGTTTGTCTTTCTCTTTAAATTTTAAATAAACCAATGCAGCACCGATGATCAAACCACCAAGCCAACTGCCTTGCGAAGAAAAAATATATTGCTGAAGATCAATTCCATGTTGGCGGCTGGCCAAAAAAGCACCAACCAGTTTGTATCCAAAAATAAATCCAACGACTCCATTGATAAATAATTCAAGAAAGGAAGCAGGCTTGCCGGTTGTGATCGTTTCTTCTCGCGGAAGTAAGAGGCCTTGTTTTTCCTTTCGTTTCAGTTCTTTGGTAAAGAGCCAGGCAGCCACAATAAAAGAAATCGCCACAAAAATTCCGAACGTGTAAAAGATCTTGAAAGCATTGATCTCGACGCCAAACCAATCCTTAAAAACAAAATATAAATTTGGATACATGTTTACCTTTTAGTTTTGGAAAAGATCATTTCAACCTTTTTCAAAAAAGATTATCTATAAAAATAAAAACCTTCAAATGTACTGAAGGTTTTTATTTTAATCGTTTTAGCAATAAGCTTCGTAAGCTGCGGCGAGATTATTGGCAATCATAGTGGCCGATGCGCCTTCAATGTTGTGCCTTTCAAGAAAATGGACCAGTTGCCCATCTTTAAACAATGCTACCGAAGGAGATGATGGAGGATAAGGCAAAAGATGTTCACGCACTTTATTGACGGCTTCAAAATCGAAACCTGCAAAAGCGGTTGCAAGGTGATCAGGTTTCTTGTCGCTTGTTTCAAGTGAAAGCAAAATACCCGGACGTGCACTACCTGCAGCACAACCACAAACAGAATTGATCACCACTAATGTGGTCCCTTCCTGTTTGATGGCCTCCTCAACCTGCTCGGCAGTAACCAAATCTTTAAAACCATTTTCTGTCAATTCCCCTTTCATCGGAATTACTATTTCAGCTGGATACATATCTTTTTGATTTAAAATTTTAGAATGCAAATTTACAATAGTTACGGCTTTTTTATTATGCGCACTGTCATAAAGATTTGGGAAATAATGTCAGCCAGTTCCCTATTCAAAAGACTTTTTGTCTTAATATATCACAACAATTTCATTTAAAATCCATTGGTATTTTATTTGATCTGTTAGCAATGAAATTTTAATAAAAACATTTAAAAAATAAAATTATGACAACCTTAAAATTCAACCAGCCAAGCTTAAAAACCCTGGACAGCTTTTTGGACAACTTATTGAACGATCTGCCTGTTGCAAACAACAATGGTTTTAATGTGCCTGCCGTAAACATCATTGAAACCAATGACAACTACGAACTTGAATTCAATGCTCCCGGCAGGAAAAAAGAAGATTTCAAGATTACTGTTGACAAAAATATTCTTACCGTTTCTTTTGAAAAGAAAGAAGAACCTAAAGAAGAAAACAGGCAATTCATTAAAAGAGAATTCAGCACTCCTTCATTCAATAGGTCATTCACCCTTGATGAAAAAATAAACGCTGAAGGTATCAATGCAAAATATGAAAGTGGTATTCTTTACCTTACTCTTCCTAAAAAAGAAGAAGTAAAAGTGATGCCCAAAGAAATTACAGTTAGTTAAATAGAGTGGAAATATGTGGTTAGAAGCCTCCTCGTTTTGAGGAGGTTTTTTTGTTTCAGTGAACTAATAAAATTCAGAGATTTTATTTCTTTAATTCTTCTACTTATATCCTAAAATCTTCAGCATACTTTGTGCACTTTGCTCTTTGGCATAGACCCAATCTACCAATTTCCCGTTTTTATCATAATCGAGCACGATGTATTTTGGGGAAGGAATCAGGCAATGTTTGATGCCTCCGTATCCGCTGATCTGATCCTGGTAGGCACCAGTATGAAAAAAGCCTACATATAATGGTTCACCCTCACCCACTTTTGGCAAAAACACTTCATTGATGTGTTCTTCAGAATCGTAATAATCGTGGCTGTCGCAGGTGATTCCGCCAAGGGTTACCCGCTGGTATTCATTGTCCCATTTATTGATTGGCAGCATCAGGAATTTTTCGCCGATGCCCCATGTATCTGGCAAGGTGGTTATAAAAGATGAATCTATCATATACCATATCTCACGGTCATTTTGCCTTTTCTCGCCAATAACGCTGTAAATATGTGCCATGCTTTCACCGACAGTATAACTCCCGAATTCGGTAAAAATATTTGGCATTGGCACCTTGCTTTTTTTGCAACCCGCCTTGATGTTCCTGATGATTTCGTTGATCATGAATTGGTAATCATAATCAAATCCAAGGGAATGCTTTATTGGAAAACCGCCACCAATATTTATTGAATCAAGTTCGGGGCAAATCTTTTTCAATTGGCAATATAGATTGATCACTTTATTCAATTCGCTCCAGTAATAGATATCGTCCTTTATTCCTTTGTTCAAAAAGATGTGCAACATTTTTAATTGAAACCGGTCTTCATTTCCCTCAATTTCATCCACATAAAATTCCAAAATATCTTTTGCGCGTATGCCTAACCGTGAGGTATAAAAAGGAAAAGTAGGTTCTTCTTCTGCTGCCACCCGGATGCCGATATTGAAAGGCACTCTTACTGATTTGCGATAGGCTTTCAGTTCTTCTTTATTATCCAGAACAGGGATAACATTTCTGAATCCGGAATTGATCAATCGTGCAATCCTGCTTGTGTAACTTCTTTGTTTAAACCCGTTGCAGATAATAAACGTTTCCTTGTTTATCTTTTTTCTTTCAAATAATTTTTGAATGATCTCAATGTCGTAGGCATATGAAGTTTCAAGATGAATATCGTGTTTCAGCGCTTCTTCAACAATGAAGGAAAAGTGCGAACTTTTGGTACAATAACAATAGTTGTATTTCCCTTCGTACTTGTGTTTTTTGATCGCGTTGGCAAACATTTTTTTAGCCTTGTTGATCTGCATTCCGATCTTGGGCAGATAAGTAAATTTTAAAGGCGTTCCATATTTATCGATCAAAGCCTTTACATCGACATCGTTGTATTCCAGGTAGCCATCTTTCAGATCAAATCCTTCTTGGGGAAAATTAAACGTTTGATCTACAAGGTCTTTATAACTATTTGTCATCCGGAATTTTTAGAATTTTAAAAATAGGTACAAAAGTAATTGAATGAAATAATTCACAAATAAAAAACCGTTCCAAATGACGGGAACGGTTTGTAAAATAAAAATCTTGCTTAAAAGTTATTTTACTGATTGAATAAGATTCTTAAAACTTTCAGGTTCGTTCATCGCCATGTCGGCAAGAACCTTCCTGTTCAATCCAATATTTTTTTCATTCAGTTTGTGAATAAACTGGCTGTAAGTCATTCCTTCTGCTCTTACGGCCGCGTTGATACGGGCAATCCACAAAGCGCGGTATTCGCGCTTTTTTAACTTGCGGCCTACATAGCTGTAAGTAAGCCCTTTTTCCATTACGTTTTTGGCAACGGTGTAAACGTTTTTCCTTTTACCATAATAACCTTTGGCGGCTTTAAGGATTCTTTTTCTTCTTGCCCTTGATGCTACTGCATTTGATGAACGTGGCATAATTAATATTTTTTGATTTTAGATTCCGTCAACATTTCAGATTAAGGAATCATTGAGTTTTAAATTTTTGTCCTTTATTTCATTCTGAGTAATCTCATTACAAAAGGTCTGTTTGCGTCGCTGACAATACCTTTTTTACTTAAAGCTCGTTTACGCTTTGTGGCTTTTTTTGTGAGAATGTGACGTTTAAAGGATTTTTGGTAAGTAATTTCACCCGTACCGGTTACTTTAAAGCGCTTCTTAGCGCTTGAGTTGGTTTTAACCTTTGGCATTTTACAAAATTTTATTTTTACGCCCTCGCCGGCGTCCCGAACAGACGGGAACTTATGGAGCCATGTGGGCAATATGTTTTATCAGAATTCCTTAAAGCCAAAACACAAAATGCTTAAAGGGCTGCAAAAGTAACAAAAAGTTTGATAAAAAAACTACAAAGATTATAAAACGAAGTTATGTTTCAAGCTCTGAATTTTCCTTTTCATGAGTAAGATCATGAAGCGTTTGCACTTTTAAATGATCATAAAGAGAATGTTTGTCAACCAATAAAGAAACAAGGCCTGCAAGCATACCGGCAATTAACAAATAAAAAATTACGCTATGGCGGTCGGTCATTTCCAACACTAGGATAGCTGAAGTAAATGGTGTTCGAGTTACGCCGGTTAAAAAACCAACCATTCCGCACAGGATCAAAAGGTTTGCATTGGAAGCAGATTCATTGAATAATCCTGTCATGAAGGAACCAATACTTGCGCCGGCAGCGATAGAAGGCGCAAAGATTCCAGCCGAAGCTCCTGTTCCAAAACTCAGTATCGGCCCGATAATTCTGAAAAGTGCAGTGTAAGAATGAACATATTTATCATCGGTGAATAAGGTGGTGAGCATTATATTTCTTCCGGATCCTAAAATATTGGGATCGACAAAATAGGCGATGGTCGCCATTAGCAATGCACAAATAAGTACAAATAAAAAGTGTTGGTAATTACGTTTAAAAGATTTTTTCCAACGAAATATAGAAAGTATCACCATCGACATATAGCTACCAAGTAAACCGGTGACAATTGCAACAATAAGAAGTGCAAAAATGATTGAATTTTTTATGTTTGTCACATCAGGGAAACCCAAATACAAATAAGGCCCAAGAATTCCCTGCGCTGTCAAACCTGCAATGATCACGGCTGTAAAAAGCGCAGTTTTAAAATAGCTGAAATGGGTTTTTGTCAACTCTTCAATCGCAAATACAATTCCTCCCAGCGGCGTGTTAAAAGCCGCCGCAAGTCCGGCGGCTGCGCCGGCAGTGATCATATTTCTTTTCGAGATCGGCGGCCACCACGAAGGCAACCAGTCATTGAATTTTTTGAAAACGATACCAGACATTTGTATCACCGGCCCTTCTTTTCCAACCGCACCGCCACCGAGTATCATAAAGAGACCCGAAACTACCTTCACCACCAGGATCTTTAAGCTGAGCAATTTCTTTATTTTCTTCCCATAATGAGTGGTATCTAATTCTATTGCTGCCCGCACTTGTGGTATACCACTCGTGCGGGCATAAGGGCCATAACGAACAACCAGCCACCACGCTAACAAGAAGCAAACAGGGGTTAAAATAAAGATTTCCCAACCATGAAATTCGAGAATACTAAAACTCGTACTTTCCAAATAAGAGAAGGCTTTGGAATAGGCTACTGCAAGTAAACCCGCAACCAATGACGCAATCCAGAATGGTATCGCCTGCAGAATATTGTGCTTGAGCCGCTCATTATTTATCTTGTCAAAACTCCGCTTTAAAAACTTTCTTATGGTTGCTAATGTCATTGATTTTTTTGCCGCACTGGAATAAAACAAATTTATCTAATACGATGCCAAATAAAAAATCAATTATCTTTTCAATCTATTATCTATAGAAAATTTTTAAAAGAAGCTCCTTTTCAACTGATCTTTATGACGACTTTGCCATCAGTTCCATGTGTTTCAACCTGCTTGTGGGCTTCAACAATTTGATCCAGGTTGAAAACTTTATCAATTTTCACTTTCAGCTTTTTTTGTTCCATCAATCCAGCTATCAAAGTCATTTCTTTTCCATCCGGATGCATCATTGGCCAGATCAATTCCACTTGGTGTTTCTTTGCCAATTCAATTGCCTTTGGATCATTTTTGGTAGAAGAAGGAAGGCAAACCACCCGGCCTCCTTTTTTTACGCATGCAATTGAGCGGTACAATATTTCGCCTCCCATTGCATCAAGTATTGCATCAGCATCATGAACCACCTCTTCAAATTTTTCTGTTTTGTAATTAATGAACTGATCAACTCCAAGTGATTTTAAAAAGGCTTCGTTTTCGCCGGAAGCGGTTCCTGCGACGAAAGCACCGTTTAATTTTGCAAATTGAACAGCCAGGTGACCAACACCTCCTGCTGCTGCCTGGACCAAAACTTTTTGTCCTTTAGAAACCTTCAGATGTTCATTAATGGCCTGGTAAGCGGTTAAGCCGGCTAATGGAACAGCTGCTGCTTCTTCAAAAGAAATATCGGATGGTTTTTTGCTAATCAATTTCGGATCTGCAACTGTAAATTGCGCATAAGTTTTACCTAAACCGGGAAAACCAAGACAGCCAAAAACTTCATCACCTGGTTTAAAGTTTGAAACATTTTTTCCAACTGATTCAATCGTTCCGCTTACATCCCAACCCAGGATGACAGGCAGGTGAAGCGTTTTGGACATTGCGCTTGTTCCTGCACGCACTTTTGTATCCACAGGATTTATTCCCGCAAATTTTATTTTTATCAAGACCTCGTTTTCGTTCGGAACCGGTTTCTCTATCTCTGTTATATGCAAAACTTCCGGCGGCCCAAACTTATTAATTATTGCAGCTTTCATCAGACTGGTTCTTTTTCTAATTCCCTGACTTTTTCCTTCTTTGGCCTTATGATCAAACGTAAAGTAGGATTGTTGGTAATGAATGACCAGAACCAACTGAAGGCCAGTTCCACTTTATTTCTGAATCCTACCAAAGGAATAATGTGCACGAAAAGCCAAATAAGCCATGCAAAAAAACCGGTAAAGGAAACTTTTGGAAGATCAGCAACTGCTTCATATTTTGAAATTATAGCCATACTTCCTTTGTTGTTGTATTTAAAGGGAAGAAGTACATCATTGGATTCCATTCTCCTTAAATTAGCGCCCAGCAATCTTCCCTGCTGGATAGCTACCTGGGCAAGCTGCGGATGTCCCTTTGGATAGTTTTTATCCGTGGTTTGCAAACAAAGGTCTCCAATAGCAAAAATGTTTCGGGTTCCCTTCACCCTGTTGAATTCATCAACCAAAACCCTTCTTCCATGTCCCAGTTGTTCGGGCAATAATCCCGGAACTTGGCGCGCAATTACCCCGGATGTCCAAATTAAAGATTTTGTCGGGATGGAACTACCATCATCCATTATAACTTTTCCATCGACATAATCTTTCACGATTGTATTTAACTTAACCTGCACGCCTAGCTTTGTTAATACTTTCAATGCGTCGTTTTGAGCTGTTTTGCTCATGGGACCAAGAAGATGAGGCGAGGCATCGATCAGGTGAATCCTTGAATTTCCTCTTCTGATCTCCGGGTATTCATTTCTCACAATTGTTTGCCCCATTTCTGCAAGCATTCCCGCCAATTCTACTCCTGATGGCCCGCCACCCGCGATCACTATATTTAAAAGATTATCCTTTTCGTGACGATCATCGGTCATAGCCGCTTTTTCCATGTTGAGCAATAAATGATTTCGAAGGTTGATCGCATCTTCAACAGATTTCATGGGCAAGGAATTTTTTTTCACATTTTCCATCCCGAAGAAATTCGTTTCAGTACCGATGGCCAACACCAAATAATCATATTCCAGGATCCCTGTGGTTGTTACAATTGTATTTTCGGCAGGATTAACTCTTTTTAATGCACCATAATGGAAACGCATATTGCTTTTTCGTTCAAACATTCGTCTGAAAGGATAACTGATATTGGAAGGCTCGATAAAAGCAGTAGCCACCTGGTAAAGAAGTGGCGGAAAAAAATGATAATTGTCCACGTCTACCATTGTTACCAAAAACCGTGGATCTTTCCATAATTTTTTTACAAGGTTTATTCCTCCAAATCCACCACCCACAACTACTACCCTTTTCGCTGTATTCATGATTGGTTCTGATTTATATAAGTAAATAAATATTCCATCGCCCAGCCCGAAGCTTATCTCAAATACTATTCCTTAAATAAGGACATACAAAATTAAAACAGGCTGGATATGTTGGTTTACTAGAAAAGGAAATTCTTTTAAAATAATTTTGCCACCAATTTATTGGTTTGCTATTTGCGTAATTTTGAAGAGGCTTCAATCACAATAAATAACTCCATCCTATGGCAGAAACAAAAATATGCGCACATATAAAAGAAATAAAATCGCTGAAAGAACCTGTCGACTTAGTTTGTGATGAATGTGTTAAAATCGGGAGCCATTGGGTTCATTTAAGAACCTGCCAAACTTGCGGCGCTACTTTATGTTGCGATCAATCACCAAACAAGCACATGACCAAACATTTTCATGAAACAGGCCACCCGGTTGTCATTTCTGCTGAGCCAGGAGAAAAATGGCTCTGGTGTTATGAAGACGAAATTTTTGCAGAATATGATTGAGGATTAATCTTCTAAAATTTTCCTGTCCCATTTTGCCAGGTCAGCGCCCGCAGCATAAGTTGTTTTCAAAAACTGCAACAAAATATTTTCCGGGTCAGCGGATTTTTGAACTACTGAGTAAGGTAAAATAAATTCTCCCAAAGTTGAATTATAATAAGCTTCTTTTGGAGAAACTTGTGCTTTTTTATATCCTTTCGGTTCAGGATAGAGATAACAATAAAATGCGGGCTCAGGAAGCATCTCATTTCCTGTCCAGAAACCGGCACTGCCCACTTCACGGCAATAAGCTTCTTCCACTACTCTATCAGGAAGACCGGGGACACCGCCGGCATGTTTTGGTGCTCTCCGGCCTGAGAAAAAAGAAAGTGCAAGATCGAAACTTCCCCAGAAAAAATGAATTGGGCTGGCCTTACCTTTGAATCCACTTCTGAAATTGAGAAAAACTTTTTGAAT
>DASTXM010000034.1:0-22756 GCA_035765495.1 Hanamia sp.
GTCCTGAAGCTTTTAGCTCTGCTCCTGCATGCCGGTTAATAAAATCGGCAAATTTAGCTTGAAGTTTTTCAGGATCAGTGCCGGGTTTCAACAAAAGATAGGAATAGAACATATTGTTGTTCACCATATCTGTTAATCCCTGAACCCATTCACCTACGTCTCCCCCTTTCATCGACATAAAAAAGTGAGCATCAATATGTGAAGGTACTGTGGAAGGAATGAAGACACCAGTGACTTTATAATCGTAGTTTCCGTTGGTAGTGCTGTTAATATGAATTATTTTATTAATAGCTGATTGATTACCAAACAATTTTTTGGCAATGGATTGTGAGATAACAACAGTGTTTGGTTCATTTAGTGCAGTGGAAGGATTGCCTTCTTTAAAGTGATAAGTAAACAGTCTGAAAAAGGTAGAGTCTGCAAAAAAGGCTTTTGTTTCGTAGAATGATTTAATGTTGCTTCCGGTTCCGGATTGTAATAATGTTTTGTCATCCTGGAAAGCACTAAGCAATCTTGTATAACTCTGCACTTCCGGAATTTCCTGCTGCATAGCAGGGGCCATAGGAGCGGGTGTACCGGCTGCCCGGGTTTCCTTGCCATCAATAATACTCTCTGTTTCTAATTGATAAAGCCTGTCACCCAATTTGTGCTGTGTATCATAACTGAACTCTTTGTACAAATACAGTGAAATGAGCAAACAACAAGTAAGTCCGGTTGCCAAACCAAAAATGTTTATGGCAGAAAAAGTAGGATTTTGCTTAATACTTCGCCACGCTGTTTTGATATAATTTTTAATCACAGATTTAGAATTTAGAAGTTGTGCATATAGGTTTTAGAAATCAATTAAATATCCACGAGGTTATCCGCTAAGTGTAATCATGATCGTTAGTAACCAGCAAACAAGCGCAGTTTTCACTTTCTATTTTAAACTTTAGCATTCGCTCATCGATTACTCAGTCCTCAAACTCTTTACAGGATTGGCCATCGCAGCTTTTATTGCCTGGAAACTAACGGTAACAAATGCAATGCTTAAAGCAAGGAACGCCGCAATCGCAAATACCCACCAGCCGATGTGGATCCTGTAAGAAAAATTCTGCAACCATTTATTCATAAAATACCACGCAATGGGAGAAGCGATCAGCAACGATATTGCAACCAGTTTGATGAAATCTTTGGAAAGAAGCAGTACAAGGCTATGGGTAGCCGCACCTAATACTTTTCGGATACCAACTTCTTTTTTTCTGCGTTCAGCAGTATAGGCGGCTAATCCAAACAAACCAAGGCAACCCACAAAAATGGCAATCCCCGTGAATATCCACAACAGTGATCTCAATTTATCTTCTGCCTTATACATTTGTTCAAAGTTTTGATCAAGGAACTTGTATTCAATTGGATAATCAGGCGCGAATTTGTTCCAGACATTTGTTACTCCTTTGATGGTATTGGCGATGCCGGCTGTTTTCATTTTTACAGCCACCTTCCACGCAGCAGAAGGAAAGATCTGCAGTACCGTTGTTTCAACTTTGTCGTATAAACTTTTATAATTAAAATCTTTTACAACTCCGATAACCTGCCCTTCCTTCAAAGAATCAGGGTTTGATGCGCCCCACGGATGCCAGTATAATTTTTGTCCAAGTGCTTTTTCAGGTGTACCCAAACCCATCGTCTTCACTGCTGTTTCATTAATAATCCAGGCATGATCCCGGTCAGTGCCCATTGCTTTTGAAAAATCCCTGCCTGCCACAATATGTAATCCAAGTGTTTTTATGTAATCATAATCAACCATCAGTTGAGTCGCACTTTGAGAAACCTGCTGACCATTCTTTGGTACAATAATCTCATCCCCGGCTACCGCATCGCCGGGAAAACCGTAACCAATAGAAACGGAAGAAACACCCGGCAACTTCTTTAGTTCATTTTTAAAGGCATCTACCTTATTGAACATGTTATCTCCCCGCATCGGAAAAAACATTAATTGTTCTTTATTAAACCCGAGATCTTTATTGTGGAGATAGTTTACCTGCCTGAAAACAACAAGGGCGCTGATGACCAATAAAACAGATAAAGCAAATTGAACGATCACCAATCCATGCCTGAGCCATGGAGTTTTTCCGGGTTCATCACTATTTGTTAACGTTCCTTTTAAAACCTTAACGGCTTTGAAATTTGAAAGCACAAGTGCCGGGTAAAAGCCTGCGAGAATTCCCACAACAATTGTGATAGCAAACAATAGGAGAATAAAAACAGGATTGACAAACATAGCAAAGGAAATATTCTTATTTGTAAATTCATTTTCCCATGGAAGTAATAAAACTGAGAGGATTATAGAAATGATCATGCTTACAAATGCGAGCAATATCGTTTCGCTGATAAACTGGAATATCAACTGCTTTTTTCCTGCACCTATTGCCTTGCGCACACCTACTTCTTTTGCACGATGCAAAGATTTGGCAGTAGCGAGATTTATAAAATTGAAACATGCGATAAGCAAAATAAAGATGGCAATTATGGTTAATGCATTTACATAGGAGATGTTGCCTCTCCGCGCAGCGTCGAATTTAAGATTGGAGGAATAAAGATGGATTTTTTCCAAAGGTTGAAAGATAGGTTTATCAGAGCTATAGGTATCATTCTGCGCGGCTTTTGATTTTACAGTTACATATTTTTGAAATTTTGTTTGTAGTGCCTTAATGTTTGTTCCCTTTTTGACCTTTACATAACTATAGAATTGGTGCCACCCCCAGCTCTGCATGCGCTCTGCAGGAACTTTTAGTGCAGACACTGACCGTATATAATTAAACTGTAAATGGAATCTCGGATTTTTTACAAAAACCCCTTTCACCTGCACGGGTTCCTTATCCATGAGCATTTGCTTTCCCACGGGATCTGTGTTTCCAAAGAATTTGCGCGCCATTTCGTCTGAAAGAACGATTGAAGAAGGATCATCTAATGCATTGGTAGCGGAACCGTATTTGAATGGGAGCGGAAAAACATCAAAAAAAGTTGAATCAACAAAGTAACCACTTGATTCGTACAATTTATTTTTACCGGCTTCAAAAAGCGTTTTGTTTTCCGGTAGCATCATCACCCTGGCAGTTTTTTCAACTTCAGGAAAATACTGTTGTAAGGAAGTGGCAAACATGGGCGCAGATACAGCCAGTTGTTGAGTTCCTTCATTATTCGTGTATTCGTCATAAACACGGTAAACCTGGTCGCCACGGGGAAGAAATTTATCATATTGGTGCTCGTCCCAAACAAAGAGGCCGATTAAAATACAAGCAGTAAGTCCTAATGTTAAACCGGCAATATTGATAGCAGAGAAACTTTTGTGCCTGGTAATATTTCTGAACGCTGTTCGGAAATTGTTCTTTAGCATATCTTTTTGTTTAGGGAAGCCGTCTTTGCTTTTAAATATCCTCAAAGCTTTAGGAAGATCATCAAATATGCCATTTTGCTAACGGCAGCTTTATCAGTAGCAGTATGCATATAATTAGTTACTAAAGTGTCCGGTTTTGATACAGGAGTTGTACGAAAATGAACAATAGAGGTAAAATAATGAAAAGCAAATCCAGCTTCCCAGGAATTTCGGCTGGCATTAGGACAACTCAAAGGAAGGTACCCAATTCCCTCAACCGGCTACAATAAGGTTAAGGGAATATTCAGTAAAAGGTTATGCCCTTAATCAAAAAGCGGCACGAACAGTTACATCAAACCATGCTCCGGTCTTTATACTGGAGTTTTTTAGGCAAGCAGTCTTCTCATTACCGTCCCCCTTTACTTATGAGGTAACCGTCGAAAACTGCAGGAAAGCGGGGAATATAAAGTCTCAGCAACGTGTTTGCAAGAAAACGCCCGCTGCCGGCAGTCACCATGCGGGCCGTCCCCTACCCGTCCGGATCGCTCTCGACCAACTTCTGTCGCTCACCTCGGGCAGCGCCATGAAGCAATAATTTACAAATGCTTCACTCGAATTGCTGAAAAGCCACCGGCAGAAGCGGCTCAAAAATTCCCGGAATTGTATCAATGGAAGGATTCACTTCTAACTTAGGTTTGAAAGAAAAACCTTAAATCAAAAAAACCAGAAAATAGAATAATTGGTAATTTTGAAATTCAGTGTTCACTTATCATCATTTCATTTTCTTGGGATAAGTACAGATTTCGTGTCTTTCAATGGTACCCAGTTCCATCGAATGAAACCGTTTCATCCATTTCAAGAGAACATAAGCAAAAGCGAATGATACTGCGCTTTTCGAATCTACAACTACTCATCAGGCATATTTTATCACTAAAAAGCAAAATATACTTCGTTTTTTATGTTAAAAGTCATCAACATTACTTAAATTGCACTTAAAAGCGAATTATAATGCGTAATACAGCGGCAGAATTAGGTGAAACGATCCGGAAACGACGGGAAGTGTTGGGCCTGTTACAACCCCAGCTTAGCGCCATTGCCCATGTGAGTACACGTACCATCCAGCTGGTAGAGGCAGGCAAAGCCAACCCATCCATTGGCATCCTGACTAAGATAGCCAATCCCCTGGGACTGGTATTAAAACTGGATCTAAAAGAAATAGCAAACGACAATGGCTAAGAAACGTTCAGCGCAGGTTTTTTATAATGGAAAGTCCGCCGGCACTTTATCAAAGACAGGAGCGAAGTATACTTTTCAGTATGATAGAGAATATTTGTTGGCTTCCGGTAGCCGCCCCATTAGTATTACACTGCCACTCACGGAAGAGCCGTATCAAAGTGACCTGCTGTTCCCGGCGTTCATTAATATGCTCAGTGAAGGTGCCAATAAACAATTACAGTGTCGGCTACTGAAGATTGATGAAAATGATTATTACAGCCTGCTGCTGGCTACGGCTGCTGACGATGGCATCGGCCCTGTTACCATAAAAGAAATACATGAGTCTTCCTGAAATAAAATATTGTCCTTCCACCCTTAAGCCAGGCTATACCACCTATAGCCCGGCAGCACAACTGGTTTTGTTTGGTAGCCGGTCGAAAAAAGTATCGCATATACTTCCTTTTGGTCCTCCGGGGAAAAATGCCGAGCTGACACGAAAGTATAATGAAGTCAGAAAATCAATCAGCATCAGCGGGGTCCAGGAAAAATACAGCTTACAGTTACAGAAAAATGAGCTGGCCCTCACTTCTTCCAGAGGCACCCATATATTAAAACCGGTGCCGTCAGAAAGACTGGAGCGGATAGAAGATATGCCGGCGAATGAGCATGTAAGCATGCAGATCGCACAACAGGTTTTTAAAATTAGGACGGCGGCCAGCGGAGTGATCTTTTTCAACGACGGTTCCCCGGCATATATCACGCGGCGCTTCGATTACAAGCCGGATGGCACCAAGTACCAGGTCGAAGATTTCGCCACACTCCTTGGAAGGTCCCCGGAAAAAGAAGGGGAAGATTTTAAGTACAATGCCTCCTACCTCGACATCGCCAATCTCATAAAGAAATATGTTCCGGCGGCACCTGTAGCTTTGTTGCAGTTGTTCAGGCTGGTTGTTGTCAATTACCTTATAGCCAACGGCGATGCCCATTTGAAAAATTTCTCCCTGATGGAGACGGAACAAGGCGATTATATGTTAGCGCCTGCATACGATCTGCTGTGTACAGCGCTCCACATTGATGACGCTCACCTTGCCTTACATGACGGCCTCTATCCCGGCGATTATAACGAGCCTTCTTATCAACAATTTGGCACTTATACTAAGAATTCATTTATAGTGTTTGCGCAAAAAGCGGGTATAGATATCCGGCTGGCCGATGCTATTATTGATGAACTGTTGCATGGCGCATCAGAAGCAAAGGATCTTCTCGAAAGGAGCTTTTTAAGCACCGAAGCAAAGGAAAAATATAAAAACGTGATCGAAGAGCGCCAGCGCAGTTTACAACTACATTGATCCTAAAACTTTCGCCTTCACAATTTTGTATTCAAATTCTTTTGTCTTTCTATTAACATGGACTCATTTTCTGTTTTTCAAATTTGAGAATTTTCCCATAATCACATTCATTCATCAGCATTTTAGCGTTCGTTGAATTTGCCGATCACTCTGTTCTCAAACTCTTTACCGGATTGGCTACTGCGGCTTTTACCGACTGAAAGCTCACTGTAATTAGCGCAATTGCTGCAATGGTTATAAAAGGCAATATGACATACGTCCATTTTATATTCATGCGAAAAGCATATCCCTGCAACCAGGTCGAAGCGGCAAGCCAGGCAAGGGGAGCAGCTATTAAAAAAGAAATCAAAAGCAATGATGCAAACTCGCGGTAAAGTAATTTCAGGATATTCACAACAGATGCACCCAATACTTTTCGTATCCCGATTTCTGTGGTTCGCTGAAGCGTTGTAAATGAAGCAAGACCGAACAAGCCCATGCACGCAACTAAAATGGCGAGGCTGGTAAATAAACCGAAAACCTTGCCAAAACGCCTGTCCGCCTTATATTGATCATTAAAATGCTCATCAAGGAAAAAGTAATCAAAGGTGTTCCCTGGGAAGAATTTATTCCAGTCAGCCTTAACGGCATTGATGACAGTGCCTGCATTAGCGCCGGTTGTTTTAACAGATAAATATCCGTTCACATCAGGAATCAAACGAAGGATCAACGGCTCATAAGCATCCTGCAAGGATTGCTGGTGGAAATTGTCCGTCACGCCGATAATGGTATACCTGCCGCCCCAAAAATCAATTCTCTTGTTCAGCGCTTCTTCGGGTTTATTAAAGCCCAATTGCTCCACTGCCTTACGATTGAATATTACGGTGCTGTCATCACCGCCAAAACTTTTTGAAAATTGTCTTCCGGCTATCACCTTCAAACCATACGTCTTCATGTAATCGTAATCAACTCCGATTACCCTGTATTGTTTCTGTGTGATTTCATCGGCTCCAACAAGCTTTATTCCGCCGGCGTTCCAGCCTACAGGGCTTCCGGGTATAGATGTTGAAACCGTTATGTCTTTAATTGCCGTATTTTGACTAAGCTCGTTTTTAAAAGAAGTCATTTTACCGGAAAAGGTGGAATGAATGCCGACAGATGGACGGTTTACCACCAGCGTTTGGTCGATATTAATTCCCAAAGACTGCCTTCGCATATATTCTATTTGCTGGTACACCATTACCGTTCCGATCAATAAAAAAAGCGAAGCGGCAAATTGAAACACCACCAAGGATTTTCTTAGGAGCGTTCCTTGCCTGGAACTTCCCATTGTGCCTTTCAATACCTCGGCCGGCCTAAAAGAAGAAAGAACAAAAGCAGGATACAAGCCGGATAAAAAAACACCAACAATGAACAATGCCGAAAGCGATAGCCAGAATTGAGACTTCGCCAATAAAGCAAACGAAAGATGTTGGCCCGACAAGGCATCAAATCCCCGGATGGAAAGCATGACGATGAGCAGAGCTAGAATCAATGCAATACCATTCATCACAGCAGATTCCGAAAGGAACTGTAAAATAAGTTGCTTCCGCCGCGAGCCTACTACTTTTCTTACGCCAACTTCCTTTGCCCTTGTTATTGCCCGGGCCGTTGCCAGGTTGATATAATTTACCCACGCAATGATCACGATGAAAAATGCAATCCCCAGTAAAAGATAAACTGTTTTTGCATTGCCAGTTTCTCCCGGCTCCAGCATGTAATGTGAATAAAGATGGATATCCGTCAACGGCTGAAGTTTGTAGACTACCGCTGAATTAAATTTTTTCATATCGGCCCCCACGAATTTGTCGACAATGGGTGGGAACTTTTTTTCAACTTCTTTAGGATCTACATTTTTATGCAACAATAAATACGTGAGACAGCCATCCCATTCCCATGCGGTCTCAGGTCCGTTGCCTAATGAATCAGTAGTCTGCTTTACAAAGGTTGAATAAGAGAGCAGCAGATCCGGCCTCAGTTGCGTGTTTTCAGGAAAATCTTTGTAAACACCTGTGATCGTATAATTGCTGTTTCTGTTCAATTCGAGCGTTTTGCCAACAACATTTGTAGTGCCATAAATTTTATCCGCCGTCGTTGAAGAGAGTACAGCCGTATTAGGTTCTTTTAATGCAGTGTTTTTATTCCCCGCAATTAAAGGATAAGAAAATATGTTGAAGAAAGATTTGCTTGCAAAAAACACGTTTTCAATCTTCAAGGGTTGGTTTTGCACTTCCGTTACAACATCGCCATTGCCCACAACCTTTACATAGTCTTCTATTTCAGGAATAGCATCTTTAAATGCGTTGCCCACACCAAAGGCTCCAGCAGCCCATTGTGTACTAAGTTTTCCATTATCATAGCGGTCTTGCTGTACCCGGTAAATCCTGTCTTTGTTGATCTGGAAGTTTTCATAACTCAACTGGTAAGACACGTATTGGAGAATAAGGAGACATGAAGCGATCCCGATAGCGAGTCCGAAAATATTGATCCCGGAATATACTTTGTGCCGCATCAAATTCCGCCACGCGATTTTAAAATAGTTTTTTAACATACCTTATAATTTTGAATTAAGGATTGTGAATTGAGAATTACGAATTCAATTTTCAACTTTCATTTAGCGATTACTGTTACTAAACCAACAATTAAGTCTATTTTTTCTTTTTATCATTCTCACATTTTCAAATTTTCACATTTTCAAATTCTTTCCATCAGCACATCGGCTAATCAGCAAATCAGCTATTTACCAAATCACTCACTTCTCAAGCTCTTTACCGGGTTAGCAACGGCCGCTTTTATTGCCTGAAAACTTACCGCCACAAAAGCAATTAAAAAGGCAACTACTCCTGCTGCTATGAATATCCACCAGCTTATATTTATTCGATACGCAAAATCTTCCAGCCATTTACTCATAATCCACCAGCCAACAGGTATAGCAATTATTACTGCTATTGCAATCATTGCTACAAAACTTGAAGAGAGCGTACCTACAATATCTTTTATAGTAGCACCCAACACTTTTCTTATACCAATTTCCTTTGTACGATTAGCCGCATTGATCGCAGATAATCCAAACAAACCCATACACGCGATAAAAATCGCGAAAAAGCAAGCTGATTCTATAATCTTTTGCCAATGCATATCAGCATCATACATTTTCGCAATGCTCTGGTCGAGAAATGTATAATCAAACGGATAATTATCTGAAATTTGTTTCCATTGTTTTTGTAAGGATGCAATTACATTTTGCATACTACCGGCTTTTACTTTGAACATAAAATTGCCGATATATCTCGTAGCCAGGCGATGTTCTTCTGGTTCTATTTTTTTAGAAAGTGTTTCAAAATTGTAATCTTTTACCACGCCAATAATGGTACCTCGTAACGGTTTATTGTATTCGCCAACCTTTGCATCTTTTCCTAACATTTTGAACAGGGATTCATTCACAATAATTGGACTTACTTCTCTTGAAGTGTCTGATGGAAATTCTCTGGAAAAAGGTCTTCCCTGCAGAAATTTTATGCCCAGCATTTCAAAATAATTATAATAAACACTTATCTGCTTACGCCACTGCTGCTCACCATTCAGCATAAATCCGTTAGTGTTATATTCTCCATCCAGGTTGCCATTCATACCCGAAAATGAAATAATGCCGGGCTGCGATTCCGCAAAAACCTGTAATCTTTCCGTCAATTGTTTTGTATAAGAAGGATCCCATTTAGGATTACTTACCATCAAAACCTGGTCTTTATCAAATCCCAGATCTTTATTATTAATAAAATGCATTTGCCTGCTGATAACAAAAGCAGCAATCATCAGCACCACGCATGCTGTATATTGTACAACAACTATTACTTTGGAAAGCCGCGGATTGATCTTAAAAGTTTGAAAACTTTTGATTACAGATACAGGCCTCATTTTTGATAATAACAAAGCAGGATAATAGCCCGCTGCAAGGCTTAAAAATAGGGAAAGAGAAACCAGCGCGGCAATTACATAAAGGAGAGAAAAATTATTAAAATTTATTTGCGAATCCATCAACCTGTTAAAAAGCGGAAGCAACAATTGCATTAAAATAAAACCAAGCGTAACGGCAATAACTGTTACAAGTAAGGTCTCTACCCAAAATTGGGCAATAACTGAAATTCTTTTTGCTCCCAACACTTTTCGAACACCAATTTCCTGAGAACGGCTTGCTGCATTTGAAATGCCAAGCAATACATAATTTAAAGCAGCAATCAGCAGGATAATAATGACCAGGGAAGCCAACTGGTACATTTTATTGGCATCAGTATAATGCCCCCACGGTTCAGATGCATTATAATGCGCATCAGCCAAAGGACGTAGATACCAGCGAAAATTCTTAAAGTCGTAGTTAGAATAATATTTTCCATATTCAGCAACAAAAGGTTTAGTATAATATTCAGTCACCCATTTATTCATCTTTTTCTCAAACTTTTGGTAATCCACATTATCTGCCAGTTCAACGATGTATAAATGGTTTGCCTGGTTAAATCCATCATTTATATTACTTTGATAATTCACATCGGAAAGCAGTGGCATCACTACACTGTATTGTATACTTGAATTATGAGGCGCATCCTCTGCAACACCACTTATAATAAATGTTTGCGTAGTATCAACTATTACCTGGATAGTTTTGCCGAGAGGATTTTTGTTACCAAAATATTTTCTTGCAAGTGAAGCTGAAATAACTATATCACTGGAAGAATTAAGTACTGTTTTGGAATTCCCTTTTAGAAGATGAAAAGAAAGATTATTGAAAAAATTACTGTCTGCATACAATACATGTGGTTCCTTGTACGCCTCATTGTTTACTTTAATAATATTGTCTCTCTCATCTCTAAACCGGGTTATGCTTTTTATTTCCGGAAAAGCATTTTGCAGATTAGCTGCGATTACTAAAGGAAAGGTTAGCTGATTTTTTACATTGTCATTTTTTGTCAGGAAAGAAAATATACTCTTTCCTTTTGCAGTATCAGCAGAAGGGAAAGTATTGCTCATCTCCAGCCTGAAGAGATGATCTTTTTTCACGTGAAAAGAATCGTAGGACTGTTCATATCTAATATAAAAAAACAGTAGCAAGCAAAACGCAACTGAAACGGAAAGCCCTGTAATATTTATAATACTAAAGGTTTTGTTTTTAGTAAGATTCCGCCAGGCGATTTTAAAATAATTTTTAAACACGGCTATTCAATTAAGAATTATAAGTTACGAATTACGAGATCAAATTTTCGTTCATCCATTACTGTTAGTAAAGCAACAAATAATTCACTTTTTTGTTTTCGCATTTTCAAATTTTCACATTTTCAAATTCATTGCATCAGCACATCAGCTAATCAGCTAATTAGCGAATTACTCACTTCTCAAACTTTCCACTGGATTCGCCACCGCTGCTTTTATCGCCTGGAAACTAACCGTTGCCATTGCAATTAGAATAGCAACAATACCTGCAATTAAAAATATCCATAAGCTTATTTTAATATGGTATTTATAATTCTGCAGCCAGTTGTGCATCATCCACCAGGCGACTGGAAATGCAACAAGGCATGAAATAAATACCAATAGCAAAAAATCTTTTGATAATAAGGTGGTGATATTGCTGATGCTGGCGCCCAGCACTTTTCTTACGCCTATTTCCTTTATTCTGCGTTCGGCTGTGTAAGCAGCCAACCCAAATAAACCCAGGCACGAAATAATGATGGCTAACATGGCAAATACCCGTGAAAGTTTGCTGATCAGTTGTTCATTCTGAAACATCTGGTTAAACTGGTCGTCAACAAAATGATACGTAAAAGGGAAGGAGGGATTATCTTTTTTTATCACCATTGCAATTTGTTGCATAGCCTTTTCAACATTAGCATTTCGTTTTAAACGTATATACATGTTTGATGCATCGGGTGTGTTCACGCAAAAAAACATTACAGGATCGGGCTTGCCATACATATCGCCGTATACGTAATCATTCACTACCCCTACGACATTTAAAACGGTGCCGCTGGTATCGCCATCCCAATGCAATGTTTTGCCCACAGCGCTGTTGCTTCCCATCAATTTTTCCAATGACTGCGTAATTAAAATATTTATTCTCTTTGACTGCACGCTGTCTGTTTCCGCCAAATCCCTTCCTTCTAAAATATTGATACCAGATGTTTTCATGTAACCCGGAGATACATACCGCATAGAAATTAAAACCTGGTTGTTCGATTTTTTTCCATCCCAAACCAAACCACCGGTATTATTGCCGCCGTATAAAGTATTGTAGTTTGAGATAGCAATGCTTTTAATTAATCCTGTATTCAATAAATCCTGGTGAACTGCCTCGTAATTTTTGGTCATTTCGCTGTTCATATCCACCTGCAAAAGATTGTTTTTATTAAAACCAAGACTCCTGTTTTTTACATGTTGTATTTGCTGGTAAATAATAATGGTGCTTATGATGAGAATGATCGAAATGCTGAACTGCACTATCACCAGGCCTTTGCGGATGATGGCGGCGCTGCTGCCCTTCACCTTCATTCCTTTTAAAACAAATACCGGATTGAAGGATGATAAATAAAGCGACGGATAACTGCCAGCAAACAATCCGCATAGTAATGTAATGGCCAGTAATGCTGCAATGTGGAGCGGTTTATTTAACCCCAGGACAAGATTTTTCTCTACGAGCAAATTAAACGCAGGTAATAAAAGCATGATGATAATTACAGCAAGCACTGCAGATAAAAATGCCATGAACAGGGCTTCGCCGATAAACTGTGCGATGAGCATTCGTTTGGGAGAGCCCAGCACCTTTCTTACGCCCACTTCTCTCGCACGTTTTTCGCTTCTTGCAGTGGCGAGATTCATAAAGTTGATGCAGGCAATTAATAAAATGATCCATGCAATAACCGAAAAGAGATGCACGTAAGTAATTCTTCCGCCGCCTGTTTGCACGCCATTGTCAAAATCATCGCGCAAATGCCAGTCGTTGGCACTCCATAAAAAAGGCCGTGCGATAGATGTTGGTTCGCGCTTCTGTATAAAATCATAAAGAATTTTATTGACTGAAGCTGCACTCACATTGGGCTTCAGCTCAACATAAGTTGCAAGGTCATTATTGCCCCACGATTGCGCCCACGATTTATTTTCGTCCCACCAAATTTGAAAAGGCGCAGCCCATTCAAATTGTAAGGTTGAGTTTTTGGGAATATCTTTTATAACACCGGTAATTACATAATCCTGTTTGTTATCAACACGCACCGTTTTGCCAATCACATTTTTTTCATTACCAAAGAATTTTTTGGCAGTTGACTGTGTGATGACCATTGAGTGCAATTCTTTAAAAGCTGTTTTTGCATTGCCCTCCACAAAAGGAAAAGTAAACATGCTGAACAACGAAGCATCCACATAACTTCCACGTGCATACATGGATTTATCTCCAATGGTTATCAATTTTGTAGCGAGTCCATTGATACGGCAGGCGTTGGCTATGCCCGGAATTTCTGCCTTAATTGCCGGGGCCATCGGTGCCGGAGTAGAACCAAATGTCGCAGTGTAAGTATCGTATTTTTGATTTTCGCGGATAAAATATAGCTGGTCTTTTTTTGTGTTGAACTGATCAAAGCTTAATTCATCTTCCACCCACAAAAAAATCAATCCGGCGCAGGTGATGCCAATGGCCAATCCAAAAATATTGAGAAAGCTATAGCCTTTATTTTTTTGAAGGCTCCGGATCGTTGCTTTGAAAAAATTTTTAAACACGTCTGTTGAATTAGATTTTTATTTTCAAACCCTTTTCGTGTGTGCATCACCGTATTATCATCTTCTCATCACGAAAGAAGTGCTCTTTATCTTATGGGAGTATTCATCCTGAAAATGTTTTCTCGGTACTATTTTCTCATCGCAATAACGTCGAAGCTCTTCACAATATTCATTTAAAGCGACCAGACGCTGCACCTCAAAAGATCATCAGATTTTTACAGGAATAATCCTGCCCAAGTATTAACCGTTGGTATTGAATGAGTTACAGTTTTATATAATTTTAAACTGTTCGATTTTGATACACTATGTGTTTCTTTTTGATACACAATTTGATCTGCGAATGAGTGAATAATTGAATGAAGTTTTTTTAAGCAATCAGCGATTTCTGTAATTGATTTATTGAGATAACATAATAGATATTGCTATAGCATGCGGATTACAGAATTATTCTTCTGCTTCTCTGCTGCGATTATCCAAACTTATTTGCATTGCCTGGAATGCTTTTTCCTGAATTTCAATTCTATCTTTTATTGGGTATCTTTTCTCCCCACAATTGCGAACTTCGTCATAATCAGCTAAATGAGGTTCGTTTTGCATCATGGCTGATAACTCTTTATTCTTTGAAATCAGTTGCTTATTAATCCTATAGTCTTTCAACGTTATACGAACAAAACTGTCCAGCTTTTCAACCGGAAGATTGGTTGGTTCGGTATTATGAATGATTGAATCAAGAATGTATAATTTGTTGGACAGCACATTAATAGTATCTACTGTTCTTTGTACATCATTTGGCAGCTTTGGTTGGCATGAGGTAATGAAAAGTAGAAATCCTAAACCAAAAATAAATAGTCTCATACTTGTCTTGATTTTAATAATGAACAATAATTCTATTTAAGAAAACAAAATTTTCTACTTTACAACTCCTACACTAGAAAAGAAAAGCCGGTATTTTCATTTATTTCACTGCAGGCATCTGAATTCCATTGATTTTATCATTCTTCAGCTTTAGAGTTCGGATCTTCTCAAACTCCTTATTATATCTCATTATTAGCTGGCTTTTATGATTTTGTGAAAGTCATAAATGATTCAATTTCTATTACAGTCATTTTACAGCTGAACTTTTTTTAGTGATTAAAGCTGAATCTAAAATAAAGAATTTATTTAAACTGACGAGGAGAATCTGAATAACAGTAGATTTTAAGGAAGTTTTTATTTCATGTAGGCATAACCGTTACCATTCAAGTACGCGATTAATTTTTAATAACGTATTTAAGAGGAATTTTTACCCTCAGTTCACACCCTTTACCGGGTGAAGACAAAATATTAACAGTACCCGAAAAAATTTCTACCCTGCTTTGAATATTTCTTAGGCCTATCCCGGTACCCGTTTTTGATGCATCAAATCCAATCCCATCATCTAAGACTGATAATTCTAAATGGCCCTCATTTTCCGTTAAATGCACAAGAACCGTTTGGGCTTTTGCATGTTTGCAAATGTTATTCATTTGTTCCTGGATAATGCGGTATATAGTAAGTGCCATATTTTGATCTGGTATTCGCTCTTCCCTAATTTTAAAAATCAACCTGCCCTTAGACGGACAAGCCAGATTGACTTCCTCGATTAATACCTTGAGACTTTCCAAAAGGCCCTTATCTTTAAGTGCAGGCGCCACAAGCGAATGGGAAAGCCTACGTAATTCATCCATTGCTGTATTCAAAAACTGATAGCTTTTTTCGAGGAGATCCGTGTCGATATTTTCTATCTTTGATTTTACCATTCCCATGTAAATTTTTACGGTTGCTAATAGTTGATTGACATTGTCGTGCAACTCTCTTCCGAGTTCATTTTTCTCGGCTTCATGCCCCGACAAGGTAGCTTCGATTATCTGGCGTTGAAGGTTTTCTTCCTGCAATTTCAGGGCTTTTGACAACCTCACCTTCTCAGTAATATCGCGATAAATTGCATAAAATACCGGCTTGTCGTCAAGGATAATTTTCCGGACTATAACCTGAACATCCCTGACCTCGCCATTTTTTGTTATATGCTTACTTATAAAATCGTCACCACCATTTATCATTATTTTTCTCACACGGCTTTTTATAACTTTTGCAGTTTCAAGTGCTTCATAATCGGAAATCTTTAAACCGCTAAATTCTTTCCTCGAATAACCCAGCTGTTTATGCGCTCTTGTATTAAAATCCAACGGGAGAAGTGTTTGATAATCTATCAGGCATATCCCATCCGGCGCTTCTTCAAAAAGCGTGCGGTATTGTATTTCAGCAGTAACTAATTTTCTTTCCGCTATTTTTTTTTCTGTGATGTCTTGCTGAACGCACATATAACCAATCACTTGTTTTTCATCATCAAAGACCGGGCTCCAAGAAGTATAAATATTGATTAATCGGCCGTCCTTTGTTTTGTTGATCAATTCCCTATTCAAACTCTTTCCGTTCGGAAGTTTTTCCCATAAATCGTCATAAAAGTTCTTTCCCATCAAGCCGCTCTTCAGTATGCGCGGGGTTACTTTACCGACGACCTCACCTTTTTTATAACCATAAACTTGTTCAAAAGCCGCATTCACAAAATTGATGGTACCATCCACATCAGTCATGAAAACAATTTCTTTCGTTTGTTCAATAGCTTGGTGAAGCTTGTGGATCGTTTCTTCCGCCTTCTTATGTTCTGTAATATTCTCCCAGTTAACCAACAACATCTTTTCTCTTCTGAAGGGAACCGATGTAAGGCTTACTCTAATAGAAAGAAGAATTCCGTCAAGTCTTTTATGAACCCACTCAAATTGGTGTTGCCCTTTTTCATAAGCTCTCCTGATCATTTCTGCAGCTTTAGTGGTTGAAAGCTGACCATCCGGTTGATATTCGGGCGAAAAGTAAGAAGGAGGCTTATTAATTACCTGGTCTTTTGAAGCGGCACACAATAAATTTAAAGTAGCATTATTACATTTTATAAATCGGAAAGAACCGTCTATCATCAAAAGCGGATTTTTCGATTTCTCGAAAAGAGCCCAATAGCTCTTGTTCGCTACCGTGGAGGGATCATCCGCAGCTTTTTCTCTAAGTGATTTCGATCTCCTCTTTTCGAGAGGAGCATAATTCAAATTATCCAAATTGTTCAGCTCGTTTTTTCTCATAATGTACGCGATAAATAAGGGTTAGTATGGTGTACGCACATACCTCTAAACAACTTTGTCCCAGGCAAAATATGAACTGGGATAATTAAAGATAAAAGAGTTTGAAACTATATTTCATGATCTAAATCAATCTGTTGGGTGATTCATATCAATTCTTTTTGCCTTTTGAAAAGTAGAAGACTTGGTTATCGGAGAGAATCTATTAACTCATGAAGGAAAGTTGTTTGGGTCATATCGTAAGATGGTAAAGTTTTCCACAAGCTAAAAATTTGCAATTTTGTCCGTACCTATGTTTAAAACTAATACTTAATCACTACTCGATTTTTTGTTACCTCTTCTTATACAATACCATCATCTGTAGGCTTATTTTGGGCGTTTCCTTCCTATCGTCAGGCCAGGCTTTCCGCAGTGCACGGTACTTGCTGCAATTCCTAAAGCGCACAAGCAAAGTGAAAACTATGCCACCCTTCTTCCATGAATTCTAACTGGCCACCAATCATCCTCCTAAAAAACTCAAACCTACCTCTTACAAAAAATATAATCAGTAATCAAAGGCTCCAATCCATGTTCCCTGAACTCAAAAGCAATTTGCCCTTTGTGATAAGTTGAGTGATTAACAACATGAAGTAAAATATCACGCGCACTGTTGTCAAGCGCTTCTCCTTTAGTGTTAGTGTGGCCAACGGTCTATTCAAGATCGAGGTTGTGTAGTATCTTCAGTGATTGGTCAAATTTACTTTCGTCCATAGCTTTTAAGTAGTTTAAAGTATGAAGAAAAGGTTCCAAAAGAGGTCGGGTTTATCTTCTAGTTCCTATACTAAATCAAAATCCCCTTTCACGGTTCAACCCGGTAGGCCAGGAGGCTGATGCAGCCGGCATGAAACGATAAATATTACCTAACCCAATACCAGATGATTCCAGGGCCTTGCATGGACAAAGTTCCTCCGTCTCCGGACAGCCACGGAGAAGGATCCCAGCCACTGGTCGCAATAAGCGTACCCCACCAGTAAGTAGTTCCGGTTTGGCTTGTAGTGATTATTCCTTCAGTGGTTCGGGTGGTCCACCACGGCATTCTTGGGCCCAAACCGCCGCCATCAAAATAATTCCATGCGCCAAACTTTGTGTTGATGGTGATATCAGTGTTGGTATTCACCCTGCTGACAAAACTGTATGCTTGATTTACCGTCCAGATCCCTCCATAGCTGCCTCTTGTATTAGCATCCATCATGTATTGGAATCCTGTACTGCTTCTTTTAATATAGTCGGCCCACGCAATTATTGAATAGTCGCCGTTATTGGTGGGACTGGTTTCATTACGTAAAACTGCATTGGCATTCGTCCAGCCTGAATTCGGACTCTTATTGCACATGATCAACGTCCAGCCGCCGCCATCGGTTGTCATATCTGCATAAATTTGAAACGGCGCACCGCCATTGATGTTCGGATTTTGGATCCAATAATAACCATCGGTTGAAGAGGGATAGTTTTGCTTGATAGCATAAGCGCTGGTAGATGCTGTTGCTGCTGTCAAACCATCTCCGTCCGTTTTCGTAACGACAATTTTTCCATTAGCATCCAAACCCCTCGCTGAACCGATTGCTCCGTTTCTGTTTGCATAGCTGGTATTGGTTGAAGTAATTTGTCCATTCTTCGTTACCACAGTCACACTATTCACCGTGAGTGTTGCCGTAACCGTTCCGCTTGCATACGTTCCATCAGCTGCCTGTGTTGCCGTGATGGTTGTTGATCCCGCACCTGTGATCGTAACAATATTTCCACTGATAGTGGCTACAGAAGAATTGCTGCTTGTATAGGTGAAAGCGCCTGTGCTGTTGCTTGTTGGTGTTTGAAGCGTAAAGCTGGCATCATAAACCGTTTTCGTAAGATCATTAAAGCCTGTGATTGTCGGCGAAGGATCGGGTAAACTAATATTATAATAGGAAGCCTGGTTTTGTTCAATCGTTTGCCGGTCAGTTGGAGATAATACACTGGAAAAAGTGACAAATTCACTGATCCAACCATCAAGGCTGGTTACCTTATCCGTACGGGATCCTAAAATAATGGGCGTAGCATAGGTGGCATCCGAACACAAAGTTGTAGTTCCGGAGCCATTGGAAACGCCATTGATATATGCTGAAAAATTAGTTGTGTTGGATTGAAAGATCCATTGGGCAAACCCCGTAGTATTGTCAATGGGAGTTGTTATAGTAAAGTGTGTTGCGCCGGATCCATCTGAAACCAGCACATTGCTATTATACATATCCCAGGGCCCTGGTAGATTACTTTTGGTTTTATTACCAAATGTAGAATAAGTAGTGTTGGTTTTAATGCCTGCGCAAATAGCAAGGGTAAATGAATTCGGATAGCCATTAGTAAAAGCAACAGTAGATAAATAATTACTTCCGTTAAAGTAAACAGTCGGTTCACCGTTTTGCCTATATATTACCCCGGATGATACAATGCATGGTTGCAGCGACGTATTAGATTGAGATGCATCCTTCGCGCTTCCGCTCTGGTCATACCATATACTTACATAAGCATTGTTGGCGCCGGTAAATGTTTTAAGTGTAGCTGTATCTAAGTTTCCTCCCGAAAAGCCAATATCCATCGTAGCATTGTCACTACTTCTGCGTACCTGGATAGCAGCGCCTGTGTAGCTGCTGCTTAGCAATCGCAATGAATAAGATGGAGCAGCGGGAGTGCTTGCTGAAAGGCCCTCGTTGTCGAGGGTATTTTGTGCATCAACCTTTAGCATTATTAAAACGGCCAGCGCAGCTATGAATATTTTTTTCATTTTAAACCTTAATAAAAATAATCAAATTGGATCCTGTCACCGGCCGTCAATATATAGCTGCCGTTATTTGCCGCAACATAAGTTAAAGTCGCCCCACTCCAACTGTAAGCAGTATTGCTTATTCTTATGCCGTTGATATACATTTTTACTTTGCTGTGTGTTGATGGGGTTTGTGTCAGTGTGAAACTTGTTTGGGCAGCGGTCGCTGTAAATTCATCAGTAGCGTCATTGATAGTTCTTGCATAAGGGCTCAGCATTGAAGCCGTATCGGAAATATTCAATTTGGCATCCAATCTACTTTGAACTAAAGTCAATGAATCGATCATTCGTTGGGTTCTTACATAGGAACTCAACATGGATGCTGTATCCGAAATATTGACTTTGGTATTTAATCCTGATGTTGAACTGGCAACTGTTGCATAAGGTGCAAGCATTGCAGACGTATCAGAAATATCTAATTTACTATCCAACCTGCCTTGAACCAAGGTCAAAGAATCAATCATCCTTTGTGTTCTCGAATAAGGGCTCAACATCGATGCCGTATCTGAAATATTCACTTTGGTATTTAATCCTGATGTTGAACTGGCAACTGTTGCATAAGGTGCAAGCATTGCAGACGTATCAGAAATATTTAATTTACTATCCAACCTGCCTTGAACCAAGGTCAACGAATCAATCATCCTTTGTGTTCTCGAATAAGGGATCAACATCGAAGCAGTGTCAGCAATATTTACTTTGGTCGCTAATCCTGCCAAAGCATTACTGTTGTTCAGATCAATACTATTCCTGATGGCAACGAGAGAATCAATCATCCTTTGTGTTCTTGCATAAGGACTCAACATCGATGCTGTATCTGCAATGTTTACTTTGGTATTTAATGCGGAAGTTGAATTGGCAACTGTTGCATAAGGTGCAAGCATTGCAGACGTATCAGAAATATTTAATTTACTATCCAACCTGCCTTGAACCAAGGTCAACGAATCAAGCATCCTTTGTGTTCTTGCATAAGGACTCAACATTGAAGCAGTGTCCGCAATATTTACTTTGGTATCTAATCCTGCCAAAGCATTACTGTTGTTCAGATCAATACTATTCCTGATGGCAACGAGAGAATCAATCATCCTTTGTGTTCTTGTATAAGGGCTCAACATTGAAGCAGTGTCCGCAATATTTACTTTAGTATTTAATCCTGATGTGGAACTGGCAACCGTTGCGTAAGGAGCAAGCATTGAAGCAGTGTCCGAGATATTTAATTTGGTGCCTAGAGCTGTTGTTGTGTTATTGTTGTTTAAGTTGATACTGTTTCGAACGGCGGTCAACGAATCAATCATCCTTTGTGTTCTTGCATAAGGACTCAACATTGAAGCAGTGTCAGCAATATTTACTTTAGTATTTAGTCCTGATGTTGAACTGGCAACCGTTGCATAAGGTGCAAGCATAGCAGACGTATCAGAAATATTTAATTTACTATCCAACCTGGCTTGAACCAAGGTCAACGAATCAAGCATCCTTTGTGTTCTTGCATAAGGACTCAACATTGAAGCCGTATCCGAAATATTTACTTTGATATTTAATCCTGATGTTGAACTGGCAACCGTTGCATAAGGAGCAAGCATTGCCGACGTATCGGAGATGTTTAGTTTGGTAGCAAGAGCTGTGGTTGCGTTACTGTTGTTTAAGTCGATGGCACTTCTAACGGAAGCCAGTGAATCAAGAATTATTCGATTTTTTGCATAAGAACTTAACATCGAAGCCGTATCTGCAACATTTACTTTAGTATTTAATCCGGAAGTTGAGCTGGCAACCGTTGCATAAGGAGCAAGCATTGCTGAAGTATCAGACAGATTCAATTTACTATCCAACCTGCCTTGAACCAAAGCCAACGAATCAATCATCCTTTGTGTTCTTGCATAAGGACTCAACATGGATGCTGTATCCGAAACATTTACTTTCGTCGCTAGCCCTGCCAGGGAATTACTGTTGTTCAAATCAATACTATTCCTGATGGCAACAAGAGAATCAATCATCCTTTGTGTTCTTGCATAAGGACTCAACATGGATGTTGTATCTGAAATATTAACTTTCGTATTTAATCCTGATGTAGCGCTTACAACAGTTGCATAAGGTGCAAGCATTGCAGAAGTGTCCGAGATATTTAATTTAGTATCGAGACGACTTTGAACCAAACTCAATGAATCGTTCATTCGTTGTGTTCTTGCATAAGAACTCAACATCGATGCGGTATCTGCAATGTTTACTTTGGTATTTAATCCGGAAGTTGAACTTGCAACTGTTGCATAAGGAGCAAGCATTGCAGAAGTGTCCGAGATATTTAATTTGGTGCCTAGAGCTGTTGTTGTGTTATTGTTGTTTAAGTTGATACTGTTTCGAACAGCGGTCAACGAATCAATCATCCTTTGTGTTCTTGCATAAGGGCTCAACATCGAAGCAGTGTCAGCAATATTTACTTTGGTATCTAATCCTGCCAAAGCATTACTGTTGTTCAGATCAATACTATTCCTGATGGCAACGAGAGAATCAATCATTCGTTGTGTTCTTGTATACGGACTCAGCATGGATGTTGTGTCTGAAATATTGACTTTGGTATTTAATCCTGATGTTGAACTTGCAACTGTTGCATAAGGAGCTAACATCGCCGCAGTGTCAGAAATGTCTAATTTAGTATCCAACCTGCCTTGAACCAAGGTCAACGAATCAATCATCCTTTGTGTTCTTGCATAAGGACTCAACATCGATGCCGTATCTGCAATGTTTACTTTGGTATTTAAACCGGAAGTTGAGCTGGCAACTGTTGCATAAGGTGCAAGCATTGCAGACGTGTCAGAAATGTCTAATTTAGTATCCAACTTGCCTTGAACCAAGGTCAACGAATCAATCATCCTTTGTGTTCTTGCATAAGGACTCAACATGGATGCTGTATCCGAAATATTTACTTTCGTCGCTAGCCCTGCCAGGGAATTACTGTTGTTCAGATCAATACTATTCCTGATGGCAACAAGAGAATCAATCATCCTTTGTGTTCTTGCATAAGGACTCAACATTGACGCTGTATCGGAAATATTTATTTTAGTATTTAAACCTGTTGTAGTGTTATTGC
>DASTXM010000035.1:0-6130 GCA_035765495.1 Hanamia sp.
AAAGCCCGCAGATCATGGAAGACCAGGTCACTTTTCCTTTGGTGTCTAATCTACAGGGAATTCCAAAGGTTAAAACCATCCGGGGCACCTCTATGTTCGGGATGAGTTTTGTGTACGTAATTTTTGATGACGATGTGGATGTCTATTGGGCAAGAACGCGTGTATTGGAACGGTTAAATTACGCGCAGCGGCTACTCCCTCCGGGTGTTACTCCAGCGCTTGGGCCTGATGGCACCGGCGTTGGCCATATTCTCTGGTACACATTAGATGCTAAAAATCTAGACCTCGGCGAGCAAAGAACTTTACAGGACTGGTACATAAAATTTGCTTTACAAACCGTTCCCGGGGTCGCAGAAATTGCTTCTTTTGGTGGCTTCGAAAAGCAATATCAAATAGTGGTGGATCCGTTGAAACTGCAGTATTACAATATCTCTTTGATGGATGTGATGAACAAAGTGAAAGCCAATAATAATGATGTTGGAGGCCGCAAATTTGAGATGAGCGATATGTCTTACATCATTCGCGGACTGGGGTATATCAAGAACAAAGAAGACATCGAAAACATTGGGATTGCCAATAACAACGGCATCCCTGTAAGAGTAAAAGATATTGGCACTGTTGAGTTAGGCAGTGCTGAACGACTTGGAATTTTTGATCAAAATGGCCAGGGAGAAGTTGTGGGAGGCATAGTCGTAATGCGATATGGAGAGAATGCGGACAAAGTGATCAAAGCGGTAAAAGCAAAAATGAAAATAGTAGAAAAAGGTTTGCCTGCAGGGGTTCATTTTAAATTCGCTTATGACCGCAGCACGTTAATTGAAGCTGCAATACAAAATATCAAGGGGAAATTAATAGAAGAAATGATCGCCGTATCGCTCATTGTTCTCCTCTTTCTGTTTCATTGGCGCAGTGCGTTAAACATTATTATCCAGATACCGGTATCCATTGCTATCAGCTTTATTTTATTGAATGCATTCGGCCTTTCGTCAAATATTATGTCGCTTACAGGAATTGCGCTCGCCATAGGAGTTATCGTTGACAACGGCATTATCATGTCGGAAAATGCTTATCATAATTTATCCCAATGGCAAAATGATCCTGCTAATAAACCACAATAAAAATGAAAAATATTTTCAAAAAGATATTGCCCAAAAGAAATTATTTAAAAATACCGGAAGATGTGAGGCTGCGTATCATCGAAAGCTCGTGCAAGCAGGTTTCAAGAGGGGTATTTTTTTCAACGGTTATTATTGTCGCGTCCTTTCTTCCGATATTTTTACTCACAGGCCAGGAAGGGAAATTGTTTCACCCGCTGGCTTACACTAAAACTTTCATTATAGCCATAGACGCTATACTCGTTTTAACCCTTACGCCGGTATTGATTTCATTCTTTTTGCGGGGAAGATTTACTCCTGAATCAGCTAACCCGTTAAACAAGGGACTGCAGAAAATATATGAACCGATCATCCGCAAGTGCATTAAATGGCGGAAAACAACGATTGCTATCAACATCATTGCCCTCCTGGTAAGCATCCCTTTGATCATGAGCCTGGGACGTGAGTTTATGCCGCCATTGGACGAAGGTTCTATTTTATTTATGCCGGTTACTATGCCTGACGTTTCCAATTCTGAAGTAAAAAGAATTCTACAGGTTCAGGATAAAATTATCGCTTCGGTACCCGAAGTAAAAAATGTTTTGGGCAAGGCGGGAAGAGCCAATACTGCTACCGATAATTCGCCAATCAGCATGATTGAAACCATTGTTTTATTGAAACCAAAATCGCAATGGCGGCCAGGCATAACAAAAGAAGACATTGTAAATGAACTCAACAGCAAATTACAAATTCCCGGTGTTACGAATGGATGGACACAGCCTATTATTAATCGGATCAACATGCTGTCAACCGGCATCCGTACTGATGTGGGTGTAAAAGTATACGGTCAAAACCTCGATACCATTTACGCTTTTGCCCAAAAAATAAAAAATGAATTGCAGGGAATAAATGGCGTGAAAGATTTGTATGTGGAGCCAATTACCGGTGGAAAATATATTGACATCACAATAAAAAGAGACGAAATAAGCCGCTACGGTTTAAGTGTGGATGATGTAAACGCAGTGGTACAAAGCGCTCTGGGCGGAATGAAACTTACGACAACGATTGAAGGACGGCAACGTTTTTCGGTTAATGCCCGCTATGCGCAGGATTTCAGGGACAACATGGAAGCATTAAAAAGCCTGCAGGTGCAAACCAAACAGTTTGGCCCTATTCCTTTGCAGGCCGTTGCAGATATTAAGATTACCGAAGGGCCGCCAATGATTAATTCTGAAAATGCATTACTGCGCGGAACTGTTTTATTTAATGTAAGAGACCGTGATTTGGCAAGCACGGTTAATGAAGCGCAGCAAAGATTAAACTCCATGCTTACCAAATTACCCAAAGGATATTTTATAGATTGGAGCGGGCAGTATGAAAACCTACTCAGCAGTGAAAGAACCATGAAGATCATTTTGCCTATCGTATTGCTCATCATTTTTGTCTCCATGTATTTCGCCTTTCATTCTGTGAGGGAGGCGCTACTGAGTTTGGTATCGCTTCCTTTTGCCCTGATTGGCGGAGCCTTTATGATTTATTTCTGGGGAGTAAACTTATCAGTAGCGGTGGCCGTTGGCTTTATTGCGCTGTTTGGGCTGGCAGTGGAAACAAGTGTGGTAATGGTGATCTATCTCTATGATGCAATGGAGCAATTGATAGCATTAAAAGGCAATTCACGCGAAACAATTACGAAAGCCGATTTGCGGGAATATGTGATACTCGGTGCTGCGAAACGCGTAAGGCCGAAGATAATGACCGTTTGTGTTATTCTCTTCGGTTTAATTCCGATTCTCTGGAGTTCGGGGGTGGGAAGTGATATTATGATACCTATCGTTCTTCCCATGATTGGCGGCGTATTTACCTCCTCTATTCACATCCTTTTAGTAACGCCGATTATCTTTTTAATGAGTAAGGAATATGAGCTGAAGAAATATGGGAAAATTGAAGTACCTGAAATAAAACATTAAAACTATGCAACGAATATTAATCAAAATCCTCGTCAGTTGTTTGTTTACTGTAAATGCTTATGGACAACAAAAAATGACCCTTGAGGATATATTTTCCATCATACAAAAAAATCATCCTGAAATGAAGATGTATGATGCGCAGATCCGGTCTTTGAATGAAGCGGCAAAAGGCGCTAAAAGCTGGTCTCCTCCTGAGTTTGGAGCCGGGTTATGGATGACGCCATATAACTTCAACAGGGCAAAGGCTTCCGCAATAGATAAAGGCAGGGGTTCATTTATGATTTCCGTTTCCCAGATGTTTCCCAACAGGAAAGAACAGAATGCGAATGCCGAATATTTGCAGGCTTTATCATCCGTAAACAAAGAAAACAAGAAAGTTTCCCTCAATGAATTGTTTGCTGAAGCCAAGAAAAATTATTACGACTGGCTGGTGATTAAAAAGAAACAAACCGTATTAAATGATAATGAAAAGCTGCTGAACTTTATCATACAAAGTACCGAGTTGCGGTACAAGAATAATCTTGGGAAACTAAATAGCTATTATAAAGCCAAAGCAGAGATAGGGAAAATTGAAAATCAGCGTGAAGCTTTGAACAACCAGGTTGAGCAGAAAAAAATCCAATTAAATACATTAATGACGCAGGATAAAAATGAAGATTTTGAGATCGACACGAATTTTACGATTAAAAATTACACATCAACAGATACCAATTATTTAATTGGAGCACGCAGTGATATTAAAGCGGTAGAACAAGAGTTAAAAGTGAATCAGCTTCAACTGAATTTGGAAAAAGCCAAACAATTGCCCCAGTTTGGTGTCCAATATAGCCACATGTTTAGTTTTGGTCAAAATCCCTGGATCTATACGTTAATGGCTACCGTAAAAATTCCCTTAGCTCCATGGTCAGCGGGCTCCTATAAAGCCAGGATCGAAAGTTTAAAATGGAAAGAACAATCCTTTGAAGCGCAAAAACAAGTGATCATAAATGAAGCATCCGGCCAGGCAGAAAGTTTACTTTCTTCTATCAACAGCAAAAAGAAGCAATTGCAATTATTTGAAGAAAATATCATTCCGGCATTGAAAAAAAATTACCAGGTGATGCAGTTGGCGTATGAACAGAATACAGGCGAATTATTTGAATTGTTTGATGCGTGGCAAACCTTGAATATGACACAGCTCGACTATCTCGACCAGTTGCAGCAATTATTAGATCTACAGGTACAGATGGATAAAATACTTGAACAAAAATGAAATTGACATGAAAATCAGAAAATTCAGCATACTTAAACTTTTTGTCTTTGTTTTTGCTATTGCTTCTTTCACTCTTATAGGTTGCAACAGCAATTCGGATAATCAAACAGTTTCCACCAATACAGACTCGGAAGAAATATATACCTGTCCGATGCATCCACAAATCATAAGGCATGAGCCGGGCAATTGTCCTATTTGTGGGATGAAACTCGTTAAAAAGGAAAATGCTAACAGGGAAATTTCGAATATTAGTCTTTCTACTGTACTTGAATCAAACAATAACACCGTAATATCTTCTATACCTGTTACCACCATGCAATTTTCGAAGCAAGTAATACCATTAGAAGCTTTAGGAAGCGTAGATTATGATACCAGGTTTATGAAAACGATATCCTCAAGAGTTGGCGGAAGAATAGAAAAAATGTATATCAAATACCGCTATCAGCCCATTCATGCAGGCGATAAAGTGATGGATATTTATAGTCCTGAATTATTGACGGGACAACAAAACCTTTTATTTCTTATAAAGAATGATCCTACAAATGCGACGTTAATTAATGCAGCAAAACAAAGATTGTTATTGCTCGGCATGACTGAAAATCAACTGCAAAAAATCATTGCTACCGGTAAAACAATTTTCAGTGTAACTGTTTACAGTCCTTATTCAGGCCATGTGCATGAAGCAGGAAATATGAATTCATCAGAGCCAATCAATCAAACAAATGTAACGCAGGAATTGTCCATCAAAGAAGGAATGTATGTAGAAAAAGGGCAACCGGTTTTCCAGGTAAATAATATGGATCATGTTTTTGTGAATCTCAATTTTTTCCCGGGAGAAAACTCATTGATAAAAGTAGGGACGCCTGTAACCATCATTGCAGAAACGGCTCCTGATAAAAAGATTTTTTCCAGAATTGATTTTATTGAACCATTTTTTAAAAAAGATTCAAAGACTGTATCAGCAAGGGTTTATTTAAATAATTCAAAGCTAATGATTCCGGTAGGCAGCCAGGTAAAAGCTACTTTAAACATTCAAACAAAATTCAACAACTGGCTTCCGAAAGAATCAGTCCTTAGTCTTGGATTCAACAAAATAGTTTTTGTGAAAAAAGGCGATGTTTTTAAAGCTCAGCCAATAACAACCGGCATTGCAACCAATAATTTAATTGAGGTTTTAGGTGGTTTGAATGCACAGGATAGTGTGGCTGCAAATGCGCAATTTTTAATAGACAGTGAAGGATTTATAGATGCAGGGGAAAAGTGAGAGGCAGTAGGCAATGGGCAATGGGCAAGGGGCAAAGGGCAAGGGGCAATGGGCAAGGGGCAATGGGCAAGGGGCAAAGGGCAATTGGCAATGGGCAATGGGCAATTGGCAATTGGCAATGGGCAATTAGCAGTAGGCAATAAATAAAAAGCAAATAGTAAATCTTAAAAACCAATTGACATGAGTTACAAAAAAATTAATGAAACAAAAGTTTATAAGCTCGCTTTTAGCGTGGCTATGAAAATTTTCTGGCTTTCTAAAAAATTTCCTAAAGAAGAAACGTATTCTCTGACGGATCAGGTAAGAAGGTCAAGCAGAAGTGTTTGTTCTTGTTTAGCAGAAGCACACCGGAAAAGATTATATCCGGCGCATTTTGTTTCAAAAGTATCTGATTCAGATATGGAAAATTCAGAAACTCAAACGTGGTTAGAATTTGCATTGGCCTGTAACTACATTAGTCAAAATGAACATGATGAGCTTATGCTTGAATCAGAAGAAGTCGGAAGATTCTTAAGCCACATGATTCATAATCCTGATAAATATAAATAAAGGG
>DASTXM010000036.1:0-13313 GCA_035765495.1 Hanamia sp.
CGCGCGAACACGCTCCAATGCCAGTTCTATTTCAGCTTCCCTTGCCTGTGCTTCTGCTTTTTGAAGATCGAGAAAACGCGTATAGGTCTGCTGAAACACCTTTCCGAACCGTATCAAAATATTATTTTCCTCCTCGCTGTAAGGAATAGCAGAAAAATTTTCGATATATAAGCCTACATTCTCCAGCAAAACTGTGGAAACGGCCAGTCCCTTGCATCCCAAATAAAATTTCTTCACTTCCCCGGGTACTGTAAATAATTGGAAAAGGGAGTTATAGAATTTATTTTTCGTTTTAAAATCAAGCAGGTCGGTGTGAAGAAGTATTCCTTTTGCTTTGGCTTCCAGAAAACTGTTCCATGTTGGCGTGTCAAAATAAGGAATGACTGCATAGAATGGTTCAAGGTTTGGATCGGCCAGCCAGATGTGCATATCATCATGCGCTTTGTAATCAATATAAAAACCGGCATGCTCTGCTTTAATGTTGAGATGGATAAATTGCTCCAGCACGAGGCGTATCACTTCCTTTAGTTCATCACTCTTGTGCATGGCCATACTGCGGCTACGCACTTTTTCCAAAGCAGCTTCTACCCGGGCTTCCCTTGCCTGTGCCTGTGCTTTTTCAATATCAAGATATCTCCGGTAAGCCAATTCAAACACACGAAGAAAGCGCTTGAACAGGTCCTGGTTTTCCTTGCTGAGTGGCGCATAAGTTGAAATACCCAATGCCACTGGCCCAAGAGAATACCAATAATAGTTAAGTGAAGAAGCCTTTTTCAAATATTTGTCAATAAAAACATTGGTTGTTTTTTGATAAGCAAGCCGCTCTTTTACTTTCGCACCCCTGATGTTGGTGATATAAAAATTGCCCTTTCCCTCCATCATCTTTTTGGCAAAGGCTTTTGCAATTTTGTGATTGGTGTAGACGGTATCGGTAATTAATGTTTTATCATGCCGGGCGTAAAATTCGTAATTCATGTAGCTGCCCTTGTCGGGATAAAATATAGCCGTCTGCACATTACGTATTTCTTCCACGCCCAACTTCTCCAACTGAAGACAAATGGTCCTGCATATTTTCAGCATATCAGCAGACTCTTTCATCCGTAAAGCAATGGCACGAACTTTTTCCAAAGATGTTTCAATCTTTACTTCTTTTGCTTTCGCAGCCAACTGGTCTTTAAGCTGGTTGTTTTGCTTTTGCAAAACCTTAATTGTAGTCATTGATATGTTATAACAGGGATAAAGAAAACCGACTACTAAATTTAATATATAGTTATTGATATTAAAGAACTATTTCATTTTTTACTGAGGGATAAAAGACCACACCTTGAAAACAGAACGGCTTTTCCTTTCCTGTTTCAAAAAAAAGTGTTTATTTACGTATTATTTTTATCAATAATTTTAAACTATTACTATCAACAGTATGACAACAAAAACCACTAACATCGTTTATTGGACATCCACTATTATTTTCGCCGCACTGATGGTATTCGCGGCCGTAGGCGGAATTAAACCCAACCAACAGAATATTCAAATAATACATGACGGTCTTGGTTATCCCATTTATTTTATTCAACTCATAAGTGTTGCAAAAATTCTGGGCGTCATCATTATCCTTGTTCCCGGGTCAGGAAGAATAAAAGATTGGGCTTATGCAGGCCTGTTCTTTGATCTTGCCGGTGCTGTTTATTCGGGCATTGCCGCATCACCAAAGTTTGACCCATTAATTCTAACCATGCTATTTTGGATCGTACCCGGGATTTTATCTTATTATTTCTGGCTGAAGAAGGTAAAGAAATAAATTTTTCGGGTGGATGAACTTTTTCCTTTCATTTTTAGGTCGGATCTGATTTCATTGGCTCCAGGCAAAATAAAAATCATTTGAAATTCCTCGTTTACTGTATTTTTAAATGGATGCCTTAATAGATTTCAACATGCAGAATGAAAATAAACACATCAGCGATCATCTTGCCAACGAACGCACTTTTCTGGCTTGGGTAAGAACTGCAATAGCGATTATGGCTTTTGGATTTGTTGTGGCAAAATTCACTTTGTTTGTGCGCCGGCTTGCCCTCCTGATGGGAAATGATAAAGTCTTTTCCGCGCCGGTAAAAGGCTACAGCGGAATGCTGGGAATATTATTGGTCTGCCTGGGTTTGCTCACTGCATTGTTTGCGTTGATCAGGTATCGCCGAACAAAGAAAAATATTGAAGAAGAAAACTTTGCCCATTCCGCAAAGTTCATCAACTGGTTCACCGGAATTATAATGGTATGCGGAATTCTGCTCATCATTTACCTGATCATGAACGGATGAAACACGTTCGTTTTTCCTCTCTTCTAAGCGGGCAATTTAATCATAAACTCACTGCCTGCACCTTCATTGCTAGCGACGGTTATCTCTCCGCCATGCGCTTTAATAATATCATAACTCAAACTCAATCCTAGTCCCGTTCCGCTTCCTGTTGGTTTGGTAGTGAAGAAAGGTTGAAATATTTTTTCTTTGATTGATTCAGGAATACCGTTTCCATTATCACTAACGGTGATGATTACACTATTTCCAGATTTCTTTGTTGTTACCGAAACAGTTGGTTCGTAGTGGCTGTCAGGCTGAGCCTGTCGAAGCCTTTCATTCACTGCATAAAAAGCATTATTAAATAAATTGAGTAACACGCGACCAATGTCTTGTGAAACAACATTTACCTTACCAATTGAAGGATCAAAGTCTGTCTTTATTTCTGCATTAAAGCCCTTGTCTTTTGCCCTTAATCCATGATAACTTAATCGCAAATATTCATCACACAAAGCATTTATATCAGTTGGTTCTTTTTGCCCGCTGCTCACCCGTGAATGTTGTAACATGCCTTTTACGATGGCATCGGCCCGCTTGCCGTGAAATAAGATTTTCTCATTGTTCTGCCTGATGTCATTTCCGATTGCTTTTACTTCATTTATATCATTTTCATTATTCATTTCCTCAATCAGTTCATTGTTCACTTCCGAAAAATTATTAACGAAGTTTAGCGGGTTCTGAATTTCATGGGCAATACCTGCGGTCAGTTCACCGAGCGAGGCCATTTTCTCGGATTGGATGAGTTGTTTTTGCGTAACTTTTAAATTGTCCAGCGTGTGGCGTACCTCTGCCGTTTGCCTGTTTACTTCTTCCTGCAATATTTGTTGTTGGTTTTCTGCCTGTATTCTTTTTTCGTCTGAGAGCTGAACCACCTTGTCTGCATTTAACCTCACCTCCTGTATTATTTCTTTAAACCTCATGGAAACGTATACTAATAAGGAAATCGGAAATGAGAGAACAAAGAAGGATAAAAGTGTAAAGTATTGGTAGTAATCTGGGGTACCTGATGTCTTAAGGTATACAAAAAAGAAACAAAACATCAAAAGGGAAAAGAACAACCCTACCACGATGGCCCACTGTGCTCCACGCAGTTTTTTCCATGAACTGAATATATAATACATGGAAATGCTTAGAGAGAAAAGAATAAGTACAGGTGGAAATATCGAATCTATTGTTTTTGAAACGCTAAAGAAGAAGGGCAACAAATATAAAAGGAATAAAGTAACCAGGAAGATGATTAGTTTACGGCTGAGCCTTCTTTTAAAAATCCTGATCAGGAGTACAGGAATAATAAACAATATTAAGATGGTAGAAATATCACGAATTAGTCCATAAATATAAAATGATAAGTAATGAGCCAATCCAATGGCAACAGTATTTAACTGGCCAAAACTCAACAGTGTATAGAAACTTGTGCAGAGCGCTATCAGGACAAGGTTTTTTTCCCGCCGGTTTTGAAAAGCCAACAACCAAAATAACAGGCTTAATACTGCACAAGTAACGAACCAGGTATTAAAAAATGAATAAATAACTGCAATGGACTTTGATATATTGGTAAAAGGATTTGGCCCATCAATGATAAATAAATCTGTTGAGAACAATTTATATTTTAAATCGTATGGTGGAAAGGGAGAAAGATAACCTACAACATGAATAGCAAAAGTGTGGACGGTGTCGCTATTAATAGTAATAGCAATCGGATCAAGATCATCATTATATTCCTCGAAGGGTTTTCCATTATCGCCGGTATTGCCTCTTGTAGCCTTTAGTTTACCGTCGATATAAAATTGTGTTGCTGCCCAGTTGGTAAAATCTATCCATAATACTTTATGCAGAAGGGAGCTGTCAAACTTTAGCTTTATCCGGAACCAGCCTTCTACCCGGCCATTTTTATCTGCATATTTTTTGGATAGCTCAGCCGGATTCATTTTGATCCAGCCGGTAGTATCAATATCCGCCCGGGCCCAATTAGAATCATTCCCTGGCCTGAATAGCCAGGCATTATCGTTGCCTAAGGATAATACATCGTTAAATTTATCAAACATATTTGCGGATACCACCACGCTGGTGTCCTGGGCTTTGGCAAACTGGACGGCCAGTAGCAAAAGAACAAAAACGATTTTAACTGGTTTCATTACTGATATTCTTTTTGAATTGTTTGTAAAAGATCTTTTGCTTTTACCTGTATTTGCCTGAATAAAAATTCGTGGTAAGCCGCCAGTTTATTAAAGGCGAGCAGTTTGTTATAATATTCTCCGATCAGCTTCGGGTCATTATTCAGCAGGCTATAGGAAGAATCGTTATTAAAATTGCCAAATCGGATTTGGGCATAATCGGCAATTTTCTCTTCTGCAAGTTTCGACACATTCATCAGGTCTTTAACATCCTTTTCCTGTGTCAATATATAATTCATATCAAGATCATAAGACATTACCTGGTTTTCGATCTTCTTGTCCCTGATCAAACGGAAATTCCCGGAACTTTTCAATTCCTCCACTGTCTTATTATCGTATTTAAACAGGTCGAAATGCCAGAAATCTTTCGACAATGATTGATAAAAGTCTTTCACATCCACAGGTGAATGTTTCAGCGATTGTTGAATAACAACGACATCCTTATTTGCCGACGACCATTCATCAATCGCCTGGGAAATTGCCGAAGTATCTGCTTTCAGGTCAGACACGAGACTTTCCATATATTCTTTTTCTATTGCTTTGTCAGTTATTTTTTCGCGAATATTCTCTGCGAAAAAGCCAAGCGTTACCGCAAGAAAAATCATTACAAATTCCAAAAAATATTCTTTGAATCTTTTCTTTTCTACATGTGGGTGATGATGTACTTCCATTTGTTATTTCTGATTTTGAGATTTTTTGTCACAGGACCATTCACTCATTTATTCGAAGTGATATTTATTTCGTAAATAATGAATTATCCTGATTTGATTATCCTTAAAGTCTACTAAAAGCCGCCGTTGTGCATGCGTAAAACCATTATACCTTATTAGGTCATTAAAATATTCATTTAGCAATGCCTTATCATGTGAAAATAAAAGCTCGCCTTTCAGTTCCGGATTCAATAATTGCATGCTGGCTTTTACATCAACAACAAGACTCATCATTTTCCTTACATCGTCCTGAGCCTGCTGGTAACCTGTGGATTGAAAGTCCCGGATGTAATTGAAGGCTTGTACATATCGTGAAATGGTATCAGCGTCTTCCTTTTTTAATAAACGAAAGCCACCGGCATTAGCCAACTGCTGCAATGTGCGATCGGTAATTTGAAAAGGCTTATTTGATATTGTGCTTTTCACGATGCGAAACATGCATGAAGACGATTTCAGATTTTGCGAAATGGTGTCATAACACTTACTGATGTCGCTTAGTCCCGCAATTTTTTCATCATCGAATTGTATTATCTCCGAAACCTTTGCCGTATCAGTTTTCAAATCTTCATAAAATGATTGGATGTATTCACGTGCTTTTCCATGGTCGTTAATATTTTCTCTTAAGCTTTCAGCAAAAAAGCCAAGCGTTACTGCAAGAAATATCATTACAAATTCCAGAAAATATTCTTTGAATTTCTTCTTTTCGCCATGCGGCAAATGCGGGTGATGATGTACTTCCATTTGATTGTGTTTAGATGATTTATTTATTTAGCATAATATCCAGCATTTTAAGAAGTTCATCATTCATTTTATTTAATCTGTGAGCAATATTCTTGTCAGATACATACCGGACTAAATAGATGCTGTAAAAGTTCAGTATTTCTGTTCTTTCCTTTTGTGTAAGTTTTGCAAATGGAGCTATCGGCACATTTCCATAACCTGCAATCTGGGCCATGCTATACAATGGCTCTATAGAACTTACATCAGGGAAAGCATCTGAACGGTAGTCATCAACGATCTCGTTGTATTTATCGAAGTTGTAAATACCACCTTCATAAATCGTTAGTGAATCTCTGAATGCTGCGTCATGAATATATTTCAAGCCTCCGGAATTTACCATTTGGTCGTATGCAGCCTTGCTTATGGTTGAAACAAATACCCGTCTTGTATTCTCTATGAGCCGGGCAGTTTTTGTGAGGTCATCATTTTCTTTTTTATTTATAAAAATTTTTATGAGGCTGTCTGTAGCGGGTATTTTTTGCGCGAAAAAACTGTCATAGCGTTGGTACAGATCTTTATTCTGCAGCAGCTCCTGCCTGAAATCTTCAAGATATTGTTTGGTAGTTTTTTCTTCATCAAAATGCTCTCTCACATTCTCTGCAAAAAAGCCAAGCGTTACGGCAAGAAATATCATTAAGAATTCCAGAAAATATTCTTTGAATCCTTTCTTTTCTACGTGTGGGTGGTGGTGGACTTCCATAAATCAATTTTGAATGTTGTAGTAATGGGTGATTAATTTTTTTATGTTCTCCGCCTTGCCTAATAATTCCGCGATCATGGTTTGAATTGCGTGACTTAATCCCTTTATATCACTCACTTCTATCAGTATTTTGTTTATGGTAAACGAATTTGTTGCCGAGAGATACAGGTTTTCGTTTGGATTAATAATTCTATCCTGCACATCAATAGCTTTACTATAAGCCTGGCTTTTCAGTATACGTGGGAAATCTGCTTTCAGTTCAGCCTTGTAGGCGAGCAGATCCCGTTGCAGGTATTCAATGAAATCAACTTCTTTATAATAATCAACCAGGCTGTCCGAAATTTGTTTGTTACTAAGTAATCTCATTTCGCCGGCATTTTTTATCTGTTGAATTGTTCTATCTGTTACAAATATTCTTATTCCTTGCTGGCGAATCATCTTTCGCAATGAAGTGTACACCGTGTTTGCAGGGGATTTAGAATTGATTCCAGGAAGGATTGCCTGCAAAGAATCTGCAGTTTGTAATTGTTGCCGTTCGATACTATTTATTAAAGTGGGCAATTCTCTTTCGTCGTTGGAGAGGTCCTCATAAAATGAATGGATATACTCTTGTTCGTGTGTTTTGTTAACAATGTGTTCTCTCAGGCTTTCGGCAAAAAAGCCCAGCGTTACGGCAAGAAATATCATTAAGAATTCCAAAAAATATTCTTTAAAATTTTTCTTTTTATGATGAAGGTCGGGATGATGATGTACTTCCATTTTTATTTTTTGAGTTTTAAGTTTTCAATCTTCAGGTTTTAGTTCATTAGTCTGTTCTTTTCACATCCTTTGATTCACTTATTCATTCTGGCTTTCAGTGTTCCGGCCTAAATTGTATTTCTTCTTCAATCATCTTTTAAATTATATTCTTTCTGTATTAACTTTATGAGCCGTGCTGCCCGATCCCGGTATTGAGTTTCGTCATACGTATTAACTTCTATATCGCTTTGTTCCATGCGGATAAAAGAATACAACTGTTGCAATAAAGGACGGTCATAGCGTGTGAACAGCTCTTTATGAAGAGGATAGGTTGTATAAACCGGTGCCTCATAATTGTTGGGAGGTTCGGGCAAAATAATCATCTGCATGGCAAATTCATCCAGTTTTTGCCACCTGTCAATATATATATCTCTATTACCTTTAAATGGTCCTTCCCAAAATATATAAAGCTCGTTGATAGAATCAATAATCATTTTCTTTTGAATTACATTAAAGCCGGCGGCATTTTTTAGCTGTGTGATGGTATTATCGTGGGGAGTAAACCCATCTATCCAGGAATAGAAATAGACGAAATGATGATAAAATGTATCCTGCACATTGATATCCTTGAGGCTTTTGACCGGTATTTTCAAAGCACTGTCCATTTTTTTGAAAATCACTGATTGAATAGCTATTGCCTGGGTGGCTTCCGCAGTATCTCTTTTGAGATCCTGTATCATGCTTACCATATAGTTTCTTTCCTTTTCATGGTTTACCAAATGTTCCCGCAGGCTCTCGGCAAAAAAGCCAAGCGTTACGGCGAGAAAGATCATTAAGAATTCCAAAAAATATTCTTTGAAACCTTTCTTTTCTACGTGTGGGTGATGATGTACTTCCATTTTTATTATTTATGTGATGCGTTTATTGTTTCATTCGGTGCCAGAAATAAGCAACCGCAAAACCAATCAAAATATAGATCAGCATTTTAAATAAGCGTTGTTTTGTTTTTTCACTCATTTGAAAAATGATATTTATTGTTGATTGACTGAATAAGTTGTGTAGCCAATGTATCAGCATGGTTTAGAACATCGGAATAGCCATAGTTTCTCCCTTTTAGATTTACGAAGCTGTTGGCAAGTTTGTTTAAAGTAACAGAGTCTTTTACAAGCAATGGCATATCATACAAATCACTGTTTTCAATTGGGATGTTATTTCGAATGTTATCGTCAATTTTTTTATTGAATTCCTTTTCGTCGCTTATTGCATCTTCCTGGGCATAAATATTATCGGCTGCACCGTTCATAGACCCGGTTCTTGCTTCTAAAATATTGTTTTGAACGTATGCCGCATACCCCACTATTTTTCCGGCGATGTTTTTATCATCTATCAATCTTAAATTGCCGGAACTTTTTAATTGTTCAATAGTCGTTAACGATGGCTGGTATGTATATGACTCTGCATTTACGGGTGTATTCCATCTCCCCTGCAATACATAATTAAATCGTTTTGCTTCTTTTGCATTTATATAAAGAGAATCAAGAATAGGCCGCAGGTAATTTAATTTTTGCACTAATTGGCTATACTGAGCTGTATCATATTGTAGCTCAGAAACCATTGAAGAAAGATATTCCCGCTCTTTTGATTTATCGCCCAGATGTTCTCTGATACTTTCTGCAAAAAATCCAAGTGTTACTGCAAGAAATATCATTAAGAATTCCAGGAAATATTCTTTGAAATTTTTCTTTTCTACGTGTGGATGGTGATGTACTTCCATTGATATTTATGATTTGATGATATCATTTTCTTCATTGATGTTTAAAATAATAAACTTCCCTGCTTTACCTTTCAATTAATCTTCATTTGTTTCAACAGGCAAGTCATACTCTTCTTTAATGAGACCAATAAGTTTGTTTGCCAGTTGCAACTGTTCCTCCAGGTAAGGCATATATTGAGTTTTGCCGGTACTATAAAGGTCAGAGACAATGTTTACAAATTCAGTCAGATTCCCTGGATTGACGATAGCTTTAGGCCGCGAATGCAACACGGCGTTGCTGCTCCCTCCCGCGTTTATATAATACTCCCGGTACCAGTTAAAAGTTTTATATGCTACCTGGTGATGTTGCAAACGTTGATTCTCAAACCGGTCGTGTATCTGGTTTATGCGGATCTGATTATTCCAGTACTGAAGAATATTTTCGGCAACATCCGTATGCCTTATCAATCTCATTGCATCTGAGTTCTTTAGTTGTGTCGCCGCCCGGTCGTTGAAGACAATATCTACACTGAGCCCCGAAGTAATGAAGAGCAAACTGAGGGTACTGTCATTTCTTTCGCCCAATTTATTTCCAGCATACAACGATATGATACTGTCTTCACTGCTGAAATCTCTATTCAACCGGTGAATGCTGTAGTGCAGGGCTGCTGTATCTTTTTTTAGATCCTGCTCCAGTAACACCATATACTGTTTTTCTTTCTTCCTGTTGGTGATATCCTCTCTTATATTTTCCGCAAAAAATCCCATTGTTACCGCAAGAAATATCATCAAGAATTCCAAAAAATATTCTTTGAAATTTTTCTTTTCTACATGTGGGTGGTGATGTACTTCCATTTGTTTACTGTTTATTGTAAATGATACTCTTTATTCAATAGGCTAATCAATTTTCTGGCATTGTCAAATTGATAGGTTTCGAGACTTAAGTGGCTATCCAGCATCATCATAAGTGACCTTACTTTATTCATGTATTCTCTTAAAACAATACTATCCGAACTGATTAATTTCTGTGAAAGTGAATCATTCAAAAAAATATCAGCACCTCCTCGAAAACCGAATCTTTTGATCAGCGAATAATCAAATATTGTTTGAGACATCTTATTGAGGTCGATCATCCAGTTCTCAACGTCAACAGCCTCATGTTGAATAACCCCGTCATAAGAATTGTAATAAAAAGTAATGCTGTCTTTACATGCTTTATTTTCAATCAGGTTAAAGGCTCCGGTGCTTTTTATTTGTGAAATGGTTCTTTCATTTTGCCGAAAAAGAATCAAACCGAAACTGTACCTGAAATTGAGATAGTAAAGCCGGTGTATATCGTAGGTATTTTTATTGGCGGCAAGGTTCAATAAAATACAAAGGCTGTCAAGTTTGTCAAACTGTAATTGTGCCCTGGGAATTAAGTGGCTTAAGGATGAAGTATCTGTTAACAGGTCTTCTTTTAAAGTAATGATATACTCCTTTTCTTTCTTGACGTTTACTAAATGCTCACGAATATTCTCCGCAAAAAAGCCAAGCGTTACCGCAAGAAATATCATTAAGAATTCCAAAAAATATTCTTTGAATCCTTTCTTTTCTACGTTTGGGTGATGATGTACTTCCATTGATATTTATGTTTCGGCGCTTCCTGGCGCCTTTATTTTAGATGATATTGTTTCTGCAAATAGATAATAAGAGAAGTTGCCATTTTACTGGCCTGTTCCTTTTCAATCATATCGGTTTTAAAACTTCCAGCAGAGTTTCTTATAACATTGTACAGTCGCTCTTTTTCCACGTCGGTGTTCACAAAAAAGATCTCTTTGTTTTTCGGAATAATAGTAAGCGACGAATCATGGGGTGTTGCAGCGGGTTTCGGGAGACGCATAATATTTTGCGCTGCATGCGCAAAATCAAAATAACCCGATTCAAAGAATTTAAGATTTGTCTTCAGTAGATCCAACAACGAATAAGTATGATTGATCGAGTCAATTGCAGATGAGTTACTGATTATATTAAATCCACCTGCTCTGAGTTGCAGGATAGCGTTTTCCTGTTGGTTGAACCCCTCCGGCAATGAATAATACAGAAAAACATAGTGGAAGAACGTGTCCTGAACATTCGGATCCCCCAGCTTTTCGATCGGGATTTCTAATGCACTATCGAGCATCCTATATTGAAGCCTTTCATATATAAGATCGTAATGCAGCCCTAATGTATCTGCACGTAAATCAGATATCAGACTTTGTATGTAATGATTTTCTTTTTCTTTATTTGCAAGATGTTCTCTGAAACTTTCTGCAAAAAAGCCGAGTGTCACCGCAAGAAATATCATTAAGAATTCCAGAAAATATTCTTTGAATTTCTTCTTTTCGCCATGCGGCAAATGGGGATGATGATGTACTTCCATTTGTTTATTTACTTAAAGTTATTTTGTACCATATTCTCTTCTCAATGTTTCCAGCAACTCATGATTAGACTTCACATACTGGTTGTATAATATTAGGCGAAATCCCCTGATAATAACCAGGTATTCAGAAGCCATATTAGCAGCTTCCTGCCGGTTAAATTGTGCAACATTTTTTATCTCAGGTTTTTTTATCGTCGATAAATCCAGCTTTTTATACCAGCTTTCTATATATGGATTATTCAGTTTTTCTTGCGCCATCGCTGCTAATGTTTCAAACCATTTGTAGTCATAATGAGCGATTATAAAAGGTTGCATTTTTGATTCCCTGAAGTTTTCTTCTTCATCATTCCCTTTTCTCAGGTTAGCAATGTCAACACTGATGTTACCTATCTCCTCCTGCAGTTTGCTGCTTTTAAAATAGCGCAAAGCCCCTGAATTGGTAAGCTGATTGAGAATGCCATCTTTTGGCTGAAATATTATCGTTAAAGTGCTGATGAATGTTGAAGTAAAAGCAGGATAGAAATTTGGAGAAAGATTTACCACATCGCTATCGCGGACGTATTGCACAAAGTATTTTATGTAATCCTCCTTTTCAATTCTGCCCAGTATTTTTTCATGAATATTAATAGAGTCTGAATATATTTCTTTGTATAAGCTTTTTGCCAATTCCTTTGCCTGTGCGTTTTCGGAAATCGTTTCGCGGATATTCTCTGCTATAAACCCCAATGTGACCGCAAGAAAGATCATGATGAATTCCAAAAAATATTCTTTGAATCCTTTCTTTTCTATCTGTGGATGATGATGGACTTCCATTTTATTTATCTTTTAAATGATACGCCTTATTTAACAATGCCACCAGCGCTTTACCGTGTTCAAATTGTGTTCTTTCCGTTTCAATAAGAATATTGAACATCATCATTAAAGACCTTACCTTATTTGCATATTCGGTTAAAAGCAGCTTATTACTATTTACCAATTTTAATTGCAGGGAATCGTTTAATAAGAAGTTGTACTGATTAAAGCTGGAAGCAAATGTTTTAACCTGGTCATAATAAAATATTTTTTGAGACATTTTATCCAAATCATTCATCCAATCGTAGTAAGCCGCGGCATTAATTTTTATATCACCTTCATTGAAATTATCATATACGGTTATACTATCCCGACACGGTTTGTTTTTTATCAGTGAAAAACCACCTGTATTTTTTATTTGCGAGATAGTTCGTTTGTTTGGCACAAACACATTAAGACCAAAGCCGTAGGTGAAATTCAGGTAATAAAGTTTATGTATATCATAAGGCTCCCCGTTTCCGGCAGCCTGCATTAAAAGGTATAGACTGTCGAGCTTTTCATAAATTGTATCACTAACCGGAAGCAAAGAGTGCAATTGCGCGGTGTCAGATACAATATCTTCTTTCAGTGAAACAATAAATTGCCGTTCTTTTGATTTATCGGCAAAATGTTCCCTTATATTCTCGGCAAAAAAGCCAAGCGTTACAGCCAGGAATATCATTAAGAATTCCAAAAAATATTCTTTGAAGTTTTTCTTCTTGTGATGCAGGTCCGGATGATGATGTACGTCCATTTTAATACTGCTTTTGATTATCTATAAATCGTAATGTTTTCTAATAGCTGCCACCAGTACCTTATTCATCTCTCTTAATTTTCCAAGCTCAAATTTGTAGTAGGTGTTGATGATATTTCTT
>DASTXM010000037.1:0-3978 GCA_035765495.1 Hanamia sp.
GGTGGCGAAAAAACCAAGAAGGTTTTATTTCAGACTTACCAAAAAAATAAGGAGCTCTCAAAAACCTTCTTGGTTTAACATTCATTGTGGCGAAAAAACCAAGAAGGTTTTATTTCAAACTTTCCAAAAAATAAGAAGCACTCAAAAACCTTCCTGGTTTGATAACCCTCCCTAAAAAAAGTTCCTTCATAATCACTTATTGTACTACATTACAGAAATATTTCATTCAAAATGCGATCATCTATTTTTAAACCGCTGCTCACAGGGTTGCTTTTACTCTCATTTGTATCATGCATACCCGCCCAGCAAATTGCCAACGCCAAAAAAGTATTACAACAGGAATTTAACCTCGTTCCACAACATTCTCTAAAGACCCAGTATTTTGACATGGTCTCGAAATTACAGGTTCACGCACCGGATGGAAAGCCGCGGGGTTGGGATGTTTACCACCTGCGTCTTCGTTGTGTTCCCTCTGCCGACACTTCGGTTGGAGATGAATATACGTGTTTGAAGTTTTCGGTGAAGCTTCACGATTCTGCAGAAGTATTGATACCGGCGCTCACTAACTGGAAGTACCATTTTAAGCCCTCGGCCAATTCAAAAGATTCGCAGTTGTTTGGCATCGATCATAGTAAATTTGAAAACCTGGTAGATGAAAACGGGAAAAAGCTGGGCCTTGCCAGTACCTATGCTGTTTATAACGCATTCATCGACTTTCATTCAATGGGTGTATTTGCCAATAAAACGCCTGCCGGGAAAGGCGCGCAGGATTTGCGTTATATTGGAGATACGGTGATACACAATTCCTCCTTTTCAAAGCCGCCTGTAAACCTCGGCAATCAGATCGCCGCAGGTTCTTATTTTCAGAATGGAGAAATAACCCTGGCCTTTAAGGGACTTGGGCTGATCAACAAAAAAGCCTGTGCCATCCTCGGATATGATTCGGGCGAAAGTTCTTTCTATATGCTGATGAAACCCATGCCGAATATGGAGATAACCACGAAAGGAAGCTCTCATTATTGGGGAGATATTTATAAAGACCTTGTTTCGGGCTGGATCCAAAAAGCAACTCTCAAGGAGATGGTAGTGAGCCAGACTACGATACCCGGGATGGCCAACAAAACCAATTCTGTTGTTGAAAGAAGTATTCTTATAAGGAATGTGGAAGGAGATGATTGATTATTGAATTATTCAATTATTGAATTATTGAATTATTCAATTATTGGATTATTAAATTATTGGATTATTAAATTATTGGATTATTGAATTATTGAATTATTGGATTATTAAATTATTGGGTTATTCTATCGCCGTCTGGTCTGCTGGGCAATGGCATGCAGGTGCGAAAAACCAGGAAGGTTTTATTTCTGACTTGTTGGAATTGTTTTGAAAACAGTAAATTGTACATCCACCGCCTGGTACAGATAGAACTTAAACCGGAATCAGCACCCAATTTTTATTGCCGATTGCACCGGCCAGCAAATAGAAATTGAAACCGGTTGCTAAAGAGAAGTTTCAAATACACTGTACTAAAATAATTCATCCTTTCTATTCTCTAAAAACATTTTCCTGGCTGTAAATAAAGATGGAATTATATCCATCCATATCGTAAAGCTTTACCAATTAGCTCACTGGTGTTATTGAGGTTTTTCTTGCGAAGCATATTTTTTCGGTGAGTATCTACTGTCTGCTTACTGATATGTAAAAAGTCGCCTATTTGCTTACTGAGCATTCCTTCAATTAAAAGAATAAGCACCTGCTTTTCGCGTTTGGATAAATCATCATTGCTTTCCTTAAACATATTATCAGCTTCTACATCAATGTAAGACGGCTCGCCATCCAGGCCTATCATAGAAAGTGTGGGTTTGCCATCATGCTTTAAATAGCTTATGTCTGAATGTACATTTAAAGTCCTGAAAAACTTTCCGTCATCGCCATGTTCTACTAAAACCCCCTGGTATAATAAGCGCACATAATCGCCGTTCTTTTTTCTTAACCTGAAATCATACCTCATTTTATATTTCATTAATTTATCCGGTGGTAATTGAGATAAGAATCTGATAATAATTTTCCCAAAAGTCAGGAACCACGGCATATCGTCGGGATGCATTTTCTCATTCATTAATGAAATAGTAAATTCAGAAGGACTATAACCCATTACCTGCTCTATTTCTTCACTTACATATTCCACTTCCAGGTTGTGGTAATTAACAATAAACCAATAGGAATCGCCTGGCAGGAGAAAATTCCAAAGTCTTTTATAAACCTCAAAGTCCGGATTTGATCGATGCGGTAGATTCTCATTCCGATATAGGCTGAAAATTTTATTGAATTCCTGGTTGTACATTTCCTGATGCATAAACAAATGTTTAATTGTAAAAAAATGTAGGTAACGGATGAACACAATAGTTGTGCAGGGGATAAGATTTGGATATCACGTCTGCCGGTTTTATGGTGACGCAATAACAATCAGTGCGAAGAAATTTTGATCAGGAGATGTAAAATTACCTATAAATAGGTATTGCACCATCAAATTGACAAAAATAAATTGCACCGTTAAAACACGTACATACTACAATGCAGAGCTTACCATTATCTTATGAGGTAGCTTTCAAGTAAACAACAATTTTTAATCAAAAAAAGGAGGGTAATTATGAAAAGAAATTTTTGCCTGCACTAATTGGTTTTGAGAACAAAATTATTTTATAACAAGAAGATTATTTTTAATTATTTAAAAAAGAAAAAAATGAAAAAGATTATTTTTTTACCGGTGCGAAACAAAATTGTATCAGCCTTAGCAGCGCTGCTTATTATTACATTTTGCACTGTTAGCTGGATCTCCCCGAAAAAAGTATTAAGTTCACCGGGAGCAGTTACCATAACCGGCTGGTATGATTTTTCCACATTTCCAAATACTACCGGAACCTTTAGTACAACAGGCGCTCTTAACATTTCAGGCCCATCCACTATGTTCGTATCACTTATCGAAAATGGTGCAAGAGCTCATTGCATCATTGTATTGACCCCCTCTGACGGGAGTGGAACTATCACTATTCACCAGGAATGTGTGTTCAATACACCGACTCCCCAGGGAAGATGGGAGGTAGTAGCTGGGACAGGCGACTACGTGAATCTTAAAGCTAACGGATCGCTGACAATGCCGGCTGGCCCAAATGGATTAATGGGAGAAGCAATGACAGGCAAGGTTTATTAAAAAAGCAGGTTACTGTATCACATTATGCTGGTTCATAAAAACTTTAAAAAGGAAGGTTGCAAGGCCTTCCTTTGATACTATAATTGCTGCCCGACTTTCAACCATATAGAACACATAGAACAATATTTCCCACATTAAAGAGTTTATATATAGAACATTTATGAAACTTATTCTTTTCCGACATGGCGCAGCCACTGCAAATAGTAATCGCTTCAGACCGAACCTTCGAAAGGCTTGGGTTGCGGTGTGCCTTAGCGGCTGTGGAGAATATTGAGATAACAGAAATAAATACTGCCGAAGAATGGCTCCAACTGCCATCCGGTTCCTGCCTTCCAATTGTGATCACCAACCTGTGGGATCGGTTGCCAGCGGGAAAAAATAAACTCCCACGTCCATTTGTGTTGATAGCCCTTATAGATGAATATAAAGAGCATTCCATCGACCGCATGAAAAGCGCCGGTGCTAAAGGATTTATACTGTCAGGTGCCTCAGCCGGAGAGCTGGCAGAAGCGATCCAATCGGTTTCCAATGGCGGGGAATATTATTGCCGTGCGATACAGGAGAAGATGGAAGAGGAGCAGCGGTATTATAATCGTGCGGGCATGAAGAAGATAAAACTGACACCTACAGAGTTGAGGGTGATGAAATATACTTTGGAGGAATTGTCAGATAAGGAGATCGCTGCCAAAATGGACAGAAGCACCCGCACCATAGAAACGCATAAAAGAAATATCAGGGAAAAAACGAAAACACACTCTAATTTC
>DASTXM010000038.1:0-12729 GCA_035765495.1 Hanamia sp.
CAGGACCTTCAACCGGGAATGGCTGCTTACGTGAGGATAAAAACAGGAGATCAGCATGTGTTGGCTTTGCCTTCGGATGCGGTTCTGCGTGACGGGAAGATGGCAATGGTTTGGCTTGAAACAAAACAAAATACATTTAAAAGTGTAATGGTGCAAACAGGTATGGAGAGTGGCGATATGATTGAAATCAAATCTGGCATTCAGCCGAATGATGTTGTCGTTACTTCAGGCGCTTATCTTTTGCAGAGCGAATACATTTTCAGGAAAGGCTCCGATCCGATGGCAGGGATGAAAATGTAATGGAAAAGTTGGCGGGTATTAAAAGAAATATTTTCTTTTTTTATTGCTTTACTGATCTTCTTTGCTAAACACGTTTGCCTGGATTTACAATAAAGGGTACATCTTTTGAGGTACTGAATTCATTTAAAATGATTAAATCAAAAGATATGAATTCAGAACAACCGGTTAAGGCGTTTAAAGATTATGCAGAAAGTCAATTGAAAAATCATTTATCCGAATTACGCACACGTTATGAAAACGAATCACCCGGATCAGAAACTTTGAAGAAAGGATATGAAGATCACAAAATCATTTACAGCAAAGAACTCGATAAAAAGATCAAAGATCTTTCAAATAACGATACAGCGGCGCAATCGCAACTGGATGAGCTGAAAAAGAATTATTTGAACAAATTATCAGCACCGGCTTCTTCAAAATAAATCCGGCGATTTTTGGAGCGCTTGCTATATTAGCGTATGAAAAAATTGTCAACGATCCTGTTGGGTTTTTGTTCCATTTCCTTTTTCTTTTCCTGTAAACAAAAAAACAGCAACACGTTTGCGGTAAAAGAATTTGTTGTTGCAGAAGGGCAAATGCCATCACTGGTAAGAGCAGGTGATGATGGTGTGGATCTTGTTTATGGAAAAGGTGACAGCATTTTATATACTCATTCTAATGATGGAAAAGCGTTTTCTGATCCTGTGTTGGTTGATGTTTTGCCCGGCCTTTATTCTTTTGCCACCCGTGGTCCACAAATAGCAGAAACAGATTCCGGGCCAGTCATTACTGCCTGCACGCAGGAAGGAAATATTTTTTCTTATTACAAAAAGGGAAGCAATTGGTTTAAAGGAGCTTTGGTCAATGATACTGCCGGGATAGCGAAGGAAGGATTGATGGATCTTTCGGCAGACGGGAAAAAGGTATTTGCCGTATGGCTTGATCTGAGGGGAAATCAAAGAAATAAAATTGTGGGAGCGCGTTCCGAAGATGGAGGCAAAACCTGGCTTCCCAATAAAATACTTTATGTTTCACCTGACTCTGTTGTTTGTGCTTGTTGCAAACCTTCGGTTGCGGTTCATGGAAAAGAAGTGGATGTTATGTTTCGCAATTGGCTTGGTGGCAACCGTGATCTTTATTTATTGCATTCAACTGATGGCGGTGTGTCGTTTTCGCCTGCACAAAAATTAGGAGAAGGAAGTTGGATATTAAATGCCTGTCCAATGGATGGAGGAGGGTTAGCGATAAACGAAAATGGAAAAGTGCAAACGGTTTGGCGACGTAAAGACAGTATTTACGCTGATGTTCCGGGTGAAAAAGAAAAACTTTTAGGCGCTGGCAAAAATTGCACGGTCGCCAATGTGAGGGATCAATTTTATTTTGCCTGGTCAGATTCTTCTAAGATCAGGTTACTAACTCCTGATGGAAAAAAGCTTTCACTTGGTGAAGGTATGCTACCCGTTATGACATCAATTAATGAGCATGAAATTTTATGCGCGTGGGAGGATGAGCAACAAATTCATGCAGCACTCATTCATCTTTGACCGGACATTACAAAATACAAATCTTCATTCTTTGTTTGTTTGCTGATTGATTAATTAATCTGCGATCCATCTGACTTTTTCCTGTAGCGGGCTTCTCCTTGTCAAAGCATTTGTTGTTTCTTCGGGGTAGCCGATAAAAAAAGTGCCGATGATCTTGTCGTGTGGTCCAAGGTTAAAATGCGGCTTTGCTTCTTCAAAATAAGTGATGCCACCCGTAGATAAATATCCACCCAGACCGTAAGCGGTTAATGAAAGAAAAATATTTTCAATAGCGCAAGATGTGGCAATGATCTCTTCAATTTCAGGGATATTCTTGTCCACATTCCGTTTCATTCCAATGACGATAACGTGAGATGACAAAATGGGATAGTTTTGAAGATTAACAAGTTTTTTCTCATTGAAATTTTCACCCGCATGTTTTGTATAAATTTCTGTTTGCAGTTGCGCAAAACGTTCTCTTCCTTTTGCGGCAAAAACCGTAAAGCGCCAGGGCTCTGTGAGTTTGTGAGTTGGAGCACGGTTTGCATTTTCTAAAATTTCCCAAATAATTTTATCAGGAATTGTTTTGTTTTTGATAAACTGTTTTGGATAAATGCTTCTCCGGTTTTGTACGATCGAATTAAATTCTTTTACATCATAACGATTCTCCATGATCTCCTTTCTTTTGCTGCAAATGTACAATTAGTGAAGCGGACAATTTTTTGTAGACTGGATTAGCGATGACCAATTAAATTTGTAGTTCATTTTCAATTACCCTAAATGTTCGAACTTTTTTTAAAGAGTGTGCAGGAACACATTTCAATTTCGGAAGAGGAATTTGAATTTTGCAAGACGCTTTTTATTCCGAAGAAACTAAGAAAGAGACAATACCTTCTCCAGGAAGGGGATGTGAGCCGGTATACTTCTTTTGTTGAAAAAGGAATGTTGCGCACGTTTACCGTGGATGAAAAAGGAAATGAACCGATCCTCCAGTTTTCGCCGGAGGGGTGGTGGGTTACTGACCTATACAGTTTTTTGACTGATGAGCCATCGCGCTACAATATTGAAGCATTGGAGGATTGCGAATTGTTGCTCATCACCAAGCCCTCGTGGGAAGTGCTTCTTAAAAAAGTTCCCGCGTTCGAACGATATTTTCGTATCTTAATTCAAAACAACCTGATCGCAACACAACGCAGGCTGATAGGTAAGCTGACGGAATCAGCCGAGGAGCAATATAAAAAGCTTTTGGACACTTTTCCCACTTGTTTACAAAGAGTACCTCAGCACATGATTGCTTCTTTTTTGGGAATAACTCCTGAAACTTTAAGCCGCATTCGCAGCCAGATGGCCACAAGGAAATAGTGAGAATAACCGACCTTTGACGAGGCCTTGTTGAAAATAAAAAATTGTAAAGATGAAAGTTTTTATAACCAGGAAAATACCCGATGAAGGTTTGAAAAAAATAATTGAGGCAGGAATTGAGGTAGTTGAATGGAATGTAAAAAGGCCATTGAAACAAAAAGAGCTAATTGATTTTTCAAAACAATGCGACGCGCTTCTTTCCGCAGGTTTCAATGATATCAACGCGAAGTTTCTCAACGAATGCAAACACCTCAAAGTCATTTCTCTTCATTCTGTAGGATTTGATAATGTAGATATTGCAGCCGCAACAAAGTTGAAAATACCTGTTGGGCACACACCGGGTGTATTGAGTGGCCCCACTGCTGATGTGGCTTTTATGCTCATGCTTGCTGTTTCACGGAAAGCGTTTTACCTCTATGATAAGATCCGTAGAGGCGAATGGCTTTTCTTTGAACCAACAGCAGATTTAGGAATTGAGATTGAAGGAAAAACTCTGGGGATTTTTGGGCTTGGAAGTATTGGTTATGAAATGGCCAAGAGATGCTTCGGCGCTTATGGAATGAAGATCATTTACCACAACCGCACACGCAATTCAAAGGCAGAAAAAGATTTTAATGCACAATATGTTTCCTTTAATGAGTTATTGCAACAAAGTGATGTGTTATCGGTTCATGCAAACCTTTCACCTGAAACTGCCGGCAAGTTTGATAAAAATGCTTTCAAAAAAATGAAGCCTACTTCGATTTTTATCAATACAGCCCGTGGCGGACTGCACAATGAAGAGGATTTGATTGATGCGCTCGAAAAAAATATTATTTGGGGGGCAGGATTGGACGTTACCAATCCCGAGCCAATGAATAAAGACAATCCTTTACTTACAATGCCAAATGTAGCGGTATTGCCACACATCGGCAGTGCAACCGTAGAAACAAGAAATGCAATGTCGCGGATCGCCGCTGATAATTTGATCGCCGGATTAAATGGCGAACGACTTCCTTTTATTGTAAATCCAGAAGTTTATGATCAGCCCTGATCAAACATTTACGGCAGACTCTTTGGCTGATTCATTTATTCTTTCAAAATCTTCTTCTGAAAGATCAATGTTGTATGCATTTAAGTTCTCCTCAAGATGATTTACTTTGGAAGTCCCGGGAATCAACAGAATGTTGGGAGCATGATTAAACAACCATTTCAAAATTAATTGCTGTTGGGAAACATCATATTTTTTCGCCATTTCACTGATGGTTGCATCGGGATTTAAACGGCTTGCAATGATTGGATTCCAGGGGATGAAAGCAATATTATTTTTTGCGCAATATTCAAGCTCTTTCTCCCATTTGCGATAGGTTAAGCTATACTTATTTTGAACAGAAACTATTTCAACGTGGTCCTGCGCTTTTTTGATATCATCTTCACTCACTTCCGAAAGGCCGATATAACGGATCATTCCTTTTTGTTGCGCCTCTTTTAAAAAGCCGATCGTTTCATCAAAGGGAACTTTTGGATCAATGCGATGAAGCTGGTATAGATCGATCCTGTCCACTTTCAATCTTGTCAAGCTTCCTTCCAGCGCTTCTTTCAGGTGATCTGGTCTTGCATTTGGTGACCATTGATCAGGGCCGCTACGTTCCAATCCTGCTTTTGTTGCTATCACCAAATTTTCAGGATAAGGAAAAAGAGCTTTTGCAATCAGCTTCTCAGAAACGTAAGGGCCATAACTATCCGCAGTGTCTATAAAATTTACACCCATTTCAACTGCCTTTTTCAAAACCTTTATGGCTTCCTGTTCATTTTCCGGTTCGCCCCAAATGCCTTTTCCTGTAATGCGCATGGCGCCGTAACCAAAACGATTTACTTCAAGTTCTTTTCCAATCTTAAAGGTTTTGTTTTCATACATTTTGTTCATCATAGATCTGTTTTATTTACAAATCGATGCCTCAAATTCCTGTCCAAAACTTTTGCTGAAATTATTTTAATAAAATATTGTTTTTCGCCCTTCCTTCTCAGCCCTTGTTGCTAAAGACTTTCAGCACATCTTCTCTTTGTCTCTTGATCTAGATCAAGATTTTTTATTGACATAGCTCATGTAAAAATATTATCATACCTCATTGGATCAGGCGTTGGTCTCATGGTAATTTTGTAAAACAAAAAACAAATAAATGGCAAACAAAAAAACGATAGCAATTGTAGGAGCGACAAGCAAGACCGGCAGAGCGATCGTAAATAAGTTTTCGGGTGTGCCTCACCGTTTGTTATTGGTTTCTGACCAATTTGATGAGTTATATAAATTGGTTTCGGAGTTGAATGAAAAAGAGCCGTTGGCTGAAATTGAGGGGGTTGAATGTGTAAAAGATAGTTGCTGGGAAGCCGATATTATCATCTTATCAGTTCCGGCAGAGGAAGAAAGAAAAAAAGGCATATTGATGAAAGAGGTGGCAACCCAAAAAGAGGTGGTTGTGGTTTCTGAAAATGAACATGAATGTGATGAGATAAAGAAAGTGTTGCCTTATTCGAAAGTGATAAAGGCAAAGCTGGATGTAGAAACCAACACGATAACGCTTTCTGTCTCCCGGGGAACAGTGAACGAAGAAATTTCAAAAATTTTTATTGAGGCGGGTTATGAAAACACCTTGATAGATCAACATCAAATTTTTAAACCATAAAAAACAATAAAGATTATGTCAACAATTAAATGGACACTTGATCCAACCCACAGTGAAGTTACTTTTAAAGTAAAACATTTGATGATCTCCACCGTTACAGGACAGTTCAAAAATTTTAAACTGGAAGGCGAGACAGAAAACAACGATTTTAATACAGCAAAAAAAATTGAATTTACTGCAGATGTAAATTCAATCGACACCAACAATGAGCAGCGCGATGCTCATTTAAAATCTGCTGATTTTTTTAAAGCAGAAGAACATCCGCAAATAAAATTTTCGGGAAGAAAATATGAAGGCGACGGAAATGAAGGAAAACTTTACGGTGACCTTACTATAGCCGGCACAACCAAACCGGTAACATTAAATGTAGATTTTGGTGGAATTGTTGTCGATCCTTATGGACAAACAAAAGCTGGCTTTACTGTAACCGGAAAAATCAGCCGTAAAGAATTTGATCTTACCTGGAATGCAGTTACAGAAGCTGGAAGTGTGGTGGTAAGCGACGATATCAGGATCAATGCAGAAATCCAACTCGTTAAACAAGTGAGCGAGAAAGAGCAGGAAGCTGCGTAAAGATTATTATGAAAAGATGAAGTTATCATGTTCGTTTAACATGGTAACTTCATTAAAAATATTTATTATGGAAGACAGAGTTTTGGGATTGCACCATATTACGGCGATAGCCGGAAATGCCAAACAAAATTTGAATTTTTATTCCAAAGTTTTAGGTCAGAGGTTTGTGAAAAAGACAGTCAATTTTGATGATCCGGGAACATACCATTTTTACTTTGGAAATGAAAGAGGAACACCTGGAACGATTCTTACCTTTTTCCCTTGGGAAGGAGTTCGCCGCGGAGTAAATGGTGCAGGAATGGCAACAGGAATTGGATATTCTGTGCCTGCAAATAGTTTATCGTTCTGGAAAGATCGCTTTGATCAATTGAATGTAAAGCAGGATGAAATGAGAGAACGCTTTGGTGAAAAAATTCTTCATTTCCAGGATCCTGACGGGCTACAATTGGATCTTATTGAAACTGAAAAAACCGATGAAAGAAGCCCGTGGTTAATGGATGAAATAAAGAACGAACATGCAACGCGTGGTTTTCACAGTGTTACTTTAACGGTAAATAAAATTGAGCCAACAGCTAAAGTGTTGACCGATATTTTGGGTTATCATTTGCTGAAGCAGGAAGGCAACCGCTACCGTTTTATCACTGATGCAATCGATAATGCTTCGATAGTTGATTTGATTGAAGCGCCCGGTTTGGGAAGAGGAATAAATTCTGCCGGAACCAATCACCATGTGGCTTTCAGGGTTAAGAATGATAATATTTTAATGGATTTCAGGGAAAAAGTTTTGAGCCATGGTCTTAACATTACGCCAAAGATCGACCGGGATTATTTTTTCTCATTGTACTTCCGTGAGCCGGGTGGCGTTTTATTCGAACTGGCTACTGATAATCCCGGCTTTGATCGTGATGAGCCTTTGAACGAATTAGGCACTCATTTGAAATTGCCAAAACAATACGAGCCGGCAAGAAGTGAAATAGAAAAGGTTTTGCCGCCACTGAATTAAAATAGTGTATGCATCGCCGTTAAAAAGAAAAGGAGTTTTAAAAATGAAAAGTATATCAGAATTCAACAAATTTACAAGTAACCTAAAGGAACGGGAATACCTCATGCCTGTTTTGTTTGTGGGCCATGGTTCCCCAATGAATGGAATTGAAGACAATGAATTCAGCAAGAGATGGGAAGAGATGGGAAAACAAATTCCTGTGCCGTCAGCTGTATTGGTTGTTTCTGCCCATTGGTTTACCAAAGGAACGCGCGTTACAGCCATGGAATTTCCGCAAACAATCCATGATTTTGGTGGTTTTCCACAGGAGTTGTTTGATGTTGAGTATCCGGCTCCCGGCCATCCTGCACTTGCAAAAGAAACCGCTACTTTACTTCAATCTGCTCATGTGGAACTGGATCATGATTGGGGTTTGGACCATGGTGCATGGACTGTGGTAAGACGAATGTATCCTAAAGCCAACATTCCTGTTTTGCAATTGAGTATCGATTATACAAAGGATGCACGCTATCATTATGAATTGGCTAAAGAATTGTATGCCTTAAGAAAAAAGGGTGTACTGATTATCGGAAGCGGAAATATGGTGCACAACTTGCGAATGATCTCCTGGGCTAAAATGGATGAGCCAGGATATGGTTATGATTGGGCTTTGACGATGAATGAAAAATTCAAACAATTAATTGCCGAAGGTGATTATCAGCCATTGATCAATTACGAAAACCTGGGACCTGAAAGCCGTTTGGCCATTCCCACTCCTGAACATTATTTGCCGTTGATGTACGGTTTGGGTTTAAAGGATTCTAAAGACAAAACTTCTTTTTTCAATGACAAGGCAATGGCCGGATCCTTAACAATGACTTCAGTTTTAATTGATCAGAATTAGGATAATTTTTTAACGATAAAACAGAAAGACAGAATGTATAATTTAAAAGTGATCTCGTCAACAGTGAGGCCTGGAAGGAAAGGCCCTTTAGTGGCGAAATGGATTGCAGGATTGGCAAAAGAGAATGGAAATTTTAATGTTGAAGTGTTGGATCTTGGGGAGATTAATTTACCTATGATGGACGAGCCGAATCATCCTGTGATGAAGCAGTATAAACATGAGCATACGAAGTGGTGGAGTGCAAAGATTGATGAAGCAGATGCATTTATTTTTGTCACCGCCGAATACGATTATAATTACCCTGCTCCTTTGAGAAATGCACTTGAGTATTTATCCCAGGAATGGAATTACAAGCCTGCTGCTATAGTCAGTTATGGAGGTGTTTCAGCAGGCACCAGAGCAGCCAATGCTTTAAAGGCGGATCTTTCAACTTTTCGTATGGTTCCACTTGCTGAGTCTGTAAACTTTCCCTTTTTTCAACAAAACATTAATGATCAAAATGAATTCGTGGTTAATGAAGTTTCGATGAAAGCCGCGCACAATATGCTGAAACAATTGGTGCGATGGACAAAAGGATTGAAGGCGATAAAGGAAGATCACGAATAAAAGTTTTCACCTGTTTTAATTAAGAATATGCGGAACATAAAAAACATTCATGAGGCGGTTAGTTCGCCTGTGGCGGATTTAATTACTTACCGTGCTTTACCTACAAATACAATTGAACATATTGACCCGTTTCTTTTTTTGAACCATCACGGCTACCAGGTTTATCCAAAAAATAATTATGGTTTGCCTTTTGGTCCTCATCCACATCGTGGTTTTGAAACGGTAACATTTATTGTTCACGGCGATTTGACGCACAAAGACAGCGGTGGTTCTGAAAGTGTGATAAAAGCCGGTGGTGTACAATGGATGACGGCAGGAAGAGGTTTGGTTCATTCCGAACTTTCTTCAGATGAATTTATGAAGAATGGAGGTGAACTCGAGATACTTCAGTTGTGGGTAAACCTGCCAAAGCGTTTGAAAATGACAGAGCCAAAATATGTTGGCCTGCAGGAAAATCAAATACCAAAAGATGAACTGGATAATGCTAAAGTGATCGTTCATGCAGTTTCAGGGAACTGGAACGGAACAAAAGGCGCCTTTGATCCATTATTGGATATTCAATTGGCAACAATTGATCTTAAAAAGGATGGTAACTACCGGACAAGCATAGACGAAAAAAGAAATATTTTCTTTTATGTGATAAAAGGAAAAGTTTGGGTAAATGGAAGGGAGGCAAAAATGCATCAGTTGATGGAGTTTGGAAATGACGGAACTGAAGTTGATATCAAAGCTCACGAAGAGAGCACTATTTTGTTGGGACACGCTGAACCTTTTAATGAACCGATTGTTGCGCAAGGTCCATTTGTGATGAATACACAAGAAGAAATAAGGCAGGCTTTTGATGATTACCGGAGCGGTAAATTTGAAAGCTAAACGAGTAAACAAACAATTTTTTACAATTTTTATTCTCAATGAATTGATATGGAATTTGGCCTGATCGCTTTTGCAGACATGCAACCAGAAACGCTTCCCGGAAGAGGAATTAACTCGCACCAAAGGTTGAAAGATCTTTTGGAAGAAATAAAGCTGGCGGATGAATTGGGACTTGAAGTTTTTGGTGTAGGCGAACATCACCGTCCTGATTACGCGGTTTCTTCACCTACAGTTGTGCTCGGTGCCGCTGCGGCAATAACCAAAAAAATAAAACTGGCAAGTGCCGTAACTGTCCTAAGCTCTGATGACCCGGTGCGGGTTTTCCAGCAATTTTCAACAGTTGATCTATTGTCCGGCGGTCGCGCTGAGATCATGGCAGGCCGCGGTTCTTTTATTGAATCTTTTCCTTTGTTTGGTTATAATTTAGAGGATTATGATGAGTTGTTTGATGAAAAGCTGGATCTTCTGCTCACACTCAATAAAAATCCTAGGGTAAGCTGGAAAGGAAAGCACAGGCCTTCGATCAATAATTTGGGAATTTATCCGCGTCCTTTTCAAAAGGAAATTCCTGTTTGGTTGGCTGCAGGAGGCACACCGGCATCTGCAGTAAGAGCTGCGAATTTGGGTCTTCCATTAATGCTTGCGATCATCGGCGGACAACCTGAACAATTTGTTCCATTTATCAATTTATACAAGCAGGCTTCAATGAAAGCAGGAAGGGAAATTTCGCAATTACAATTCGGTGTAAATAACCATTTTTATGTTTCTGAAAATTCACAACAGGCGGGCGAGGAATTTTATCCTCATTATGCTGAAGTGATGAGCAGGATTGGCCGTGAAAGAGGTTGGCCTCCGCTTTCAAGGCAGCAATACGATTATTTGCGTTCGCCAAAGGGAGCGTTGATGGTGGGAAGTGTGCAGGAAGTGACTGAAAAAATTTTGTATGAACACGAACTTTTTGGTAACACCCGGTTCCTGGCGCAAGCAAGTGTGGGCAATGTTCCGCACAAAAAAGTTTTGCATTCGATTGAATTATTTGGAACGAAAGTAGTGCCGGCAGTAAACAAAGAAATTGGGGCATAAAAAAAACTGCCCGAAGGCAGTTTTAACGATTTTTACAATCAATGGATCTGAATTTGTCTCGGCGGTTTTTGCTTAGCCTCTTCTTTTTTAGGGATCACCAAATGCAACAATCCATTTTCATATTTTGCCTCAATTTTATCTGCATCCACAACATCTTTCGGAAGCGTGAAAGACCTTTGAAATGACTGGTAGCTGAATTCCTTGCGCGAATACTTTTCGTCTTCGTTGTTATCTTCTCTTTGGTCGGTCCGTTCTGAACTGATGGTCAACAGGTTGCCATCGAGCTGGATTTTGAAATCCTTTTTGTCCATTCCCGGTGCAGCTACTTCCACTTCAAAATTGTCTTTAGTTTCTTTGACATTCACGCCAGGAACTGTCGTGTTGGTGTCAGAAAAGTTACTGAGGCCCCAGTTAAAGAAATCTCTGTTGAAGAAGTCGTCGAACAAAAGGGGCCATTGGTTCATGGAATTTCCATTTCTTTTAATGAGATTCATATGTCCTCCTTTTTTATTTGGTTAAGAAATATTTTACTGAAAAGGCCACAAAAAAAATACCGTTATATGGTATGGTTTTGTTAATGAAAATTTGTCTTTGAAATAAGAATAAAATGACACTTTGAAAGACAAATTTTCTTTTTGTATGATTTAAAAACAGCGAGTATGGAAAGGATAGAATTAAAACTGAACAAGACCGGGCATGGATATTTTATTCTGACAGAGGATGAGGAGCAGTTGGGAGAAATGGAAGTGAGCATTACAAAGGATCAAATGACCGTCTTCCATACTGAAGTAATTCCGCCGGCGGAAGGAAGGGGCCTGGCTTCAAAACTTCTAAATGAAATGGTTGAATATGCAAGAAAAAACAACCTGAAAGTGAACGTTCTTTGTCCTTATGTTTTGGCACGTTTTAAACATGAGCAGGAAAAATATGGGGATATTTGGAAAAACAAAATTGATGGAACCAGGAAAACTACATGATAAAATATTGATCACGGCTGGGAAGCCGGTAGAGGAAGCAAATAAAGTGTTGATTATGATACACGGTAGAGGCGGAAGCGCGGAAGACATTCTTTCACTGGCGCAATATTTTCCTGTAAAAGATTTTGCATTGATTGCACCACAGGCAACTAATAATTCATGGTATCCTTATTCCTTTATTGCACCGGTTTCACAAAATGAACCGTGGCTTTCATCAGCGATAAATTTATTGGAAGAAATTGTAAACGAGCTGGTAGAACAAGGGAAGAAAGAAGAGAATATTTTTTTCCTTGGATTTTCTCAAGGTGCTTGTCTTACCTTGGAATTTGTGGCACGAAATGCAAAAAAGTATGGAGGCATTGTGGCATTTACCGGTGGATTGATCGGCGATAAAATTTATACACAGAATTACAAAGGGGATTTTAAAAACACGCCCATTTTTATAGGCACCGGCAATCCTGATCCTCATGTACCGGTACAAAGAGTTCGCGAAACAACTGGAATTTTAAAAAGCATGAACGCACATGTTACCGAAAAGATTTATAACGGTAGGGCACACACGATTTCTGAAGATGAGATCGAAATGGCGAATGAGTTGGTATTTAATAAATAATTAAAAAATAGATCAATGCAACAAACCTGGCCGGTTCTTTCTTACGAAAAAAGTAAGGACACTTTCGAAACATTACACATGTGGACGCAAATTGTGGGAAAAATAAAACTGGCCATTCTACCATGGATCAATCATTCATGGCAAGTTACCCTTCATATTTCTCCAACTGGGTTAACGACAGAAAATATTCCTTACAAAGATGGAAGTTTCAGGATTGATTTCGATCTTCAACAACACCAGTTGAAAATAATCAAGAGCAGCGGAGAGATGCGGAACTTTAGTTTGAAAGGAATA
>DASTXM010000039.1:0-17947 GCA_035765495.1 Hanamia sp.
ACAAAAAAGAAGAAAACATCAGTAAAGCCACAAACAGGCACATTTTTTTTCTGATCAACTATTTTTCACTCTTGCTTGTAAATAAATAATATATGCCCAGGCCCCCGGTAAATACACTTCCTAAACCTACACTCAAAGAAAAATTTGCGGCGCTCGGAAACCTTCCCCGGTTTTTTAAACTGGTTTGGGAAACCAATCACTGGTACGCTATATTAAATATTCTGCTCAGGTTAATCCGGTCAGCTATACCGGTCAGCATATTATATGTGGGTAAATTAATTATAGACGAAGTAATCCTGTTAAGCAAAACACATAGTTCTGATTTGGGTTATCTATGGAAGCTGGTGTTGGCAGAATTTGCCCTGGCGATTATATCCGATGCTCTTTCCCGTGCCACTGCCCTGGTAGATAGTTTATTGGGTGACCTGTTTTCCAACCATACCTCTGTAAAGATCATGGAACACGCTGCAACACTTGATCTCGACCAGTTTGAGGATTCAGAATTTTATGACAAGCTGGAACGTGCAAGGCAACAAACTGTCGGACGTACCATTCTCTTATCCCAGATCCTTAGCCAGGTGCAGGATATGATTACAATGGGTTTTCTCCTGGTCGGATTAGTGGCTTTCAATGCCTGGTTAATTTTATTATTACTGATTGCCATTGTTCCGGCCTTCCTCGGCGAATCTTATTTTAACGACAAGAGTTATGCCCTTACACGGGGTCAGACGCCCGAAAGGCGTGAGCTCGATTACATGCGTTATCTGGGCGCAAGCGATGAAACCGCCAAAGAAGTAAAACTCTTCAGCCTTTCCGGCTTTTTAATTAACCGCTTCAAAACCCTTAGCAATAAATTCTATGATGACAACAAAAAGCTTTCGGTAAAACGCGCATCATGGGGAACTTTTTTTGCCTTGCTTGGAAGCGTCGGTTATTACGTGGCTTATGCGGTGATGATCCTGAAAACAGTGGAAGGAGCCCTTACCGTTGGTTCGCTTACTTTTCTTGCCGGATCATTCAAACAACTCAGAAGCCTTCTCGAAAATATTTTATCCCGCTTTACCAGCGTTTCGCAGGGAGCAATTTACCTGCGCGATTTTTTTGACTTCTTTGAGATACAACCAAAAATTACCCCCGCTGCAAAGCCTGTTCCCTTTCCAAATCCTATCAGGCAGGGCATCACTTTCGAAAATGTAGGCTTTAAATATCATAATAGTGATAAGTGGGCCAACCGCCATTTAAGTTTCACGTTAAAGGCTGGCGAAAAGCTTGCGCTCGTTGGAGAGAATGGCGCAGGCAAAACAACACTGGTGAAGTTGATGGCACGCCTTTATGACCCTGTTGAAGGACGTATTCTGCTGGATGGTGTCGATCTGCGCGAATATGATATGGTGGATCTGAGAAAAAACATTGGAATTATATTCCAGGATTATTTGCGCTACCAGCTCAGCTTTGCCCAGAATATTGCAGTGGGCAATATTGACGAACAGGATAACCGTCCCCTCATAAAAATGTCTGCAGAGAAAAGCCTCGCCAATCTGCTTGCGGAAAGATTGCCGCAAAAATATGACCAGGCATTAGGCCGCCGTTTTAATAATGGCATTGAGTTAAGCGGTGGCGAATGGCAGAAAGTGGCCCTGGCAAGAGCTTACATGAAAGAGGCGCAAATACTAATATTGGATGAACCAACCAGTGCTTTAGATGCGCGCGCTGAATATTCAGTATTTCAGCGATTTGCCGAACTCAGCAAAGGCAAAACTGCCGTGCTTATTTCTCATCGTTTCTCAACCGTCCGCATGGCAGACAGGATACTTGTGTTAGACAAAGGGCAGATCATAGAAATGGGGAGCCATGAAGAACTGATCAGGAAAAACGGCCATTATGCAGAATTGTTTTTGCTGCAGGCAAAGGGGTATAGGTAGATCACGGATCATAGAAATGTTTCATGCAATGCGCCTTTGTGCCCCTTCGTGCACTTCGGGCCTTAGTGATGAACTTTATAATTCATTACGCAAAAAGGTCTTCCTGCAACGGGATTTTTCTTTAAAGTTATTATTTTCAAAACACAAGCGCTCTTGTCCGGTTACTTAGTGGCAAAAAAATCCTTTTGTCCCGGCAAAAGATTTTCTTTTAAAATTATCTCCGTCAAATTATATCTAAAACTGTTACTTTTACAAAGCACATTATATTAAGTGTTTCATTGCCTCAGGAAATAATTATAGCCTTTATGAGTGCAGACATAAATTTTACCGATACTATTCAGGAAGACTTACTGAAAAAAGAAATTGAATCCGGCGACCAGGAGGCATTCCGGCAGGTTTATCATTATTTCTATAAAAGACTTTTACAATTTGCCCTTGTTCTTACGAAAAATAAAGAAGCTGCAGAAGAGCTGGTTGAAGACGTGTTTATCAAATTCTGGAAAAACAGGAAGAATGTCGCTAATATCCAAAACTTAAAAATTTATTTATATACCGCTACTAAAAATACCTGTTTAAATTTTCTCTCTTCAAAAGCAAATGAAAGCATCACAAAGCCGTTTGATGCCATCAATATTGAACTTTCTGATTCTATTTGTCCTGAGCAGTTATTGATTTACCAGGAAACTTTCACGAGAATTAAAAAGGCGATTGAAACTCTTCCTCCAAAGTGCAAGATCATCTTTAAATTGATCAGGGAAGATGGGTTAAAATATAAAGAAGTGGCCGATGTTTTAAACCTTTCTTACCATACGGTTGACGCGCAAATGACCATTGCCATACGACGTATCGCTTTACTCCTGGGTCCTGAATTTGAAAAAATACCCAGCCATAAAAATAAATCCTGATTCTTTTTAAGGGGAATTGGTTGATTTACTGTCTTTATATAAAAGGACAATCAATTTATGGAGCACTCCGGGAACAGAATATGGAATTTACTCGCGCTAAAGCTTTCCGGCGAGGCTACCAGCGACGAACTGCTGGAACTGGATTCATACCTTGAAACTTCTCCCGGTTTAAAAAAAGTTGTAAGCAGTATAGAAAGCTACTGGAATGAAAAAAATGATTTTTTAAATATTACCGATGAAACGGAAGAGGAAAGATTTCATTTGATCTTAAATGCAGAAAATGAAGAGGATATAAAAATTGAAGAAGGCAATATTCCAACAGAAGTAAAATTAAAAAACCCTCATAAATATACCTGGCTTTTGGCCGCTGCTTCAGTTATAATAATTGTAGCGCTTACTTTATTTTTTAAAGCTGGTATTGATTTAAAATCTTCTTCCAAAACAGATATTCAGCAGGTATTTGTAAAGCCGGGCTCTAAATCGAAGATCATTTTGCCGGATGGAACAGTAGTGAGATTAAACAGCTCATCGAGACTAACTTACAAAAATGATTTTAATAAAGATGTAAGAGAAGTAAGTCTTGAAGGCGAAGCTTTTTTTGATGTTACCAAAGATGCGAAGCATCCGTTTATCGTGCATACCTCCAATATAGATATCAGGGTGCTCGGCACTTTATTTAATGTAAAATCTTATGAACAGGATCCCACCATTGAAACTACTTTGCTGAGAGGAAGCATTGAAGTTTTTAATAAAAATGATGCGTCAGCTCCAAAAATCATTTTAAAGCCGAATGAAAAAATGATTTTCAGGAAAAAGAAAGAGGATACAGATCAGGCAAAAAATAATGCAATCCATTTTTCATCTGCTAATATTATTCCCGATGAAAATATATCGATATCTGCTTTACCCCCCAATCAACCCGATAGCCTTAAGGAAGAAACATCGTGGCTTTACAATAAACTGATCATAGATAATGATGATTTTGCTGAGATGGCAAAAAAGATGGAGCGCTGGTATGGAGTAAAGATTGAAATAGTAAGCCCTTCATTGAAGCAATATCATTTTAAAGGAACCTTTGAAAACGAAACAATTGAACAGGCATTGGATGCGCTGCAGTTAACTGCGAAATTTAAGTACAGTATAAACGATAATGTAGTAAAAATAAACGAATAGAAAATTTTTAAAAAAGTAACGGAGGATATTGGCGTATCCCCCGTTTAGCTAAAAAATTGTAACTGTCTAGGTATTTTATTTTTTAACCATAAAGCATAAAAGTATGAAAAAAAAACATCCGCTAAAGCGGTACCCAAAAGAATTGCCAAAATTTATATTAATTATGAAATTAACGATTCTGCTTATACTCGCAGGAGTAATTCAAACAAACGGTGAAATAAAAGCTCAGCCTACCATTTCACTCAATATTAAGAATACCAAAATTGAGAATATTCTTCAGAAAATTGAGAAGCAGGGAGATTACAGGTTTCTCTATAATACCGATCTTAAAGAGCTAAGGAACAAGGTAGATCTTAATATTAAAGATTATGCCATTGCCCAAACTATGGAAGCGCTTTTAAGGAATACCGGTTTAAAATATAAATTATTACCCAATAACCTGGTGGTCATCCAGTCTTCCCAGTTGAAAGATGAAGTGGATATTACTGTTACAGGAACCGTAACCGGAACAGGCGGAATACCGTTGGAAGGCGCGACTATTCATGTAAAAAATGGTAACAGTACAGTCACTTCCACCTCAAACGGTTCTTTCTCCATCACTGTTCCGGCAGATGCAATCCTGGTTGTTTCTTATGTAGGCTACCAGACTTCTGAAATTAATGTAAACAACCGAACCTCAATTAATATTGTTTTGCAGCCCTCAGCTACTTCTCTGCAGGATGTGGTTGTAATCGGCTACCAGGCGGTAAAAAGAAAAGATCTTACCGGTGCCACCGGCATAGTAGATATGAAGGATGCCAATAAAATTACATCCGGCTCGGTTGGCGAAGCTATCCAGGGATTGGTGCCTGGTGTTACTGTTCGTAATGGAGGCGCTCCGGGTCAAAATGCGGTAGTCGAAATCCGCGGTGTTGGAAGTTTCGGTAATTCAAATCCGTTATATGTGATAGACGGAATGCTTTCTGATGCAAATACAACGATTAACACCGATGACATTGCTTCTATTCAAATTCTGAAAGATGCTTCCGCCGCCGCTATTTATGGTTCGCGCGCAGGAAACGGTGTCATTATCATTACTACCAAAAAAGGAAAGGAAGGCCCGGCAAAATTCAGCTTTTCTGCTAAATACGGAACGCAGCAGATTCCTAAAAAATGGAATGTAATGGATGCAAAGGATTATTTGAAAACGGTGAATACCATGTACACCAATTCAGGAGTAACTCTTCCGGCTGGAGTTGCGGCCCAGCTGGCAAGTAATACCATTAATACAGATTGGCAAAATGAAGCATTCAGAACAGGAAATGACCAGGATTATAACATGAGCATATCCGGTGGCTCCGCTACCAGCAATTACCTCGTTTCCGGAAGCTATTATGATAATAGTGGTCCTGTTATTGGCAATGATTTTCAAAGATCAAGCCTTCGCATTAATACCGAGGCAAAAAGAGGCATATTCACCTTTGGTGAAAATATGATGCTGAGCAATACCAATGGTAATAATCCCGGGGGTGGCATAAATGCTTTTTATGAAACTGCCAGCATGCTTCCCATAATTGCTGTACAGGGCGATCAGTATAAAACAATTCAATATAATCCTGCCGGATGGGGAATGGGAACTACGGATGATCCGACTTATGCAAGCAATTATTTAGCAGTAAATTCTTTGGATAAAATCAATTATAATTTTGCCAAGATAGTAGGAAATGCTTATGCAGAATTAAAATTTACCGATTGGCTAAGCTACAGATTTAACGCAGGTATCGAAGCAAGTTTCGATTATAACAGGGAAGTACGCGACTCAGGTATTTGGCGATATACCAATCAGCCGCCTGCAACCAGTGTTAATGAAGACAGGGAGCGGTTTACCAATTTACTTTTAGAGCATACGCTCAACTTCAATAAAAGCTTTGGCCTTCATAATATTAATGGCGTGATAGGATTTTCACGTACTGAACAAAAAAGAGAAACAACAAGTGCAGGCCGCACTGTTTTGCAAAATGTAAACGGGCAGTATTTCACGACAATAGGTTCAGCAATTGGCAGTCCCTCTGCAAATGGAGGCACTCCTTTATTCTGGCGTTCTCACGGATATTTGGGAAGAATAAATTATACCTACAACGATAAGTATTTGCTTACATTAACGGGTCGTATTGACCAGGATTCGAGATTCAGTTCCGCCTACCGCACAGGTTATTTCCCTTCTGCTGCGGTTGCATGGAGGATCAGTAAAGAAAAGTTTTTTAATGTAAGCTGGATCAATGATTTGAAACTAAGAGCCTCTTATGGTAAACTGGGTTTCAGTGACGTACTCGGTTCATGGGATTATCTTGGCCTTTTGAATAACAATCCAAGGGCAGTTTATGGGGTAGATCAAACACCTATTGTAGGAGAATACCAGGCCCAGATTGCTAATTCCAATTTGCGTTGGGAAACAAGAATTCAAAAAAATATCGGATTTGATGCCAGTTTACTCAACAATGCTGTTTCATTAAGCGCTGATGTTTACAATTCCTTATCCAAAGATGTATTAGTTCAATTGCCTTTGGCACAATACCTCGGGAGCACCGGTAATCCATCCGCAAATGCCGGTTCCATTAAAAACACAGGTGTTGAGATAGCAGCAACTTACCGCAATCATAAAAAGGCTTTATCATGGGATGTTTCCGCAAATGTTACCACCATTAAGAACCGTGTGGTTTCCGTAGGTAACCAGGGCGTGGATGCACAGGGAAATAAAGTTAATTACATTGAACCGACTAATTTTCTGCGTGCTCAGGTAGGCCATAGTATCGGCGAATGGTATGTGATAAAAACAGACGGTATTTTTAAAAGCCAGGATGAAATCAATAATTACACCAGTAAAACCGGGACTCTTATTCAACCTAATGCCAAACCGGGTGATATAAAATATGTGGATGCAAACGGCGATGGGGTTATTAATAATGAAGACAGGCAATTTGATGGCTCTCCATGGCCTACGTTGCAGGCCGGAGCGCAGTTCAATGCCTCCTACAAACAATTCAATCTGAATATTCAGCTTGTCGGTGTTTTTGGCGACAAATTATATGATGATGTAAGAAGAGTACTGGATGGCTATCAGCTTACTAATTTCCGCAGTAACATTGATCCATGGTCGTCCACCAATACCAATGGCAAAGATCCGCGCCTGGCTGTAGATGTACCGGCCGATCCGGAAGTTTCTATTAACAATATGGCCCAAACCTCCCGCTGGCTGGAAAATGGTTCTTATCTCAGGTTGAGAAATGTCGAAATCGGATATACATTTTCTCCGAATACACTCAAAAAGGCTGGTATTACCAATGCACATGTCTATATAAGCGGCCAAAATCTGCTTACCATTACTAAATATAAAGGTATGGATCCTGATGTGCAGGGTACCGGAATTATTACCCGCGGATTTGATGCCGGTAACTGGCCGTCCAGCAGGGTTATTTCTGTAGGATTACAATTTGGGTTTTAATTGACCACTATTAAAAAAATATTAGACATGAAAAAATTAATCTTCATACTTATCATATCGGTATTTGGAATTTTAGGCTGCAAAAAAGATCTGAATATTCCCAATCCAAACACGCCAACCACTCAAAATTTTTGGAAAACAGCCAGCGATGCACAGTTGGGGATCAATGCTATTTACAGCACTTTTCACAGGGAAGGGCTTTCCCGCTGGCTTTATTTTATGACCATGATTCGCTCTGATGAAGGATACAGCACCAGCCCGAATCCTGACATTGTAAACACGTATGATGTTTTTCACATTACCGATTATAACGACTACCTGGTAACCAGTGTATGGCAGGATGATTATATTGGTATCAACAGGGCCAATCAGGTTTTGGATAAGGTGCCTTCTATTGATATGGATGCAACTAAAAAAGCACAGTTTATAGCGGAAGCTAAATTTCTACGCGGATTTTTTTATTACAACCTGGCAACTATTTATGGTAATGTACCCATAATCCTTCATACTTCCCAGCCAACAGATTATCCTCCTACCTCTCCACAGGACAGTGTTTTTGTACAAGCGGAACGTGATTTTACAGATGCAACCAATGGTCTGCCTGAAAAGTATGATGCGGGAAATGTTGGTCGTGCTACAAAAGGTGCAGCCTACGCCATGCTTGGAAAAGCATATATGCAGCAACATAAATACGCCCAGGCACAGCAGGCGCTGCAATGGCTCACAGAAGGCGATGGCAAAACCCTTTACAGCCTTGTTCCCAACTACCGCGATAATTTTATAGAAACCTCCGAGAATAATTCTGAATCAGTTTTTGAATGGCAAAATGCGCTCAACCCAAATGACACCCATGACGATGATGTGGCTCCCGGATCTGATAACCTGAATTATGGAACTTCTATTCCTCCCTTTTTTGCTCCACGGCCTATTGGCTTTACAGACGGGCAGGCGCGCAGGTGGCCAATAGGCGAATTTTTAAAGGAAAAAACAGTGGATGGCAACCGTGATCCACGCCTGGCAGCTACTTACCTTTATGATTCAACAGATGAAAGAGGTCCGGATTATACAATGGTTTTCGGACGCACATTCTCCTCTTTAGGATATTCCAGTGATCCTACTGCTGTTCCCAATACGCATGATGTTTACTTTAGAAAAGAGCTTGATGACGCTACAATGAATGGCGAAGTTTTCCATTCCGGAAATAATTACCGCTATGTACGTTATGCCGGCGTTTTGTTGTTGTACGCAGAAGCATTAAATGCCTTAGGACAAACCCAGCAGGCTTATCAATACGTGGATAAAGTAAGGGAGCGCGCAGGTTTGCAGCCATTAAGCACTGCTATGCCGGGATTAGACCAGCAGCAATTTTTAAATCAATTAAAACATGAAAGGATAACAGAATTAACCGGGGAAGGACATCGCTGGGAAGACCTTGCAAGATGGGGCGACCTTGGGCCACAATTATCGACAAGAGACGCCGGCTTTGCTAATTTTAAAGTTGGTAAGGATGAATTCCTGCCTATCCCACAATTTGATCTGGATGTAAATCCGAATCTGAAACAAAACCCGGGATATTAATTGATGAACAATGTAGTTACAGGCCTGTAAGATTTAAAACCTTATAGGTCTGGCTACTTAACTCTTTATGCTACTGATTTAAGGATGATACTAATGTTTAAATATTTATTCCTGTTTGCCGTTGTAATTACTTCTTCCTGCAAAAGAGAAACTCCTGCAGTAAATCCACCTCCGGTCGTAACCGACACTGGCTTTACCAATCCATTATTATCTTCCGGTCCCGATCCCTGGGTGATTCAAAGCGATACCAACTATTACTTTACTCATACCACGGGCAAAAGCCTTGTTATCTACAAAACAAGTAAAATGTCTGAATTAAAAAATGCAGTAATTAAAACGATCTGGACGCCTCCGCCAACCGGGCCTTATTCAAAAGACATCTGGGCTCCGGAACTGCATTATCTTCAAAATAAATGGTACATGTACTTTGCCGCGGATGACGGAAATAACAATACACATCGGATATATGTGCTGGAAAACAGTTCGGCCGATCCGATGTCGGACAACTGGGTCTTAAAAGGAAAAGTAGCGGATAGTTCTGATAAATGGGCTATCGATGCAACCGTTTTTCAATACAACGATCAGTTATACATGCTTTGGTCAGGCTGGCAGGGAAATACCAATGGTGAACAGGATATTTATATCGCAAAGATGAGTGATCCTTTCACGATCAGTAGTGGCAGGGTTCTCATTTCTTCACCTACTTACGATTGGGAAAAAATGGGTGCTCCTCCAACCGTAAATGAAGGGCCCGAAATGCTGGAAAATAAAAGTGGTAATGTATTGATTACTTATTCGGCGAGTGGCTGCTGGACGGATAATTATTGCCTGGGACTATTGACTTTAAAACATGGTGGCGACCCTATGAATCCATCTGACTGGACTAAGACGGCTACACCGGTTTTTAGCACGTTGGCATCGGCAGGCGCTTTTGCACCGGGCCATAATAGTTTCTTTAAATCACGCGACGGAACAGAAGATTGGCTCTTGTATCACGCCAACAGTTCACCAGGGCTTGGCTGCGGAAACAGCCGTTCACCGCGCATGCAAAAATTTACCTGGAATGCCGACGGTTCGCCCGATTTTGGCACTCCGGCCGCAATAAATACTATTATTAAAAAGCCATCCGGCGAATAAACAATTCAATTTCTAAATAAAGCGAATCATGAATAGAAGATCCTTTTTATCCTTGTTATTTCTTTTACTGTTTAATTTTAATCTCAGCAGCCAACCTGTTCATATCGATACGCCGGCAGTTGCAAAAGTCTGGTCGATACAAAAGGCAAATGCCTGGTATCAGTCTCACCAATGGATCGTTGGCGCTGATTTTATACCCAGCACCGCAATCAACCAGTTGGAAATGTGGCAGAAAAGTACTTTTGACACAGCAACAATTGACAGGGAACTGGGATGGGCACAGAATATTGGATTCAATACAATGAGAGTTTACCTGCATAGTGTTGCATGGAAAGAAGATCCTTCGGGCTTTAAAAAAAGAGTAAGCAAATACCTTGGCATTGCCGACCGGCACCACATCCAAACCATATTTGTCTTTTTTGATGATTGCTGGAATAAAGTGCCCGTGGCCGGTAAGCAGCCGGCACCCAAACCAGGCATTCATAATTCGGGATGGGTACAGGATCCGGGTCAACCTATGTCAGAAGATTCTTCCAATTTCCCTGAATTGGAAAAATATGTAACCGATGTAATGACTTATTTTTCAAAAGATAAGCGCATCCTCCTTTGGGATTTATATAACGAACCCGGAAATTCCGGCAAAAAGCTTGCTTCTCTGCCCCTGCTGATCCATGTTTTTAAATGGGCCAGGAAAGTACATCCCGATCAGCCAATCAGTGCCGGCTTGTGGGCATGGGATTTCACAGAACTGAACCGGGTTCAGATAGCCAACTCGGATATCATTACCTATCATGATTATGAACCACCGGAATGGCATCAGCGCGTGATCGATTTTTTAAAATTGTATGGCCGGCCATTAATTTGTACGGAGTACATGGCACGCACAAGAAACAGCCGGTTTTCCAATATTTTGCCCATGCTGAAAAAAGAACATATTGGGGCCCTCAATTGGGGACTGGTTGCCGGCAAAACAAATACGATCTATGCCTGGGATACGCCAATGCCTGGCGGAGGCGAGCCCGCAGAATGGTTTCATGATATTTTCAGACGCGACGGTTCTGCCTATAAGCCCGATGAGGTGAAACTGATAAAACAACTGACGGGAGTGGAAAAATAGCGGTGTGTGAATGCGAAACCCTCCTGATTATTACAGCCGCAATTTTTTTCATAGTCCGTTTAGGTGTATAGCCGTCTCAACCTAAGAAATGAGGCGGCTTTTTATTTTATCGAACTTGCTGCCCAGGCTTGGTGTTGACTACAATATATCTGTGCTGCCCGCAATTTTAGAGAGTATGTTGCGCAAGAGTTGGACTGGCGTTAAAGATTTGCCAGAAGGTAAATTCAGCACGATTATGCAGCAATAAAATCTTTTGAGCCCCTTACTATATTGCGTAATTCGTCGCGCAAAAACCCTTTCAGACTTAAGTCTTCATCTAAAGCAGACCAATGGATCCCGGTGCCGTCCGCAATTATTTCGTATTCCTTTAATGCGTCTTTATCTGCAGTTTTGAGATTAGGATAAGACGATATCTTTTGCCGAAGAATTGCCGAAGTATTGAGAATTATCAACATCATGTCCAGCTCGTGATATAAATCAATCGCTACTATGCGCAATTCATCTTCAAAGATTATTTTTTCCAGTGCGTCAAAACTGTTATTTATTGACTCATTCCATTTTGCTTTATTACATGTACATGTATCGTACATGTATCGGCTCATTACTTTCATTACTAAAAAAGAAAAACCTAAGTCCTTTAATTACTAGTAATGTTGGCATAAAATTATTGCTCTGCCTGTTTACCCGGCATGTTTTAATATGACTCTAAGTATTCAATTTGTTCACTCAAAAATAAGCATTTTTCAAAACAGGTATTCTGTTACTTTCCAACCCAGGCAAAAAATAAAAAGCGGGTAAAAAAACTATCCGTTTTCTTTCACTTCAACCTGAAACGGTCTTCTTCATATCTGCACTAAAATTATACCCGCGATACCTGAAATAAATGGTGAGCACATCTCCTTTTAGTTTGCCTATAACATGGGTAATTTTTCCCTTTAATGGCACATCATAGGAAATACTGTCACCCATAATTCTTCCATTACTGATAGGAGAAACAGATCCATCCCGGTGCGTATCTTTCCCGGCAAGCGAATCGCCGCTGGCAACAAAATCATAAGTAAGCTTATACCGCCCCAACACTTTTCCTGTCCAGTGACCCGTAAACCTTGTGTCCTGTGCAAATGAAAATACGGTTATCAGGATAAAAGCAATAGATAATAATAGTCTCTTTTTCATACTTTAATAAATACTTAATTACTAATGTTTCAGAAATCATGCCGCTTCAAAGAAAGATTCGAAAATCAAAACGATCATTTTGCTTTCCAGGTTTACTGAATCAAAAGAAACTTCCGCAAAAGAAATCACTTTGCCGCTTTCAAAATTTATCTTATCCTTGTGGTACTAATATTCACCTGCAATGAGAATTCAGCTTTTTCTTGTGTGCCTGCTACTCTTGTTAGGTACAGCTCTTTTTGCCCAATCATCTCTGGATACCCTTAAAGAAAACCTGGACATCATCTTTACAAAAGAAGAAGTAAAGCCATCCTTTATAGGAGACGATGACGCATTGGGTAAATACCTGACGGAAAAAGTAAACGCCGGCACAGAAAATGAAGGAGAAGAAGGAATGGTATATTTTATCGTTTCTGCCAAAGGGAATATTTACGACGTTAAATTTTTGATGGGCAACATAAGCTTTGAAAGATCACTCAAAAAAGCTTTATTAAAAAGCTCCGGCATGTGGAATAGTGGGCTGCAAAACAACCACCATGTCAATGCGTATTGCACACTTAAAGTTGCTTTTGTAAATAACACGATAACGGCTGCAATAGAGTAGAAGAAAAGGAATTGAATCCAGCTGAACAGTATGAAAGCAAATTTGAATTCTAAATAAAAAAGAAGATAAAATATCTTATTATTCCCATAAATAAAATGAAACCAATTTCATAACCTTCTTTGTTCGTAGGAGAAGTACCAATAACAGAAGATGATGCATGGTGGCTTGTTTCTCAGCAACCTTTACGCTGTCTCTACGCTGGTATGTGGGGGGTATGTAGCGGATATGTAGGGGGCATCCTGCATCAGGGGTTAAGACTCAAAGGTTGACAGCGATGGAGATATAGTTGGAACTATCCTCATTAAAAACGTTCAAAGTGAACCGGTAATGGATCCCCTAATACATTCCGGAGTTCCTTCATCGCAAAGTGTACCTCTCTTTCCAGTACCTGTCAATATTCTTTTAGCTTTATTTCACTATCCTTAAATGGACTTAAAAATAGTTTTGAAAAGATAGATACACTCTTCGTGCAACTTCGTTCTCTTCGACTCTTCGCCGAAAAAAAGCTTTTTGTGTCTCCCAACAAGAAAACGAAGTTTCAAAGGCTCATGATGATTTTGTTTCTTAGTAACCTTAGGGTATCTCTAAGCGAAACATGTTTTATTCCCCGGGGTGCGGTCCGAAAGACCTTTTTCCGGAGCCTTATGATTGTGGATTTACTTAAATGTTGGATGTAAAGCTTTTTCTGGATGAGGAACTGAAATATACAAATGCTCATTAGAACGTCATTGCAACGTGCACAAAAAATACTGTTCGGTTACCGGAAATTCCCTTGCATTGTGGCAATCTCATCTTTATGAACCTTTCTCCCCTTCCCACAAAAAAATTCAAAAGTTTCGACTTCATCTTTCGAAAAAGATAAATTCTTTCTATCTGTTGTGGCGCTATTTAGAAAAAATTTTTAAAGACTGTCTTAAACCATGCTGTACTATGCTGCTTATTTTTAAAAAATTTTAAAATAACTTCATTAATTATTTAGTTGGTGCTTGAATTGTTACCTGTTGGCCTGCATTCTAAAGATACTTGGATGTGCTAAATTTTTGAAACTATCATTAAATGTTTTTTTACTTCATAAATTTTTGTTTATGGAAACTCTAACTGTAAAAAATTTCAATTTCGATATTGTTGAAGAAATAAAGACGCCAAAATATGTGCAGCTTATTGATTGCCTCACCAATGCCATTAAACAAGGCAAATTGCGCAAAGGAAATAAGATTTTATCCATAAATGAATGTAGCAACGAATATCTTTTATCACGTGACACTGTGAAAAAAGCTTATTCGATCTTAGAGCAAAAGGGAATAATATGTGCTACAAAAGGCAAAGGCTTTTACATTAACAGAACAGATATATCGACTAAATACAGGATCTTATTGTTGTTTAATAAAATTAGTAACTACAAAAAGCAGATATATAATGCATTTATCAAAACCATCGGCGAGTACGCTATAATCGATTTGAAAATTCACCATTCAAATGCAAAAGTACTCGAAGGGCTGATTATGGATAATCTATACGACTATAATTACTTTGTTATAATGCCTCATTTTTATGAGAACGTTGCTGAGGCTTATAATCTTATTCTGTCAATCCCGTCAGAAAAATTAATTATTCTTGACAAAGACCTTAGTCACGTAAATAAACACTATACTGCCGTCTACCAGGATTTCAAAAATGATATTGTTGAAGCCCTCGAAAGCGGTTTGCAGGTTTTAAAAAAATATACAAAACTTATCTTAGTCTTTCCGAAGATTGAACAATATCCACGAGAAATTATTACCGGATTTATAAATTTTTGTATCCAAAATGATTTTAAAAAAGAAGTTATTGGGGAAATAAAATCAGATACAATAATCAATGAATCAGAAGCATATATTGTAATTGAAGATACTGATCTTGTGCAATTGATTAAAAATTGCAATGCAAAAAAAATAACGCTGGGTAAAGAAATTGGAATAATTTCTTGTAATGAAACGCCCTTAAAAGAGATACTTGCAGAAGGAATTAGTGTACTCTCTACGGATCATGCAAAAATGGGAGAAACCGCGGCACGGCTTATCCTTGAAAACAAACAGGAAAAAGTAAAAAATCCGTATAAACTTATTCTTCGAAAATCTTTGTAGGTTTTGTGTTTAGGCCTCCACCCAATCGTTATGAAGATCAAATCTTTTTTTATTATCGCTTTCCTGCTCTTAATTGTCAGCTGCACTAAACATAAAACGCTTTTTACCCTTCTTCCATCATCAGTCACAGGAATCACCTTCAACAATAAGATTACTGAAAACGATTCCATTAATCCGGTAGACCTTGAATTTCTATATAACGGTGGCGGTGTTGCGGTAGGCGATTTTAATAATGATGGATTACCAGATTTGTATTTTACAGCCAGCCTTACATCGAACAAATTATATCTTAATGAAGGCGATATGAAATTTAAAGATATTACAAATGAAGCAAAAGTAGATGGCGAAGGTGAATGGAGCAATTCTGCTTCTGTTGTTGATATCAATAATGACGGGTGGGAAGATATTTATGTTTCTACCACAGTAAAGACCAATCCTCAACAACGAAGAAATCTATTGTATATCAACCAGGGATTAAATAAAGATGGCGTGCCTGTGTTTAAAGAAATGGCGGCCGAATATGGTTTGGCAGATATAAGCTGGAGCGTTCACGCTGCTTTTTTTGATTATGATAATGATGGCGATTTGGATATGTACCTGGTTACCACAAAGCCGGCTCAGCGCGACACTATTTCATTTAATTCCAATACAATTAATGATTCCGGTTCTGATATTGATAAGCTTTACCGCAATGATTGGGACCCGGTTTTAAAGCATCCTGTATTTACTGATGTTTCAAAAGAAGCGAATATTAATGAACATGGTTTTGGTTTGGGTGTTTCCATCACAGATATAAACAATGACGGGTGGAAAGACATATACGTAACCAATGATTTTTACGGCAGTGACCATCTTTACATCAATAATCATAACGGCACGTTCACTGATGAAGTAAAACAATATTTTAAACACACTTCTCAAAATGCAATGGGTCATGATGTTGCTGATATAAATAACGATGGATTGCCGGATGTTGTGGCGGTTGATATGTACCCGGAAAACAATTTTCGCAGGCAAAAAAACATGGGCGGGAATAGTTATTTTATTGAACAAAGTATGCTGAATGAAAATTTAGAATTGCAATATGTGCGCAATACTTTACAATTAAACATGGGCAATGCAGTTGGTGAAAATGATTCAATACACCATCCTGTTTTTGCAGACATAGGCTTTTATGCGGGCATTGCGCAGACCGATTGGAGTTGGAATCCTTCGCTTGCAGATTTTGACAACGATGGATATAAAGACCTTATCATCACAAATGGTTACCCACGCGATGTTACAGATCGTGATTTTGCGGTTTACAAAAGCCATGTACAAAATGCTTCCAAACAGCAAATCATTGATCACATGCCACAGGTAAAAATTTCAAACTATGCATTCAAAAATAAAGGCGATTTAAAATTTGAAAACGTTACGCAACAATGGGGCATGAACCAGCCGTCCTTTTCATATGGTGGTGTGTATGTTGATTTAGATGGAGATGGCGATTTGGATTACGTAGTTAATAATATTAATGATAAAGCTTTTATTTATGAAAATATGACCAACACAAAAAATAAAACCAACAAAAATTACCTTGCAATACAATTTCATGGCGGCGATAAAAACACGTTTGGCATTGGCGCTATTGCAACAATTTATTATGATCATCGTAAAATGCAGACTTATGAAAATTCGCCTTATCGCGGTTATCTTTCTACGGTTGACACAAAAGCATTTTTTGGTTTGGATACTACTTCAGTGATTGATTCTCTGGTTATTAACTGGACAGGCAGAAAACAGGTTTTATGCAATGTAAAAGCCAATCAGTTGGTGCACGTTGATATAAAAAATGCAAATCAATCACTACAGCATGTTCAACCACAAAGAACGAATGCTTTATTCAGCAACATTACCACCAAAGCAAAAATCAATTATATACATCATGAAATGAATTTTGTTGATTTCAATAATGAAAGATTACTTCCACACAAGCTTTCTCAATATGGGCCTGGCTTAGCTGCGGGTGATGTGGATGGCAATGGTTTGGATGACATCTTTATTGGTGGCACCGGTGATTTTAACGGCAATTTTTTTCTACAGCAGGCAGATGGAACATTTAAAATGAAAAGTTTGGATTTTATTGCCGGCGGCAGTATCCGCAAGCCGGAGAATATGGGCTTGCTTTTATTTGATGCAGATAACGACGGCGATAATGACTTGTATTGTGTAAGCGGAAGCGATGAATCGCCTGCGCAAACCAGGAATTATGAAGACCATTTTTTTGTAAATGATGGAAAAGGAAATTTTACTTTGGACACATCGGCTTTACCAATAAATTATACCAGCAAAAGTTCTGTAAAGGCAGTGGATTTTGATAATGATGGCGACCTTGATTTATTCATCGGTGGGCGCGTTTTGCCGGGAAATTATCCATTGCCGGTGAGCTCTTTTATTTATCGGAATGATTCAAAACCTGGCAAAATAAAGTTTACTGATATTACTTCGTTTACTGCACCTGAATTAAAAAATATAGGGCTTGTCAGTGATGCAATATGGACCGATTTTGATAATGACGGATGGATTGATTTAATAATTGTCGGCGAATGGATGCCAATAACTTTTTTTAAAAATGAACATGGTAAGTTAGTAAACGTAACGGCTTCAACAGGTATTGAAAATCAAAAAGGCTGGTGGAATAGTATTGTTGCCGGCGATTTTGATAATGATGGGGATATTGATTATATAGTCG
>DASTXM010000040.1:0-4007 GCA_035765495.1 Hanamia sp.
ATAACAAAACTATTGAGGAATTAAAAAGTACCGGCGATTTCAGGCTTATAAAAAAAGAAAGTATTGCCAATGCGATCATGTCTTACGATTTGGATATGAAATATATTTTGATACAGGAGCAGGATGTAAAAGATTTGATGATGACTTCAAAAAACATTGAATCAAAAGTGTTTGATTTTTCCCAATTGGATAATGTAGAATTCAGGTTTATTCATGAAAATAAACCGCTTACTTTAATAACACACGACCAACAAATAATCGATGAATATTTTAATAAGCTATGGATGTTTCATCTTTTAGCTGAAAGACACGAAAGATTATTTGAGAATGAAAAAGATGCCGCTGTAACATTATTAAAGAATATTGAACATGAATATAAATTTGAAAACTAAACAGTAATCGAAGGAATAAGAACTATTTAGTTTTCTTTTTTGAACAATAAAGCTTTCACAATTAATAAACCAGAAATCAGAACTAATGGAAGTACATAATCATCCCGATCTTCATCATAAGAAGAAAAACTTCAAAGAATATTTCCTGGAATTCTTAATGATATTTCTTGCAGTAACGCTTGGTTTTTTTGCGGAAAATATTCGTGAATACATTTCGTCGAGGGATAAAGAAAATATTGACATACGGAGTCTTTCCAGAAATCTAACAGAGGATTCCGCAATGATTGCCTATCAAATTCAAGGTAATGAAACAGGAACAGAAACTATTGACAGCATGATGGAATTGATCAGGTCCGGAAGATATAAAGATGAACCGGAAATGCTCTATAGATTTGCTTATACTACCCGGGGTTTTCAAAATTTTCAGTATTCAAATATAACGTTTGAAGAGATGAAAAGCTCCGGTAGTTTTGGATTGATCCGCAAAATTAATATCCGAAACGAGCTGGTAAATTATAACAATTTTATCACTGGCCTCAGAGGTTTGGAATCGCGAATGCTGGAAACAGAAAAGAACCAGGCGAATCTTCAAAGTGAGATACTTGATGACAGTTTTTATCCTTCTGTTGACAGTATCATTTACAAACATGCTCTCAGATCGCATTTTTATAAGAATAAAAATAAGAGCGTTTTCCTTACCCGGGACAAACAGGCTCAATTTTCAAAATTGTACAATTTGCTTTTTGAAAGGAATGTGATCTTTCATTATTATCATTTAGAAATGAAAACATTAAAAGACCTTAACGGGCAATTGCTGGCAACAATTTATAAAGACTATCATTTAAAAAATGAATGAAAAGTAAAAAGCAACAGCAAAATTTGAATACAGAAAAGGTGAATGGAAATATTTCAACTTCTCATCCCAGGTTCGTCTCTCCACGAACCGGAACAGCAACCTCTTCGAGGCCAGTGTCTCCATTTAAAGGCTGATCCTTTGTGCTTTCCAAAAATTCTTCCCTTATTACCCTGGCAGTTTTGTGATCACCTGTATGGCTCCAGCCCGGAGGCATCACCAGGTAGAGTAATTTATTTTTCAAACCGGGTGCTTTCCCTACATCACGAAGCAAAGCGGTAAACTCTCCAAAATAGGCGTCCGTGAAACTGTTTGCTTTCATTCTTCGCGTGATACCATATTCGATGGGTATGTCATCTTTTTCAACAACATAAGTTCCGAAAATCCTGTCCCAGATATTCAAAAGATTACAGAAGTTGGTATCCATGTAATAAGGATTGCGCGCATGGTGAATCCGGTGATGTCCGGGCGTAAGAATAATGCGATACATAAAACCCATTTTCCCCTTCTTTAAAATGCCTTCTCCCACATGAATAAATGCGCCCCAGGTTCCATCGATGAACATGATAAAAAATAAAAGTGCCGGATTGACACCCAATAGAATACAGATGGAAGTCCTGATCACATCTGCATAAGGAGCTTCCAGGAAAAAATGAGCATACGTGACAGAAAGATTCATTGCTTCCGGTGCATGATGCGTAGAATGCAGGCACCAAAGCAATCGCACTTTATGAGCCAGGTAATGATAAACAAAGTGCGAGAGTTCCCATGCTATGTAACCATAGATGAGCCAGTACCACGTAAAGCTTGTTTTGATGATCGAATATTTTTCAAAAACACCGATACAAAAAGAGACAGCAGCGATAGCAATAAATCTTCCGACAAAGCTGTTGAAAACATACGTGAAGAAAGAAATTTTATAATGGATGGCTTTGAATTTCCTGTAGAATAACGCCCTGATTATTTCAAGAAATAAGATCAAAGGGATTACCGGGCCGATTGCTCCTTCTATGCCCTGTAAGGTATGCAGAGAGCTATAATCTCCGGTCTGATACATGTGTATCCATGGACCGAAGCCCCAAAAGCCGGTGAACTCATCCCATACGATGGAAAAAAAATGTTTGATGGCATCCATGCTGTTTTTATTTTAGATAGTAACGGTCATGTGTAAACGAAATTCAGGTAAGCTTTACGGAAGGCAAAAACGCGGGCGCCTTGCGTGCCTTCGTTGCCTGCTCAAAAGCATACGCAATTTTCAAAAGTTGAGGTTCGCTCCATGCCCTGCCGAAAAAGGAAATGCCGACGGGCAAACCAAAAACATCACCTGCAGGAACCGTTATATGCGGATAACCGGCTACCGCTGCCAGTTGCGAACTGCCTCCTAAAAAATGATCTCCATCAACCAAATCGGTCATCCATGCAGGAGCATCCGTAGGAGAAACAATTGCATCCAGGTTATACTTGCCCATCACCGCATCAATACCTTCTTCACGCGTCATGCGGTGATTCTTTTCCAGGGCTTCTTTGTATGCAGGATCCGTCAGCGGGCCTTTCGCTTCGGCCTGTAAAAATAATTCCTGGTTAAAGTAAGGCATTTCTTTATCTGCATGTTTTTCATTGAAATCAATCAGGTCTTTTAGTGTATGAAAAGAAGTGCCATTGCCCCGGTGTTGCAGGTAAGCCGCCATATCTGCTTTCAATTCATAACGCAAAACAGCACCTTCTGAATCATCAAACTTTCCGAGTGTGTCAATCGTTACCGGGTCAATCAATATCGCTCCCTGTTGTTGCAATACTTTCAATGAAGCATTCATTATTTTATCAACAGAAGGAAGAAAACCAAAGTATTGCCGCAGTACACCGATCCGTGCCCCTTTCAGGCCGTCCTTATCTAAAAATTTGGTGTAATCTTTAATGTTGGTCCGGTCTTTATTTTGGGTGGCTTCATCCTGTTCATCCGCTCCGGCCATTACACCTAGCAAAATAGCGGCGTCGCGTACGGTTCTGCACATCGGGCCCGCCGTATCCTGTGAATGTGAAATTGGAATGATACCTGTGCGGCTGACGAGGCCAACGGTTGGTTTGATGCCACACAAACCATTCAGTGACGAAGGACTAACAACGGAACCATCCGTCTCCGTTCCGATGGCAACAGCACAAAGATTGGCTGCAGCCGCCGCTGCTGAACCTGAACTGGAACCCGAACAATTTCTATCCAAAGCGTAAGGATTTTTTGTAAGTCCGCCGCGTCCGCTCCATCCGCTCGTAGAGTGCGAGGAACGCATGTTGGCCCATTCGCTCAGATTTGTTTTTCCCAGGATCAACGCACCTGCATTGCGAAGCTGTTTAACTAAAAAAGAATCCTGTGCCGGCTTCGCATCCATCAAAGCAAGAGAACCGGCGGTAGTTTCCATTTTATCTGCCGTATCAATATTGTCTTTTATCAATACCGGTATTCCATGCATGGGGCTTCGCGCACCTTTTTCTTTCAATTCTTTATCAAGCGCATCTGCAATTGTCAACGCATCAGGATTCAGCTGGATCACACTGTTAATGGCAGGACCGGCTTTATCAATTTCGTTGATGCGCTTCAGGTATTTTTCGGCTACCGCTCTCACGGTGTATTTGCCGGATTTAAACCCTGAACTTAACTCATCAATAGTGATTTCATCAAGCTCGAAAGCAGGTAAGTTTTGAGTCGAAAAGATTTTCCTGAAACCACTTTCAGCTAACGACAATGAAGGAAGTGTCACTGCAGCAAT
>DASTXM010000041.1:0-16131 GCA_035765495.1 Hanamia sp.
AAATAGTACCCCGAAGGTTACAGGATCATGAAATGATTTTGAAATATTTCTTGCTTCGAGTATACAATCTTTCATAGTTATTTGCCCCTGATAATACCGACAGGATCGATTTTACTTGCTTTACGCGCCGGAAACCACCCGGCGAGATAAGTAGTGATCAATGAAAAAGATAATCCAATGAAATAAAAGACCGGGCTGTAATCAACCGGGTAGGTTTTTACGGTTGGCAGCGCTTCTGTCGTAAAGGGAATTTGATCGATAACAGCTGATAACAAAAAACCTCCTGCCAGTCCGAGCAGTCCACCTACCAGTCCGATGCCGAGTGCGATCAATAAAAACACCCATTTTACATCGTTGCCTGAAAAGCCCGTTGCCTTCAGGATAGCAATCGCATCCATCTTCTCAAAGATCATCATGTTTAAAATATTAAAAATGCCAAATCCGGCAACGATCAATAAAGTAATGCCAACGGCATAAGATATCAGTGTTCTTACGAATGATCCTGTTTCATATTGAGCATTGGCAGACTGAATATCGACAGCATCTGTTTGAAACTGGCTGCCAAATTCACGGGTTAGAGTTGGAGCGTCTTGCATATCGAACAGCTTCACCTGGATGTCTGTGACATAATCAACTGGCTTACCCATTATCTTTTGAACTGTTTTTAATGAAGCAAAACTTTGCACTTTGTCATAATCAGCTAATCCCGACTGATAAAACCCCACTACTTTAACAGGAAAGTTTTCTCCGCCAGCCGTGGTAACCTGCACCACATCTCCAATATTTGCAAGTAATTGATCTGCCAATCCTTTTCCAAGCACAATGCTGTTCGGTACCAATGCAATATCGGCGGCAGAACCTGTCGTAACATAATCATTGAAATGAAACAACCTCATCTCTTTGCTAACGTCTATCCCGTTCAGAAAACCGGCGATATCTGTAGTTCCTGTGTTGAAAAATATCTGCGTGGTGATCTTAGGCGAATATCCAAACACTCTCTTATCACCATCCAGCGCTTGCATAATTGCTTTGCTGTTATACAATTGTTGCCGTCCTGCTTTTGCTTTTACCGAGCGGATGAAATTATAAGAATTTAAAAAATGGTTGGACCTGTTGATTGGCTGATCCTCATTTGGTTTTATTTCGTTGTACAAACGGATATGTGGTGTGCGGTTCAACACCAGTCCATCCAGCAGATCGTTTAGTCCCGCCATGAAACCCAGCAAAGCGATGAACATTGTGATGCTAAAGGTCACACCAATGGCCGCAACCAGTGTTTGCTTCCAGCGCGCCAATGAGAGCGAACGGGCAATATCCGCGATTAACCTCGTATTCATTCTTTCGGTTTTTGTATAACGTCAATTGGGTTCAATCCTTTCACCACCTCCACCTTTTGATAATCTTTCAGCCCGGTGACGATTTTCTTTTTTTTATCATTTTGCAGAAGCACATAATCACCAGGTAAGAGATAGCTCCTCGGAATGGTAATTGCTTTTTCATTCGACCTGATAATGATATTAGCTTCGCAACTTAAATTGGCATATAGAACTTCCGGCCGTTTTACAAATAATGCCTCTACTACAAATGTTTTGGTCCGGTTGTTCATCAGCGGATTTATCCGGGTAACCTTTGCTGTGAATACTTCAGATTTATAGCTGTCCATATTGACGAGTATCTCCTGCCCTATCCTTATGCGGGAAATGTCATATTCGTCAACATTCAGTTCCAATACAAAGTCATCAGCATTTCCAATGATGGCTACTGGTAACTGCGGGGTCACCATTTCGCCTTCTTCAACAAGCACGTCATAAACCTTACCATCCATTTCACTTTTTACAGAATAGTTGGCGGCTACACTTTTGCTGATGCTGACATTCTTTCGAGCCTGCTGATCCTGCAGTTGCAGTTGCTTTTTAAAGTCTGTATAATTTAATAGGGCGGTATTGTAAGCTTTCAATGAATTTTTATACGCCAACTCCTGCCGTTCCAAATCGTTTCGTGTACCAATATCAGACTTCCATAAATTTTGCTGACGTGCCAAGAGTGAAGAATCATAATCCAATTTTTCTTTCGCCAGGTCAATTGCATTTTTAAGTTCTCTTAATTTTTCTGCATTTTGAGCAACCGAGGCGTTTTCTGCAAGTAATCCCGCGCTTTCTATATTCAGCTTTGCAATTCTGTTGTCAAGCACCATTAGCTCTTGTCCTTTTTTAACGAGGTCTCCCTCATGCGCGAGTAATGAGGTAACCACACCATTTGCGGAAGCATATACTTCGTATTGATCCTTGCTTTTAATGACTCCGGATGCATACACCAATTCCGAAATTTTTTCAACGGAAGGCCGGGTCGTTTCAACTTTCTGGTTACATCGGGGCAGAAGGAAGAAGAAAACAATTAAGTATCCAAGCCTTTTCATATAAATATTTAATTAGGATTTGCCTTTGTGAAATTTTTCGGACAAAAATGAAGACTGCGGGGTAACTGATTTCTTACTATCCATAATAAAGCGATTGGAATCATGTTCAGAAGGATTCATTACCGGAGACCTATAATCAATACAATTTACCTTCCGTGCGCCTATGGTCAAATGACAGGAATCAGAAAATAATATGTCTTTTATCAGACAATCTCTCCTTTCAAATAAAAATTATTGGCTTGAGGATTTTCTTTGCCCTGAAATAAACAGGCAAAAGATCAAATATTTTATATCTGTTTTTGCTGTTTGGAAAATACCGGAAGGTTCCAATGATAACGGATGGCCAATAGCCTGAGTGTAAGACAAGTAATCATTGCAATCAGTCCTGTCCAGTCATGCGAAATCCCTTTTATTTCATTTCCAAAAGTCACGATCATCGCACCGATCAAGGCTGCCGACGCATAAATTTGCTTTTGTAAAATAACCGGCACACTCCCTAGTAATATGTCACGGATCACACCGCCACCCACAGCAGTGATAACGCCAAGTAGTATGGCCACTTCTGCATTGTGCCCAAAGACAATTGCCTTTTGAGCGCCCGTCACTGCAAACAAGGATAATCCTGCTGCATCAAAAAATATTACCGGGCGGTTTAGCTTTTGTACGATTGGGTAAAAAGCAATGGTAATAATTGTAGCTGCCATTGAAACGATCAAATAATTTGAGTTCGTTAAACCCGCAGGCGGTATGGCACCGATACAAATGTCGTGGATCATTCCTCCCCCACATGCAACGATAAACGCAATCGCAGAAATGCCAAACAAATCAAGGCCTTTTTGCCGTGCCGCTGTTGCACCGCTTATTGCAAATGCAAACGTGCCCGCAAGATCAAGCAAAAAATAAAAAGTGTGTAATTTGTTCATTCACTATGATGATGATGACCGGATTGAAATTAAGACAAATTGATCATTTCGATATTGCCTCAAAATCAAAACCTGCTCGTTCCACTGCCCGTTTTGCTGCACCTAATGCATAATCTGCGTAATTGAAAGGATGCACCGGCACCTCAGTTGTATTTTCCAATTGTTGCAATAAAGATTCGGTTTCGTCATGCGTTAGCTTCTCGCACAAATCATACATGCCTCCGGGTTCTTCTTCCAAAAGATCATGTTTTTCCAATACGTGGATCAGCACTTTAATTACTTGCGCCGTAGGCGGAACAACCATCAAACTTGTCAAGGCACCATGATCGAGCCGCAACTTCCCCATAAGCGGCAAAGGCTCGTCACCATTGGCTCTTTGCGCAGCAGGAAATAAGATCTTTTCCTCCATTTTTATATGCCTGAGAAGTCCTGTGCGAAACCTGTGATAATAATCCGGTTCTATTTCAGGGCTTTTTTCAATTGCCTTTTCCAACAAAATTTCAATTCTGCGATGATCGTTTGTAAAAAAATTATATAGAGGTTTGTTCATAATATTCCTGGTAAATTTTAATTAATTGGTCGTAGAGACGCGATGCATCGCGTCTCTACAATATGATGCATCGCGTCTCTACAAATGCCCATATCCAATTTCCCGAATATAGAAAATTTTGAAATGAAGATGTATTAATGCATCTTTCTATTACTGCAAATTAAGGCCTTCATCTTAGGCTTAATATGATTGCAAGCATAGCAATTTTTTCCGCAATTCGAAAAAGCGATCGCTGAGGAGGTTTTAGCTTTGCAGTTAAGTCTCTGCTTAAGAGAGTTATAAAAATTAAACATTCTAAATTCAACACTATGAATAATGAAATTGAATCTGCTAAAGAATTGGATGTAAGGGTACTTGTTCCCATAAAACGGCACGAATTGTTATTAAAAGTATTTAAAGATTTGCCTGTTGGTGAGAGTTTTATTTTCATCAATGACCACGATCCGTTGCCGCTGTTTTATGAATTCCGCTCTGTGTATGGTGATGTGGTTGACTGGGAATACCTGAACCGCGGAGGCAGGGAATGGAAAGTGAAAGTCACCCGTACTGAAGACTCGCAGGGCCGCGAGTTTACTGATATCTCTACTCTGTTGGATCTTCGTAAAGCTGATCCAAAGGATTGGAAGCAAATTGTATTTCACCGCTACGGGATGATGGAAGAAGGGACAACGATGGAAATTATTTCAAAAGAAGATCCCAAAGATATTCATCATATTTTTATCCGGAAGTTTGAAGGAAAACATTCGTGGGTTTACAGGAAAAAAGAACCGGGCGAATATGTAATTCACATTACCAAAAAAGCAAACACCGGTTTGGGGGATGAAGGTTTTTCTGTTGTGAACGAATTTGATGTTCGACCTTTCCCGCCTACCCAGCGGCACGAAATGTTTTATAAAGCGTTTGCCGATATAAAGGCTGGCGAGGCTTTTGAATTCATCAATGATCACGATCCTAAACCCTTATATTACCAAATAGAAGCGGAAAGTACAGAGCCCTTCCGTTGGGAATATTTGCAAAAAGGCCCCGAAGAATGGAAAGTGCGTGTGATTAAAGTAAAAGAATAAAATCAGTGGTGAGATTTAAAAAGAGATTGATAAAATTTTAAAATAACCATTATGGAAAACGACAATTTGTATCCGCAGGTCACAAAAGAACTGGCTGATAAAAAAGCAGCCCTGGCTCCGCGGAATATCGAAGCATGGAGAAATTTCAGCAGAACAGTATTTGAAGAAGGAGCCCTTCCTGAAAAAACAAAACAACTGATCGCTGTTGCAGTGGCTCACGTAACTCAATGCCCTTATTGTATCCGTTCGCATACCAAAACGGCCATGCGCAAAGGCGCCAGCAAGGAAGAAATTATGGAAGCCATTTGGATTGCTTCAGAAATGCGTGCAGGCGCTGCCTATGCACACGCTACTATTGCAATGGATGAGATGGAAAAAGATAAAATTTATAAATGATCAATTAAATGAAACAAAGATTAGAATATGCAAAAGTGGCTCCCGATGCAATGAAAGCCATGAGGGAACTCGAAAAATATGTGGCATCATCTGGACTTGAACGATCATTGTATGAGCTGGTCAAAACCAGGGCATCCCAAATAAATGGTTGTGCCTATTGTTTGGACATGCATACAAAAGATGCACGCAAAGCGGGAGAAACAGAACAACGGCTGTATGCTTTGAGCGCCTGGCGCGAAACTCCTTTCTATACCGATCGTGAACGTGCAGCACTTGAATGGACGGAAGCCCTTACACTGATTTCACAAAATGATGTTGCTGATTCATTATACGAACACGTTCATAAATTTTTTGATGAGCAGGAGATGGTTGCTTTGACGATGGCGATTGTTGCAATCAATGGATGGAATCGTTTGGCCATTAGTTTCCGGACTGTTCCCGGAAGCTATAACCCTTAAAAAAAAGGATAATTTCAAAATGAATGTGAATGGAAAGATAGCCGTAATAACCGGTGCCGGCAGCGGTCTGGGTGCAGCGCTGGCAAAAGTATTGGTTGCCGAAGGAGCAATAGTTTATGGACTATCACGCAATGGAAAGAAGTTAAGTGCGGTTGAAAATGAATTGGGAAAGAATTTTATTGCTGTTGTGATAGACATTTCAGATGAGAAAAAAATAAGCAATTGGATTAAGGAAACTTTTTCCGCTAACCGGCTTCCGGATATCCTGGTCAACAATGCGGGAGCAGGATATTTCGCACAGCTAGATTCCTTGCCTGTTAAGCGATGGCACGAAATGATCAATACGAATTTGAATGGAACTTTTTATATCACGTCCGGCATCATTCCCCTGATGAAGGCACACCAAAAAACTTGTCACATCATTAATATTGGATCTATATTGGGAAAAACTACGAGGTCTGAAAGTGCAGCCTATTCGGCAACAAAATATGCCATGCAGGGTTTTAGCGAAGCCTTGTTCAAAGAACTAAGATCTTACAAAATAAAAGTTACCTGCGTCAACCCGGGCAGTATCGATACCCACTTCTTTGAAGAATCAGGAATACATCCTCATAAAAATATGATGCATCCTGATGACGTTGCCCATTTGATTCTTCACCTTATTGAAACACCTGATAATTTGTTGGTGGATGAGATCACAATAAGGCCGTTGATTCCTGGTCCGCCTGCGTGATCGTTTTTTTAAGAGAACAATAAATATTCCTCCAGGGCTCATAACAAATGAAACTTTTAATTTGAAGAGACCATTTAATATTTCATAAAAAAAGAGGCTGCATCAAAATTTCTTTCGATACAGCCTCTTTTAAATTTTTCCGGAGAATATATTAATACCTGTTCCTGTTATAACTATTTCCGTTGTTGAAGTTTCTGCGTGCAGGGCGTTCTTCCCTTGGTTTTGCAACTGAAACGTTGATAGCCCTGTTTTCAACAGTAGCGCCGTTCAGCTCTTCAATTGCTTTTTGTGAAGCAGCTTCATCAGACATTTCAACAAAGCCAAAGCCTCTTGATCTGCCGGTTTCCCTCTCTGTAATTACTTTAGCAGAGGTAACTTCCCCGTAAGGAGTAAAAAATTCTCTTAAGTCTTCATCCTGTACGTTGAAGCTTAAGTTTGAAACATAAATGTTCATGTTTGAAAAATTAAATGATTAATGATGATGAGAAAGGCAAGAAGTAAGAAACTAACTATGATGCAGATTTTGCTTAAGCAAACTAATTAATGAATACTAATGCGAGGCTCAAATTAACTGCACGAAGATAGTCTTTATTTTCACATTCCCATAGAAATAACCATAAAACTTTCCGCATCTTTCAAAACGATAACATTTCCTGTTAATACTTGAAGCAAAATCAATTCAGCAAGCCATCTATTGGAATCGCCTCCAGGTAATGGCTGATTGCATCGATCCCCGGTAACATCCTGAATTCCCGGATCGTTTTGTCTTCCACATTGCAATATGCTTCCACGTAATAATCTTCAAACTGGAAAAGAAAAATGATCAAATGCTCATAAGTCCTTTTTGCCAAGGCTACTCCATTGTTCATTAATTGCCATTTTTTCTCCCCCTCACTCAATAGAACAAATTCAGAAAGATTCATGATGTTAATTTTTAAAAGTTAATCAATAAAAACCTGCCGGAACTTTACACTAAACTGATAAAAGAAAACAAAAACCTGTAACTAAAAATGATAAACTGAACTCAAAAAACGGGTTGCAACAATTGATAAAATCCCACAGAAAAGGGATGCATGTTGCAAATGAAAAGACAGTGCTAAGGTAATGCATAAAATGCAAAATCAACCTGGCGAAGATTCCTGACTCTGTGATAGGATATTTTGTGAGGCATGAGAAAGGTAGAAAGAAAATTGGGGCAATTCCTTTACGACGCTACAGGAATAAGGCCGTGCCGTAACATGATTTCCGATGCCTTTTTAGGATCAGGGGGTACGCCCGGTTTGATTAACTCACTCATTTCTTTAAAGTAAGCAGGGCCAATAGTAGCAGGTGTCATAATTATTAACGATTTTGCCATTCCACTGTGACGGTTGTCATGGTGATGAACTGCTCCCTTTGGTATGAATAACGTGTCTCCGGCTTTAATTTCCTTTATTTCACCATCGACAGTGGTAGTAGTGATCCCTTCCAAACCATAAATAACCTCGTCGACCTCTTTGTGGTAGTGGGGTACAGGTACTTTTGATCCTTCAGGAATAATAAATTCAAACATCACTATTCCGCTATTGGTGTCCTCTCCGTCAAGGAGAAAATTAAGCTGCAATTGTCCAATTTGAATGATTTGTTTTGGTTGTGTCATTTTGATAATATTGATTTTTGTATTGTGGAATCGTTGAACATTTTATTCCGCCCTGAAAAATAGCGATAGGTATATCATAAGCAAAATTAAAGATTTGTTGCAGATTGCCGGAAGGCCTTTGCCTATTGTCAATTTTAATTAACTACCATTAGTACCTGTAATAGAAAACACATCACACGTTTTTTTCGCTATTTTAAATATTCATCCAAAAAGTTTACCTGGATTTTACCTGATTTGTCAAACAGAGAGCTGGGGTAATGAAGTATTCCAAAATGCCCACCATCAATCTCATGCAGTTGTTTAGGCCCTGGGGCAAGATCAAAAGCCTTGCGGGATACACGGGAACTTGCTCCCTCCATTTCATCTTCAAAGGCGACTATCATGCAAAGAGCACTTTTAATAAACGGAATACAGAGAACTGAATTGTATTTGGTTGGCATCGGTGGTTCAACATGCGTTACCCTGTTTTTCCATTTGGTATTATACTTTCCTCCATATTCTATAAACCAGCGAAATGCAGTTAACGGAGCCAACATGGACGGGACCGTTTCCTGGTCAAAGGAAACTACAGGCATGGGCCCAAAAGTTGTTTCGGGTGTTCCTTCAATGTTCCCATTAAGAAAGCTTTCCCGAATGGATCTAAATAATGCTCCATCAGGATCTGGTGGTGGCAATTCATCACCTAAAGCAGGAACCTGCGCAATAACTGCCTTAACTCTTTCATCAATTGCCGCCACAAGAATTACTTCACTTCCACTGAGACTATCTCCCCAAATAGCAATCTTAGCCTTGTCAATTTCTGAAAGGGTCACTACAAAATTAATAGCATCCCTGTATCCCCGTGCCTGCCTCCATTTATTCACATGTTGGCGTGGCTCTCCTCCGCTAATGCCAAAGCTGTGATGGTCATATAATAAAACAGCATAGCCATTCTTGCAAAATAATTCTGCATACCGGTCTGCAACCATTCCTTCAATCGTCGCCGAATAGCCATGAGCCATGATGATTATTGGTAAATCTGCAGATCTGTTTTCAGGCAGATAGAGTCTTCCTCGAAGGGTTGCTCCTTCCGATTGGAATTCAATTGGGTCATACAATTTAGCCATGTTCATCTTATTTTTCCCTAACTTTTACAGGCAGACAGGCAATCAGATCAACTTCTATTTGTGCATCCTTCCTCGATGAAAATAACCTGGATATCTGCACCCATGTAGCTGCAGGAAAATCATTATTGTAAAATGCTTTCCTAACATCATTGTTTTCTTTTACCGCATCCATATCCGTAGTATAGAGTGTTTCCTTAACCACATTTTGGTAAGTAGCTCCATAAGCTTTTAAGATGTTGCCCAGGTCGGTATAAATTCTTCGGAGTTGTTGGGCAATAGTGCCATTTCCTACTGTACCCGAGATGTAAAGCATATTACCTGCCTGGACTGCATCGGTATAGCCAAAAGTGGTGTCCTGGCTGTCAAATTTCCCATCATAAAATTTCTTTTTATTGATTTGTTCATTCTGGCCATTGGCATAAAAAGAGAATAAGAAAATGCTTAAAATAAGTAGAACGTTTTTCATAATAACAGGTTTGATTTTTTAATTAAATTAATTGGAAGACCTTTGCCAGGTTTGGTGGCAGACGCTACTTTCTATTATACATCATTCGGGCAGGCGGACTACTTCATCGTCCCTCGAATCTATCGCAATCAAACAATTCGCAATTCGGCTCTATTTTCCGTTTTGATCGATCAACAAAAATTGCTGTTTGTCTTGAATGTAAATTACTTAATCTGTAAACAAAGACAATGAAATAAAGTGGTGGCTATTTCTTATACAACTCACTTTTCTTTCTCAAAAATAAAGAATATGCATGTTTTCTTCCACTAATACTTTCACAAGGAATCGAAGTTTTAATAAAAATCCAGTTATGTAACTTAATATGTTCCACAGAAAATTAAGGTGTTAATCCAAACTTTTCTATTTTCTCCTTACCTTTTTCTGGAAAAAAGGTCAAACCAAATTCCTCATGCAGTTCTTTTGCCCATTTGGAAATAAAGGGGTCGTCCGCTTTAAGATTGTGCTTTGTCATATAAGCAATCCGGTTAGAAAAGAGATCTTCCAGATACTCATCAAAATTCTGATTACAGTCCATTTCGATAAACCGTAAAGGTTTATCGGATGGATTCCAAAACGAATGTACGATGCCATGCGGCCGGTAAGAGAAACCGCCTGCTTTTACTTCTTTAATTTCATCCCCTACCAACACACCTAATGTGCCCTCCAACACATAAGTAAACTCGTCGAGATGAGTATGGATATGCGGAGCAGGTCCCATTTTTTTGGGTGCCAACACCAGTTCTACGCATGAAAATTGATAATCGGTTTGAGCGCTTTTAACCAACACCCTCATATTTATTCCCCTGGGTCCGGGTTCCAGCAGGTCGTCCGGAGGTTGGATAAATAAAGGCAGCAGTTTGTTTCCGAAGTTATTGGTTGGCTCACGATTGATACATTTTACCATACTGCAGATTTTATATGGTTAACGAAGCTTTTATTGATATCAAATATAATTAAACCCATACAATATTACCAGGTACATTTTCGCGGGAATTTGTGCTGACAGGAACGTTATCCCACATAATTATTCAAAGTCTGCAAGTTTTCAACAGCAGCGCCTACTGTATTATTAAAGTAAGAATATACCGTCTTTTTTTCACCTATCCACTTGTTTATATATCCTGCATATTTTATTATGAACATATTGTTGTAATCGCCGTGGCAGTGCGGTTCCGGTCCAGAAAAAACCGTTTTCTTCAATTAAAAGTGAACCAACAAAAACGTATAATTTTTATTTTGTAAAATAAATGACGGAACATCAAATGGCAATTGAAAAAATTTTGCTTCCCCTGCCTTTTGGTTTTCGCAGAGCATCTTTTACCAATGAAAAATTTCTCTTCAGGCTGATTATACTTTTATTAATAAAGGAAAGCGGAAATTTAAACGCACGCATTAGGTCCTATACGGCTATTGTTCACCATCTTCAGCCTTTCATATCTTTATTCCAAAACCCATATAGCCCACTTTGGTATCATTACTTTCTTTCAGCTTTACCTGGTCGCCCAATTCCTCATAAGTCATTTTGCCTTTCGCTCTTTTCTTTAGTAATGAGATCATCCTCAGGGGACTAATGTTTGGCGACATACCCTTAAATTGGATTGAATCAAATCCATTCTGTTCCATAAGGGATTTCAATTCTTTGGGTTTGATGAACATCTCGTAAACATGCAAACGGGAAGGCATTATAGCAGTGCTTTTCCATTCCTGCCACAATTTGATCACCACCAGCTTACTTAAAAAATTACGATTAAATGTATCAAAGAAAAAAACGCCGCCCGGTTTCAAAACACGGCTAAATTCACTAATGCACTTTGGTAAATCCTGCACATGTTCCAATACGTCGCAACAAAACAATACATCGAAATGTTTATCAGGAAAGGGAATTGATTCTCCACTTCCCTGCTGATAATGAATGTTGAGGTTGTAAACCTTAGCATGTTGCCGGGCAGTTTCCAGGGATTTTGCCGCGGGGTCAATTCCTGTTAAATCAAAACCAGCCGAAGCAATCTCTTCTGCAAGAATGCCGCCTCCGCATCCCACTTCAATAGCTTTTTTTCCTTCGGGGTTTCTTCCTAATAACTGCGTATACGTATTGAGAAAATAAGGAAACCTACACGGGTTAATTGAAGCCTTGAGTAAATGAAATATATTGTTTCCCTTCCACCATTGATCCGCACCATAATCATAGATATCATTATCAATTTGTTTATAAACTTTTTGAGATACTGCCTGTTTCATGATTTTTTTGGGATAAAACTAAAACAGTGAATCCTGTAAGTCATTGACAAATGGTAATAAATTATTTTGATTTGGCAATTTTGTTTCGGATACGGCTCAACGATTCAGCCGTTATGCCCAGGTAAGCTGCCACATCATAATGAGGAACACGTTGTATTATTTGGGGATATTCTTTTAGCATGCGCATGTACTTTTCTTCTGCAGTTTCTGATTTAACCTTAGGCAATCTTTCCAGGGACTTAAGGTAAGCGGTTTGTGTTTTTAGATTAAAGAGATAGCGAAACGCTTCATTATTCGACATCATTTTTTCAAAATTAATTCTGCTAATGCAAAATACTTCCGCGTCTTCCAACGCCTGGAAGAAAGTAGCAGAAGGTTGTCTGTTCAAAAAGCTTTCAAGGTCGCCTATCCACCAGTCTTCAAAATCAAACTCGATAATGCTTTTTTTTCCATTATCCAACAAACGGTAATAACTGAAACAGCCTTTGTGAACATACCCTATTTGTTTACAGATTTCTCCTTCCCTTAAAAAGTAGTCTTTGCTTTTCATATGAACATGCTTAAAGCATCCAAGAATTTGTTCTTCCTGCTCAGCAGTTATACCAGGCGCAGAGCGCATAAGATTTGTAAACGGTTCTGATTGTATCATGGCAAAGAAAATATCGAATTAGTTTTGCGCCTTCGGGCGATCAAAATACAAAAGTTAGAGATAAAAACAAAAACGAAAGTCGGCGGTGCAAACGGTTCAGTTAAAGGACATAATTATTTAAGGTCTGCAAGTTTTCAACAGCAGCGCCAACTGTATTATTGAAGTAAGCATACACCGTCTTTTTTTCACCTATCCATTTGTTTATATATCCTGCATATTTTTTTAAGAACACATCGTTGTAATCACCACGGTAGCGTGGTTCTGGTCCATGAAACCGGAGGTAAATAAAATCTCCTCTCACATCGTTCAATGGCGTAGCAGATTTAGGAATATCCTGTATGACCAGGGCGGCCTCATACTCCTCAAGCAATTCGTACACTTCGCGCTCATACCAGGATGGATCGCGGAACTCAACAGCAAGCCGCCAGTGGCTGTTGTGCGCTACTTCGCCGAGGGTTTCCAAAAGGTTTTGAAGCCTGTCAAGCTTATCGATATGAAGGGATGGCGGAAACTGTGCCAGCAGGCATCCTTTCTTTTCACCTACGTGGTCAACAACCTTCATAAAATCAGCGACATCTTTTTGAGCAAACATCAGTCCCTTTACATGAGTGATGGTTTTGGAAACTTTAAATGTAAACCTGAAATTTTCCGGAACGCTTTCGGCCCAGTTAACGATAGTCGAACTCCTGGGAAGTTTATAAAAAATACTGTTTACCTCAAGGCTGTTGAATAACGATGAATAATAGGCAAGCCTGTTCTTTCCCCGGAACTCAGGTGGATATTGTAACCTGGGAACAGGAAGATCGAGGCCGCTCGTACCGGAATAAAATAACTCGTTGGCTGTTGGCATTTGAAAGTAAAGTTACAGGTTGCTCGAATCGCAGATAAAGAATTGATGAAGCAAAACCTGTTCCCACAATTAAAAGTGAACCAACAAATACCGACATTTTTTTTCTAATCACATCTTCGGCACGAGTTTTTGCGTTGGTTGATTTTTAATGCAACTTCCACTATCGTGAGACATTGCTGAGAATTAATAATTAAGTGAATTTGCTATTGAAAATAATTTCTGACCTGACGTGCCTTGCATCAGCACAACATGCCGGGAGCAGAAACACGGCCTGGGATAAAACAAATATGTCCTCTTTAATGGACTTTCAAATAAAATTCGCCATTGGTAATTGAAGTAACCGGGGAGTTATACGATGAGGCAATTGTACCGGAAAAGATACCCTCCACCTTTGTAGCGGATATGTTAGTAAAGCGAATCATTACATTCCTGGGAAAAAGCTTGTATGAACTCATTTTTGGATTACCCGGGAAGCTGTAAGGTGAATCGTAGTAGCTGATATCTACAAGTGTTCCAAAAGTCTGGGTAGTGTCCTTGTAAACAGTAGTCGTATTTAATGGAGTTTTTAAAAGAATAATAATTTCGATCAGATCCCCTGAGGAAGAATTATGGGCCACCAATTCGGCACTATAGCTATGCGTTGTATCGTTGGCATACATACCAGCAAAAGCATACGAAGTATCAACATGCCGCACACCATTGGCCTCGTAACTGATGTAATAATATTTTAAGTGGTCCTTTTTACACCCGCACAGGAACAATAAAACCAATGCTGTAAAAGCAATTAAACAAGAGTTTTGGGAAAAAGCGTTCTTTCTCATGAGAAGTTAATAAAATCAAATGTAGTCTTTTAATGAGTATTTAATTAAGGTTTTCCCTATTCTTCAAGTTCCGGCCGGGACTTCCGAAGGGAGCCGGCGTAGCCCTGCTAACTGTCAGGACTTGTATATGTTGTGGTGGAACAGAAATTACGATTGATAACGCTACTTATCCAAACGGACACCAATGTTTCCTTATTGCAAGCATGCCTTCAAGCTTTAAGATAGCAGACAATGAAAAGTTTCCGATACCTGTAACAGTTGATTGGAGAATTGACACTGCGCATTGTTCTGGAAATTATGTAGAAATTAAGAAAATTTCAAGACGGTAAATTATAGTGATTCGTGAAGACACAAACCACAGATTTGCGGTATCGTCCTTAGTTGCAAACTATTACTGTCCGGTAAAAGTATTTCATTTATAAAAAAGGAGGTCGGTTGACCTCCATAAATTGGTAGTTTTGAGTTACGACACTTAAAACATTCCAATATGAACAAAAGTACTTTTTTTAGCGGACAGCCGATCTTTACTCAACTATTAAAATTTGTTTCTAAAGAGGCTGTAATACACATAGCACAACAACATCAGGCGGATAGATATTCAAAGCGATTCAACACCTATGAGCATTTAGTCACCATGCTTTATTCCATTTTTAATAATTGCAATTCATTAAGAGAAGTGGCTACAGGTATGCTTGCATCAGAACAGCGATTAAGACATATTGGTATCCGTTTTCATCCCCGAAGAAGTACTATATCGGATGCAAACAACCGCAGGCAGGCCAATGTATTTGGTGAAATTTATTATGCGCTTTATAAAAAGTATGCTTTCTTTTTAGCGGACAGCCGAAAGAATTCGAAAGCCTCAAAGCTTTATATTTTCGATGCGACTACCATTTCTTTGTTTCAGGAAGTATTACGCACTTCCGGTAAAAATCCATCCGGTAAAAGGAAAGGGGGTATTAAAGTTCATACGCTTATAAGAAGCGACCAGGATGTTCCCTGCATGATACGCTATAGTGCGGCAGCAGCCAATGATTCGCAATATCTCAAAGAAGTGCAGCTACCTAAGGGTTCTATTATTGTTTTTGACAGAGGCTATTATGATTTTACAGCGTATAATCGTTTTACTGATGATGGAATTACGTGGGTAACCCGCAGGCGCAAATTATTTTCTTATAAAGTGTTAAGGCAGTATAAGATTACTGTTACAGACGGCTCTGTTGTAAGTGATGAACAGGTTCAGCTTGGTTGGCGTTCGGGTATCAAGGTCATAGCAAGACTAGTGATTTATAAAGACCTTGCAAGCGGTGAGCAATATGAGTTTATCAGCAATAATTTTAAGATGAAGGCAACTACTATTGCAAAGCTTTATCAGAATCGTTGGCAAATTGAACTGCTGTTTAAACGTATGAAACAAAATTATCCTCTTAAATATTTTCTCGGCGATTCTGAAAATGCAATTCAAATACAGATATGGTGTTCATTAATAGCAGACCTGATTTTGAAAATTATAAAAAAAGGAGCAGCAGTAAAATGGTCATTTTCAAATCTGGCAGCAATGGTAAGGCTTCATCTTATGACATATATCGACCTGGGAGGTTTTTTATTATCCCCTGAAAAATCATTAATGAAAATGATCAGCCAATCAAAACAATACAACCATAATCAACTGCTATTAATTACATAGGACCTGCTAATGCGAAATATGTACTTTACATCCTTTAAATGTAATACCCATCATAAATTTACATACCACTTTATTTTTTACCGGACAGCAATAGTT
>DASTXM010000042.1:0-2890 GCA_035765495.1 Hanamia sp.
CCGGCGAAGTCATTGCCACATACAGATCCGAAACATCTCTTCCGAGATCATTGTGCAGATCGATCTTTCCATTTTGCCCAAATGATTTTACAGTAGTTCCGCTTTTGGCGTCAATGCAATAGAGCTGCGAATTGGCAGAATAAAATATCCGCGCGCTGTCTTTGTTGTCAGCATAAAAAGTAACGCCGCGACAAACGTTCATTCCAAAGTATCCCGCGCCTTTTACATCAGAATCATTCATCGGGTTGAAAACCCATTTCTGGTTTCCGTTTACTGCATCCAGGGCAAAAAGCTTCAGCTTCGGAGAAACGCCATAAAGTGTGGAATCAATGATAATCGGGTTCACCTGTATCTGCGTCATGCTATCGGCATCGCCGGTATGATACGTCCAGGCAACCTGCAATTCCGAAACATTATTGGTATCAATTTGAGTTAGTGAAGAATAATGATTGGCTTCTTTATTACCGCCATAAACCTGCCAGGAAGAATAATCTTTGTCTTTTTTCGAATTACAAGAGGCAAAAATAAACATGACCAATGCACTTGATACAAGGCATCTCAACAGCCTGCCGGCATTAAAAGTGAAGTTCATTATCCTGTTATTTGGTAAACGAATTCCTGTTAAACACAGTTTCTTTGTTTATCAAATATAAGAAGTGGATCGTATTCATTCGCGATGATTTTTTCCTAAAACCAACTGCAAATTCTTTTCTATTTTTTTGAATGTTCCCTGATAAAAGCGTACCTGATGATAAGAGAGACCTGGCTCAGTTTATAAGCATATTGCTGGTTTGAATAAAACGGTAATCTGATAGCGAGCATATCGTTTACAGCAATATTCCAATGTTTATTGAGGATAACTCCCAATTCCGGATGAACTGTAATCCTATCGTCAAGTCCAATGCTTTTTACATAATTTCCACTGATGTTTTCAGTTTGTAAATTAAAAAGTATTGGAAGCGATCCTGCCGCTTCGGCATAAAAAGAAAAGTTGGATTTTTTTACAAATAAATAGCCGGCTCCTAAATTCACAGCGACAACCATCGCTTTTACCTTTGCAGGAGCGTCTTTGAAATTACTCAGCAAAGGGAAGGCATTGACATAAGGTTGAAAGAAAAGTTTACCAAAATTTCTTTGACTGTAAAGGCGCAAACCTAACTCAAATGAAGGTCCAAAATCTGTTTGATGAAAAGTATATTTTCCATAAATATTTTCGAGGGTACCTACATTAGCGTTCAGGCCTACACCAATAAATGTTTCTGAGGGATATTTATTTCTCAATTTTTCAGAAGAGTGTGATTTGTCATTTAAAACATTCGCCAGAAAGTCGATCAGGTCATTTTCTTTATAATCCAGCTTATTGATCTTTTCCTGAAAGCCGGGGATGTTTTTGTCAGCAAATTCCTTGTTTAATAAGGTTTTGTAGCCACTAAAAGGAACAACAATATTCCGTTCAAGTGTTTCATAAAATGGAAGCTCCTCAATTGCGGTATTGTCCGAAAAATAAAAGTTGGTTCTTTTGTTGTCAAACAATTTATACAACTTATAATTCTCAAACTGATAGACCTGGTGAAGGAAAATATTGACAGTATCGGTGGTGAGAACTGGGCTAAAAAGGCCGGTGTTTTTTAACGCATTTTCGGTATTAATAATTCTTGTGCCGTGATAGCTGACATAGGTATCATTTCCTGCAACAAAACTTTTACAGTTTTCAGGAGTTAAAGTAATGACAGTTCCATTGTCGGATTTAAAAAGAACACTTGATGGATTTTTAGACCATTCCTTATAATTTTCGAATTTGCCCGGTATGATTTGACCGTCTAAAGAAACATAAGAATCCTGGCAAAAAGCAGTAGTAGTGCCCGTTATAAGGCAAATAATAAAAAATATTTGTTTCATACAGAAGTTAATTTAGAACCAAAATAAAAGGAATAGTTTGAAATTGAGAATTATTTTTTTCGTTTTTTAGGAGAAGTCAAACGCCCGTTCTTCTTCCTCCATAAAAATCATATGAAGCAGAACCAAAAGGCGCAAACAGAATTCCGTTCTGTGGAATCAATGATAATCGGGTTCACCTGTATCTGCGTCATGCTATCGGCATCGCCGGTATGATACGTCCAGGCAACCTGCAATTGCGAAACATTATTGGTATCAATTTGAGTTAATGAAGAATAATGATTGGCTTCTTTATTACCTCCATAAACTTGCCAGGAAGAATAATCTTCAGAAGATTTTTGTGTACACGAAAAGAGTATAAAAGCGCTGAAAGCAATGCTGGCAAAGCATTTAAATAATTTACAGCAATGGACTTTCAAAGGCACTTTTTAAAAATTATTTATCTGTCCTTTCTACGAAATGATTTACCTTATTGTTCATTGGCTTTACTGTTTGCAGATAAGCGTAAATGGATCTCAGATCTGAAGTGTCCATTCCGGCAAACATGGTCCATGGCATGATCGTGTTAATATCTTTCGGCCCCATCTTTACAATATTGGCGGGATCAGCGTAAGTTTTAAATCTTGTTACAAATTGCTCTGCTGTCCAGTTACCGATGCCTGTCGCTTTATCAGGTGTAATGTTGGCCGATACTACGTTTCCATTAGGCATCTGAAAAACGCGGCCGCCGGAAAAAGCAAGTGAAGGAATGATCTGGCCTTTGTCAACCTGGGTATGACATTCCATACAGGCCGCTGCATTCACGAGATAAGCGCCATATTTTACGGTATCAGATTTTGGTGGCTTCTGAACGAAAGATGCATTTTTGGGAATGGTATTCAAAATAAAATTCATCGGGAAATCAACATCGTGATCGGCGGTATTATTTTCTATCGGCCGCAAAGTTCTGATGTAAGCAATAATGTCATAAATATCTTCCTTATCCATTTTTCCA
>DASTXM010000043.1:0-3138 GCA_035765495.1 Hanamia sp.
AAACAGCATTTTGTCTTCCTGGAATTTTATATTTCCTTTTGTTATCAGAAAACTACCACCGCTAATGCGGGTAAAGGATTGCACTTCCGGTAATTCACTTTTTATTTTTGGAGCGAATGACCAGGAAGTAATTCCGATATGCAGATTGTCTGAAGGTGTTTTCAAATCGGTAACAAGCCTGTAAATCCGATCAGCTTTCGTATTAAAAGCATCGTAACTCAGTTCAAATTTTACATACAAAAAAATAAGGAAGCAGGCTGTCATTCCAACCGTTAGTCCCATAAGGTTGATGAATGAAAAAACTTTGTTTTTCCAGAGATTACGGAAGGCAATTTTGAAATAATTTTTAACCATAGAAGATGATTGATGTCTGATTTAGTGGAACACTTTATTTTTTATTTTCAGTAAACACAGAAATAATGCGATTTTTATTTCCAAAATTATTTTCGTGTAGGCATAACTGTAGAGTGATGAATTTTCACCTTAGCATACTATTACCCAATTTTAAATTAACTCAAGAGCTGGTTATTCGCTTCTCAGGCTCTTCACCGGATTTGCAATTGCTGCTTTTATTGCCTGGAAACTCACTGTTAATAGAGTGATCAGCAATGCACCGACTCCTGCTGCTGCAAAAATCCACCATGACAGGTTTGTTCTGTAATCGTAACCCTGTAACCAATCATGCATGATCCACCATGCGACAGGAAAGGCAATCAGGCAGGAAATAAAGACAAGCTTTAAAAAATCTTTTGATAACAATGTTGTAATACCATGTACACTTGCTCCCAGCACTTTACGAACACCAATTTCTTTTTTACGTTGTTCTGCCACAAAAGATGCAAGCCCAAACAATCCGAGACATGAAATAAAAATGGCCAAACAACCAAAAATTGTTGCGAGAGAGCCAATGAACTGCTGTGACCGGAATTTTTGTTCAAAATCTTTATCTACAAAATGATAATCGAACGATTGAGTTGGATCAGCCTTTTGAACAATGGACTGGAGTTTGGAAATTGTTCCCTGCAAATCATTTTCAGGTTTTACCGTCATAAAAATATAATTGGCATTTGACGGAGAATTAAAAAATATTAATGGCGCCGGATGCACTTCGTTCATGTTATTATACACAAAATTTTTGGTTATACCGATTATGGTAAGCCGTGCATCACCTCTCCAGATCTGTCCTCCAACATGTCCGGCTTTGCCCATCAATTTTGCAAAAGATTCATTTATAATGATGTTCAGGCTATCCACATTCGGATCTTGTGAAAAGCCTCTGCCGGCTGCTAGTTTTATACCAAATGATTTAAGATAATCGGCATCTGTAGCCACATTGGTGACCAGGATATCCTGATTGGGACTTTTCCCTTCCCAGTTCCAGCCACCGCCATTATTGTTCATTGCCAGTGGTGAAAATGCGCCAAGTGATACAGAACTTATATCATTTGTGTTTAAAATATCTTGTTTTAATGAGGCAAAGCTTTTACTTAACGTCGGTGTAGCAGGAATATACATCACCTTGTCTTTATTAAATCCCAGATCCCTGTTTTTGGTAAACTGGATCTGGTGATAAATTACCACAACAGCAATAATGATGACAACAGAAATCGCAAACTGTAATACAACCAATCCTTTTCTTACAAACCCCGCGTTGCCTGCATTTTTGGTGATCTGGCTTTTTAATGCCAGCACCGGCCTGAAAGAAGATAAATACAATGCCGGATAGCTTCCAGCCACCAAACCGCATAAAGCGCCGATAATAATGAGAAATAAAATATGCGAAGGCTGTAATAAATTCAGGGTTAAAGGAATGCCAATCAGATTGCTGAATGATGGCAACACAGCAGCTATCACAATTACAGCAAAAAGAACTGCTAAATAAGCAACAATCAATGATTCGGATAAAAGAGCGGCGATTAAACTTTTACGGGTCGAACCCAGGACTTTGCGCATCCCGATTTCTTTTGCACGCTGTTGACTGCGGGCAGTAGAAAGATTCATAAAGTTGATGCAGGCAATAATTAAGATAATTAATGCCACCATCGAAAACATTTTTATATACTGAATTTTCCCGCGCGATGCATCTTCTTTTCCATTCACAAATGCTCCATACAAATTCAATCTATTTAAAGGATACAGCCACAAAGATTGATTGGATACGTCAGGGCTCTTTTCATGAATAAGCTTCTTCAGCTTTTCATTGAACGCGGTAACGTTGGTATTCGGATTGAGCTTTACCCAGGTATTCGTCCAGTTGTTTCCCCACGCATCAATCCCTTGTCCTTTATTTTGATTATAAAAAACCTGGAAAGGCAGCAGGAAATCCTGCCCATAAAATTGAACATTTTGCGAAATATCTTTATAAACTGCTGAAACCTTGTAAGGATGATTATCCACCAATAACGTTTTGCCAATAGGATCCTCATTACCAAAATAAGTTTTTGCCAGCTTTTGTGAAACAGCGATTTTAGAAATATCATTTAACGCATCTATCTCATTTCCTTCAATCAATGGAAGTCCAAACATTTTTAAAAAAGATGAATCAACATAAGCGCCTGATTGTGCCAGGTGCTTATTGTCTAAGGAAACAGTAGCGCTGGCTCCATCATATCTTGAAACATCAACAACACCTGGAAATTCATGCATCAGGGCGTCTCTTACAAGTACTGATGTAGCAGCAAAAGTGTACATATCCTTGCCATAAGTCTGGTTATTCTCAACTTGATAAATGTTGTTCAAATCAGGAATAGAAGAGTTAAAATTCAGGTTGTATTCTACCCACAAAAAAATAAGACTCGCACAAGCTATACCAACGCCGAGTCCGGCAACATTTATGAAGGAAAAGCTTCTGCCTTTTATTAAATTCCGCCAGGCAGTTTTGACATAATTCTTAAACATGCTTAATTCTTAGTTTTGATTTCCGCTTTGGGTTTTCAAATGTTCATTGTGTCAAATTATCGCTACACGAGTATATTTTCCGTAACAGTTTGTCCATCCAGCATCCTGATAATGCGATGACTGTATCTTGCATCATGTTCACTGTGCGTAACCATTACAATGGTGGTTCCCTGCTCATTTAATTCAGTTAGCATTTGCATTACTTCATTACCGTTGGATGAATCCAAATTTCCTGTCGGC
>DASTXM010000044.1:0-29854 GCA_035765495.1 Hanamia sp.
CCTTTCGACAAGATTACCCAAACCTTCTTCCTGCAATATTTCCTTCAACTTTTCATTTTCCAATATTTTGTAAGTTTCATGACCGTACAATATATTGTCGCGGACCGTGCCATTGAATAAAAAAGGTTCCTGCAAAATGAATCCAATTTTTCGGCTAAGTTCTTCCCGCGAATAAGTTCTCAAATCTTTTCCATCCAAAAAAATTTCACCTCCTGTCGGATCATACAACCTTGACATAAGGGAAGCATTGGTCGTTTTCCCGCCGCCCGTTGGCCCAACAAAGGCATAAGTTTTTCCCTTTTCCAACTTGAAATTAATGTCATGCAATACGTCTTTTCCATTAGGATAATGAAATGAAACATTCTTAAAAACCAGAAGCGGAGCTCCGGGAAGTGTTTTTACTTCATCTCTTTTTTGTCCCAAATCAGATTCAAGATTCAATATGACTGAAATCCTGTCCCACGCTGCCATTGCAGTCTGAAAGCTCGCCCATAGGGTTGCGAGTTGTCGCAATGGCTGGTAAAAATATTGTACGTACGCAATAAAACTGATCAACAAACCAACCGTAAAATTTCCCTGGATGATCAGGTAAATTCCAAAGGCCAGGACGATCAGCTGAGCGATATTTGAAAACAAAGTGAACACGGGGATAAAAAGAGTGTTTACCAAACCTGCGCCTACAGCAGTTTTGTAATTATTCAGATTTGCACCATTGAATTTTATCCGAAAATAATCCCTTCGGTTAAATGCAACGATCGTTTTAAAATTTCCCAACCCTTCCTGGATTTCTCCACTCAAAGCACCTGTACTTTTCAAACTTGCTGCATTTTTTTTCTTCACTAACGGTGAAATCAATTTTACAAAAAGTAAAATAAAAACAGCCGGTATCAATGCAGAAGCACCAAGCTCAACATGAATAGCGAGCAGGAAAATAGCGGCGCCGGTCATGGTAAAAATGCTGTCAACAAACTGCAATAAGGATTGCGAAAAAAACTGGTTTACCCTGTCAGTATCATTGTTTATTCTTGAAATAAGATCACCAGCTTTGTTTTGATTAAAAAAAGCAATCGGCAAGCTTTGTATTTTATTAAAAACCGCGTTGCGCAAACTGTACAGCATTCTTTGCCCGATACTTCCCATGATCTTCGTTTGCAGATAATCTGTTGCAGCAGAGATGAGAAAAAGTACAAGGAGAAGGCCGGAAAACGTGAGCAAACCACGATATAATTTTGTTTGAATGTAGTGATCAATTGTATAACCGATCAGGTAAGGTGTAAGCATTGCGATACCTGAATTGAGTGCCATCACAATGAATGCAATCACAAGATTCTTTTTTTCTTCCTTCATGAATTGCAGCATTTTTTTTAATGCCGCCTTTGTGGAAGTTTTCTGCTCTATGTTGAGATTGTAATTCATATTCTTACGCTTCTGTTATATCGGTTGTACTTTTTTGTGAATGATAAATTTGAACATATTCAGGCGAATGCTGCATCAAATAATCATGTTTCCCTTTCGCGATCAATTCGCCTTCCATGATCACAATTATCTGGTCGTAATCTTTGACAGGATCAATTTTTTGAGTAACAGAAAGCATCGTTAAACCAGGATAATTGGCTCTCAGGTTCGATGAAATTTTTTCTTCTGTTAATGCATCAACCCTTGCTGTAAAATCGTCAAGCAATAAAATCTTCGGGTTGATTGCCAACGCTCTTGCCAACATGATCCTTTGTTTTTGTCCTCCTGAAAGACTCGTCCCACGCTCAGAAACCATGGTGTCCAAACCGTCGGGCAAAGTGCTGATAAAATCTTTTAATTCCGCCGTTGCAATCGCTTTTTGAAGGTCTTCTTCTGTCACTTTATTATTAAAGGCGATATTTTCACGCAGACTTAAATTGAAAATGATGCTGTCCTGGAACACCAATCCAACCTGGCTCAGCAAAGAATCACGATTGTAATCATCAATATTGATTCCGTCATATAAAATCCCGCCTTCTGTTGGTTTTATCAACGTTGTCAGAAGATAGAGCAATTGCGTTTTTCCTGCTGCAGTCGGACCAATCACAGCAGTTCTTGTTTTTGCTTCAGCAAGGAAAGAAATATTTTTTAACGCGGGATTTTCACCATAATAAACGCTTACGTTTTTTAATTCAATGTTGCCGTCCAATTCTTTGTGCACCGCGCCTTTATCAACAAAATCAGGAGATTCAAGCGTGTTGTGAACGCGTTGATAAGAAGCAGAAGCACGGGCAATCACATTGCTCATAAATCCGATCATAATGATGGGAAAAATCAGGATCGCAATATAACTGTTGAAGGCCGCAAACTCACCAAGCGTCATTGTACTATTGATAACGAAATGACCACCCAAAGCGAGGACGGTAAGACGTGCAAGATTCGCAGTCAAAACAATTATCGGAATCAAAGTAGCAAACAAACGAAGAATTGACAAGCCAAGATTTTTCGCTTCAGTATTCGCATCCATGAATTTATTGTACTCTGTATATTGAGCATTCAAAACGCGGATCAGAGCTGAACCAAGAATGCTTTCGTTGATTACCTTGTTGAGCCAATCGATCACTTCCTGCGACCTCTTGAAAAGCACTCTTACCTTTTTTAATACCAGGTAAAAAGTCGTGGCGATTATTGGAATGATCAGTAAAACAGCAAGCCCCAGCCGCCAATTGATGTTCAACAACAAAACACTTGCACCAATGATCAGGATCAAAGATGAAGCGATAGAAACGATTGCCTGCGAAACGAACATTTTAATTGCATCAACATCAGATGTGAGATTGGTGAGCAATTTATTGGGCGTCACATTTTGAATGTAAGCATAATCTTGCTGTGAAATTTTGGAAGCAAGCTTTTCCCGCATATCACGTGCTACTCTTTCAGAAGCAAAAGTTTGCAAAATACTTTGTGCATAAGTGAGAATGAAAATAAGAATGGATGCGACTGAAAACCAAAGGATGATATTTTTCATATGAAAATTTCCTTTCGAATAATCGTCTATGCCTGCCTGTATGATCTTCGGAATGACGAGATTGAGCCCATTGCTTAGCAACGCAAACAATAAAAGCAGGCTGATCATTCCTGAATAAGGTTTCAGAATTTTAAAAATATTGGGCTTCTTTTGTTTCGGCTTTTTTTTCTTTGAGTCCATCAATGGTCTTTTCTAAGCAAAAAATGTTCTTTCAAAAATTTGAAAGTGATATACAAAGTAAACTGATTATTTTCTTACGGCTAAGCGCTTTTAGGCGAACGGCGGTTTTACAGAGGTGAATCGATCGAAGAAATACGCAAGGGGAAAATCAGAGCCCGTTTCCTTTTAAGAAATAAAGCGCCACATTAAAGAAAATGACTAAACCGGTAACATCAACCAGTGTGGCTACAAACGGAGCTGAAGAAGATGCAGGGTCAGCACCCAATTTTTTCAAAAGAATCGGCAACATACTTCCTGCAAGTGACCCCCAAAGCACTACGCCCACTAGTGAAAAGCTAATACTCAACCCAATCAGTACCCAATGAATGCCATAAATATCAGCCATGAATCCATGGTGCATCAGCAAGCTCCAGATAAAGATCCTGCAAAATCCAATGATACCAAGAATGATTCCCAATAAAAGTCCTGACAGGATTTCGCGACGCATCACGTGCCACCATTCAGCAACAGTTACTTCACCCAGCGCCATCGCCTGGATGATCAATGTAGAAGCTTGTGATCCGCTGTTTCCACCGCTACTCATGATGAGCGGGATAAAATTGGTAAGCACGATCATCCTGGACAATTCATCATTGTAAAAAGCCATTGCTGTTGCCGTAAACATTTCACTGAGGAAAAGTATAATGAGCCATCCTACTCTCTTTTTCACCAATGTAGGAATTGGCGTTTCAAGGTAAGGAGTGTCCAAAGCTTCGGCACCACCAATCTTCTGAATATCCTCACTAAACTCTTCGTTGGTAACCCACAAAACGTCGTCGATGGTAACAATACCGAGCAATACATTATAATCGTCTACAACGGGAAGGGCTACACGATTATTCATTTTAAAAACTTCGTTCGCTGTTTCCTGGTCGTCGTTTACATTCAATTCAATAAAACGGCCATCCATCATTTCGCTCACTTTAGTATCAGGTGAAGCCAAAATAAATTCGCGGATCCTAAGGTCATCAAGCAATTCACCATGCTTGTTGATCACGTAGATCACATCGATCGTCTCGGTGTTTTTTCCGACATTGCGGATGACGTTCAGGACTTCTGCAACCGTGTTGTACTCATAAACATAAATGTAATCGGGCGTCATTAAGCGACCGACGCTGTTTTCAGGATAACCCAGGAGAGAAAGAGTAATCTTCCTTTCTTCAGGCACCAACGTTTTCACCAATTCGCGAACGACTTCGTTTGGCAAGTCTTCAAAAAATGAAGTACGGTCGTCCGGCTCCATTTTGTTGAGTAGTTCGGCACTTTTGCTTGGCGGCAAATTTTTTATGATTCTCTTTTGGGTCGGATGGTCAAGAATTTTGAATACACCGGTAGCGCGATGCATGGACAGCTTCGTGAAAATTTCTATTTCCAGCTCTTCGTTTTCGTCTATTAGTTCAGCAACATCACTGATGTTCTGTTCGTTTAAAAAACCGCTGATCGCTTCCTCGTTTCCGCTTGCCCAAACATCTTCGAATTGCTCCTGAACCAAAACTTCTTCTTCGGCCATGAGAATCGTTTTAAGCCATGAGGGCGCAAAATTAGTTTATTTTTATTTTAAGGGAAAGTCAATTTGATTCATTCTGCAGGATTGTTTTTTAGTTTTATTTATATTGGTTTATTGATGCCTGATTGAACGTTAATTATTGAATTATTTGATTATCTAATTATTGTTGTAAATGATAAAGAATTATTTGATTGTAAAAAGAATAGCCAAAAAAGGAAGAGGTGTTTATACAAAAGAAGTGATCAAAGCCAACACAATTATCGAAGAATCACCGGTGATCGTGATGAGTGCGGAAGATCGTGCGTTGATTGACAAAACACTTTTGCACGATTATATTTTCGCATGGGGCGATCAAAAGGACATGTGCTGTATGGCGTTGGGATTTATTCCTCTTTACAATCACAGTTACACAAGCAACTGTGAATATTTTATGGATTTCGAAGAAGAAACGATTCAAATAAAAACAGTGCGACAAATTGCTGCCGGCGAAGAACTGACAATCAATTATAACGGCGATTGGAATGATGCAAAGAAAGTTTGGTTTGATGTGGTATAATTTAATAACCAGTGCTGGAAAAGTTATCTGTTAACCTTGCTTTATCCATGCTTACCTTGCCCAGCAAATCAATCCATTTTCCAATGGAACAGAAACATCAAGATAATTTGGAACAACGCGAGCCGTATAATCATCCGCCGGGCGGTCTGAAATAACTGCAACCGAAAAAATTAAATCTTTTCTTTCATTTTTGTCAAAAATTAACTTCATTTCAAAAATTTCAGGCAGGCCTTGTTTAATAGCATCTGCATAAAGTTGCACTCTAACATAAGCAAAGTCAATTCCATTTAGAAAGACCGCGATTTTGTAATCGAACCCGTTTGCATTTTTTTTAATGCACACTTGGCCAAATTTGATGCCCGGCCATTTTGAGGAAATTTCTTTTGTCACTCTTGTTATTTCTTTTCCAACAGTTCCATTTTCTGCTGTTCTTTTTTTATAGCCTTCAGCTGCCGGCAGGTAATATTTTTCAGTGTACTCCCGCACTGTCCTGTTAGCTGAAAACCGGGGAGTCAACTGCCCCATGCTGTTTCTCATTTTTTCTATCCATTGCCCGGGAACACCTTTTTCGTTTCTTTTATAAAATTGAGGAACCACTTCTGTTTCCAATAGTTCATATAATCTTTCAGCTTCAGCTTTATCCCATTCCGGATCACTTCCATGCCGCTGCCTGTCCCCAATCGCCCAACCAACTTCCGGCGTATACGCTTCTGACCACCAGCCATCGAGTTCAGACAAATTGAGAACTCCATTGACGAGCGCTTTCATTCCACTCGTACCGCAAGCTTCCCATGGACGACGTGGCGTGTTTACCCACACATCGCAACCTTGTATCATATTTTCGGTAAGAAACATATCGTAATCATTTAAAAACACAATATGCTTGTGCAAATTATTTTGCTCAATAAATTTTATCCATTGACGAAGCAGTGCCTTTCCCGCTTCTTCATAGGGTGGCGCTTTGCCGGCGATTACTAATTGAACAGGTCTTTGCGGGTCAGTAAGAATATTGATAAACCTCACGGGATCTGTGAGTAATAAATTGGGTCTTTTATAAGCAACGAACCGCCTGGCAAATCCAAGCGTTAATGTCTCCGGATCTAAAATATTTTTTGCCATAATTTGTTGTTCCACTGACTCACCAGCCAACTTTGATTGTCTTTCAAACCTGTTCCTTACAAAATCAACAAAATCGCTGCGCTGTTCATTCCTCATTTGCCACAAATCTTCATCCGGCAAATTCGAAATATTTTCTTCGAGACTTTCGAGGTTTCCCCTCCACCGGTCTTTGCCCGCCGCTGTAGTCCAGATTCTATCCGCCTTTTCTGAGTCCCAGCTCGGCATGTGCACTCCGTTGGTTACGTGGCCAACGGGAATTTCGTTTACAGGCCAACGGAGAAATAAATTCTTGAACAAATCTTTGCTTACTTCTTCATGCAAAGAACTTACTCCATTCACTGCACCGCAACCGCGTAAAGCGAGGTAAGCCATGTGAAAACTTTCAGAATTTTCATCAGAATTTTGCCGGCCAAAAGACAATAATTCTTTCATTGAAATCTTCAATTCATTTCTGGCGTAATCACCCAGGAATTGCTCCATCAAGGCAGGCGTAAACTGATCAAAACTGGCCGGCACAGCTGTATGCGTAGTAAATAAATTTCCTTTGCGGGTTATTGCTAAAGCTTCTTCAAAAGAAACCGAATTTTCTTCCATGTAATCACGCGCGCGCTCCAAAACGAGAAATGCAGAATGTCCTTCATTCATGTGGCAAACCTCAGGCTTAATGCCAAGTGCTTTCAGCAATCGCCAACCACCAATACCCAACAATAACTCCTGTTGTATGCGTATATTGGCACCTCCGCCATATAATTCATTCGTGATGCCCCGATAGATTGGCAAATTCGCAGAGTCATTGCTGTCGAGCAAGTACAATTTTAATCTTCCCACCTGCACCTGCCAGCTGCGCAACCACACTGCAAATCCCGGAAAGTTAATTTGGAATCTCAGCCATTCACCATTTTCAAGGCGTAATGGCGTAATGGGCAACTGCCCGGGATCATTAAAAGGAAAAAGAGCAACCTGGTTTCCTGAATTGTCAATTAACTGGTGAAAATAGCCTTGTTGATAAAGAAGTCCAACGGCTACAACAGGCACGCCAAGATCACTCGCAGATTTTAACTGATCACCTGCAACATTTCCCAAGCCGCCGGAATAGATGGGTAATGCCTCACTTAGCATAAATTCCATACTGAAATAGGCAACACAAGAAAGTGTAGAATTTGGATGATTATTTTGAAACCATGCAGATTCTGAAATCGCAGATTCTTTCAAATCCATCAATTCATTAATCTTATTCCTGAAAGAAGCAAGCGTCATTTTCTTAATGAGTGTATCCCTCGAGATCGTTTGTAATACGACCCACGGATTGTGGGTAAGTTCCCAAAGGTCCGGATCCAATTCCCTCCACAATTCATCCGCCTCGTGATTCCATGACCAACGCATGTTAAGCGCGAGTTCCATCAAAGAATCAAAACCTTCAACATGGGCAACTCTCTTATCGAATAATTTATTCGCATCAATCATTTTAAAAGATTTTGAACGGCACCAAAAATTAAAAGGCGTATTCCAAATTTGTTTTCAATTGCATCAATGGTCATACCAAAACCCACTAAATTTCCAACAGTAGAAATAGTAAATTAATGCCAACAGTCATTTTGAAAAATGATTTGCATCAGTTAAGGGTGAAAGAAAAAAGGAAAAGATTTAAAGTGAATGGACTTTTCTTTTGGATTTTTATTCTGCGTCAGATCAAAAATGTTTTATATAAACGGTTCCGCGAAAATTGCTTCAGTGACTTAAATTTATGGAATGAAAAAGTTAATTCTTAAAATCAGCTTCATCGCAACGGTGCTCATTATTTTTTCAGCAAAAGAGATAAGAGCACAATACATTCCGGCGGAAAAAATATTTCAGCATTCTTATAATTTAATTCCTGCTCATTCTTTGGATACCCAATATTATTCAATGGAATCACGGTTGACAAAAATATCACCTGACGGAACAACTGCAGGAACAGATGTTTATCGTCTTTATTTGCGCTGTGTCCCCCCAGATTCGGCTGCAGGAAAAGGTGATGAATATACCTGCCTAAATTTTACTATCCAGCAAAATGATTCCGCTGAAAAAACAATTCCAGCTCTTACTAATTGGCATTATCATGTGCAATTAAAGCATGATACAAAAACTGCCAATCAACCATTGTTTGGAATTGATCAAAGTAAATTTGAACACCTGGTTGATGAAACCGGCAAAGAAGTTCCTGTGGAAATTCAATTTCACATTTACAATGCCTTTGTTGATTTTTATTCGATGAGTGTTTTTTCTGAAAAAACAGATTCCGGAAAAGGAATCCAGGATCTGAAGCATGTGGGCGATAAAATAATTCATAGTGCCTCTTATTCACAACCTGCTGAAGACCTGGGGAGCAGGATTGCCAAAGGATCTTATTTTAAGAATGGTGAAATCACCTTGGAATTTAAGGGACTTGGAAATGTAAATCATAAAGTTTGTGCTATTCTCGGTTATGATTCCGGCGCCAGTTCTTTTGTGATGATTATGAAACCGATGCCAAACATGGAAGTAAAAACCCACGGCAGTTCACATGGCGACATCTATAAAGACCTTAAAGGCGGCTGGATCCAAAAAGCTTCGCTGCACGAATTTGTGGTGAGCCAAACACAAGTGCCCGGCATGACCAATAAAATAAATGGCGTTGTTGAAAGAACGATTACGATCAAGAATGTTTCAAAAATTCAATAATACTTTGCTTCTGAAATTTCATTAATGAAAAAACCTTTATTGATTTTAATTACAGGTCCGCCTGCTTCAGGAAAAAGTACATTAGCAAAACTGTTAGCCCAACAAGTCCATTTGCCGCTGCTTTCAAGAGATGAACTGAAAGAAGGGTATTTGCAAACTTTAAAATTGAGCCATACTGAAGCAAGTGAAAACACAGGAAACCACATTTACGATTCCTTTTTTAAAATTGCGGGGCTATTTGTTTCTAAAAATATTTCTTTGATTATTGAGGCCGCATTCCAGGATAAATTATGGCGACCAAAACTGGAGCCACTTTCAGAAAAAGCGGATATTAAGATCATCGTGTGCAATACCAAAACTGAATTAATACATGAGCGCTTTTCAAAGAGAGCTGCCTCAGATGCTGCCAGGAATAAATTTCATGGTGATGAAACAATGAATCAAAAACAATTGGATTTGCTAACGATAAATTATCGAGCTCCAAAAATGAATGTTCCCACACTCTTTGTGGATACCACAGAAAATTATGAGCCTGCAATGAAAAGAATAATTGAATTTGTGGGTGAACAATTGCAATTTTAATTTTTATAGTAAAGCAACAAATACTTAATCTTTTTATTTTCAACAAGAGAAGTATTACAGTAATCTTTATGACAGTTTCCGGCAAAAACTTTTAAAAAACTTTTTACTTTTGGCCACACACTAATGTTGTAAAAATTCCGTTCCTGTATCGGAAATAAAAACACCTTACACCTGTGAAAAACAAATTAATCCTAACCTGCATGGCAGGGCTTTGTTTGACTGCCTGTCAAAAAGAACTTGTAAGACTGCAATCTTCATCAGAAAAGAAAATTTCAAGTCAATCTTTTATTAAATACAATATTTTTAAAGGGAAACAATATTGCGATCGAAATATTTATGTTCCATTGAATGTGAACCAGCTTGCATTTAAAGTAAAATTTGATAGTTCTGCGATCTATAAAACGCAAAAACCAGAAAACCAGGGCGACATTAATAAGCTTTTTGGCTTCAGTGATAACAATACAATGCACCATGATTTCAGCGCACGCTTTGGCTGGCGCTGGAGTAATGATTCACTTCGCCTTTTTGCTTATGTGTACAACCGCGGCGTAATGACTTATAAGGAATTGGGCATAGTGGAAATTGGGAAAGAAAACAACTGTAGCATTACTGTTTCAGGTGATCAATATCTTTTTGAATTGAATGGAGTTGAAACAAAAATGCCGAGGGCGAGTACGACTCCCAAAGCAGAAGGATACCAGCTTTATCCTTATTTTGGTGGCGATGAACCGGCGCCACATGACATTTCTATCTGGATTGAAAATTTGTAATGATTTGGATTTTACAAATGCAAACCCATTTTATTTTCAAGTCATTCTCTTTTTAGCAACTCTTTCGATAATTTTCAGGAACTGCATAAAGATTAAATGTTTCCTTCCGGAGCATATTTGCTGGTTCAACCAATTTTATTACTTCTGAGTTAATATCAAAATCCTGAAAATAAGAAATACGGTAGTTGAACCCAGATAAAATATCAAACAGTTCTATTTTCTCATCTTTCGATAAAACATCAAAACATTCCGCTACAATAACAGGTTTATAAGATTGGATCAAACCAGAAATTGATTTGATTATTTCCTTATCATAACCTTCTGCATCCACTTTGATAAAAGAAAGTTTCGGCAACCAATCATTATAATTTTCTGATAAAAACTTTTCAAGATTTACGCCCTTCACCTTTTTATCATGAATGAATTTTCCATGAATACTTTCCCTTGACGAAGAGATTGCACCATTTCCAAAAGACGCTTCTGAAGAAATAAAAAAGTATTCCTGGTCTTCTTTTGAAATTGCAAATGGGATGGGTTTGATATTGGTTAATTTAGTATTCAATGAAGCATTCTTCTCAAGAATTTTAAAAGCCAATGGATTGGGATCAAATGCCAAAGTAAGACCAACAGAACCAGCGGCAAAAGCCATAGGCACAGTTGTATCGCCAATGTTTGCGCCAATATCGATTACCAAATCACCCTGGTTAATGAATTGCTTGAAAAAGTGAACCATTTCAGCTTTTGGTGTAATTTGCATCACCAAAGGATTACTCCAATTGGCAAATTCAATTTTACCCATTTCTTCTAAATCATAAGTAGCAACAATAGGCTGATATTCCTTTGTAACTCTTCTTGCGATCTTTCTTTTTAAAGAACGCTTGAAATAATTAAGCATCAGTTTTATTTTAATTCAAAGCGGTAAATATAATGAGGAAGATTGACTATCGGAATATTTAATCAACTTAATGATGGATCTTACATTTTTCGTGTACTGATTAACGTTAGAACAACTTTAAGACAGTCAATAATTCAAAAATCCAATAGTTTAATAATCAACTACCCTACCAGCGGGAATTGAGATAATAAAACTTGTTCCCTTTTCCCACTCTGAATTAACGGTGATTGAAAATTCATGAAAGCTGACGATGCTTTTTACAATGGATAATCCAAGGCCGTAACCTTCTCCTTTGTCTTTACCTGATTTTTTGAATCGGTCGAAAATGCCAGGTAAGTCCTCAGGCTTAATGCCAACGCCGGTGTCGCTTATGATCACTTTGTATTCATTGCCCGGGTTAATTTCGTCTGACAAAATAATCGAACCGTTTTCTTTATTGTAGCGAATGGCATTATTGATCAGGTTGTAAAGCATCTGGAAAAATAAATCGTGGTTTACATGGTTAATTCTTACAGGAGAAACACGATTGATAAATTTGATTGATTTTGTTTCAAGGCGATACGATAATTCATCCATCACTTCTACCGTCACTTTTTTCATATCTATCGTTTCATTTTTTGCAAACTGGTCATTTTCTATTCTTGAAATATAGAGCAGAGAATGAACAATTTTTTTCAGACGATTAATCGTGCGCATCATCTGTGAGATCTTGTCCTGCATTTCTTCAGAAATGTCTTCCTGCATCATCAGGTTTTCAGCATTTGATTGCAATATGCTGATCGGCGTCATCAGTTCATGAGAAGCGTTGGAAGTAAATTCTCTTTCCTTTTCAAAAGCTTCATGGATCTTTTCCATCAATTCAATCAGCGAGCGATCGAGTATTTGGAAATCGACTGTAGAAGTTTTCACCGGTGTCAATTTTTCCTTGAAAGGAAACTTCCTGTTTCGCAATTTTGTATTTACAATGCGCGTCAGGGGTTTAATTAAAATGCGGCTATAGATCAAATCTATAACAATACTTAATCCAATCAACCCGATCAAAACAAAAAGTGTAAATCTTTGGAGCAAATTGTTGTATTCACCAATGGTTGAGGTCGTTTTACCAATTTCAAGAACATAATTTTTTCCGGGCACTTTCAATTCATGAATTAATATTCGATAGTTCAACGTGTCTTCTCCAACTACTCTTCGCGCAGTTTCGATCGTGTCCTTCACCTTAGTATTTTCTGAAGGAAGAATGGAAATATATTCTTCCTTCAACATTGTGTAACTCGCATAAGCGCTGTCGCCTTCAAGGTAATAATCTATTCCGTTTTGCCGGATCTCTGAAAGTACTTTTTGCTTTTGTTGGCGCAGGTAATAATTGCTGTATTGAAAACTTACATAACCCACAAGTGAAGGAAGCATCAAAACAAATAAAACTACGATGAGCAGTTTGGAAAGGGTTATAAAAAGTGTAAGTTTTGAAAGGAGTTTCACCGCTATATTTTTATTTTATAACCGATGCCCCGGATGGTTTGCAACCATTCGACCGGCGCATGAGCACTCATTTTTTTCCTGATATTTTTGATATGCACATCAATAAAATTGGAATCGTAATCATCATCTGAAAAATTGCCCCAAATATGTTCACTAAGTTGCAAACGCGTCAACGGCCTGTTTTTATGCAGGATCATATAACTCAAGAGATCGAATTCTTTCCTGGAAAGATCGATGTCATTTTCTTCAAACCGGACACTTCTTTTATTTAGGTCAACTATAAAATCTCCAAGGCTGATAACAGAATCATTGTTACCGGATTTTCTTCGGGAGATTGCGTGCATTCTTGATTGCAACTCAAGTAATGAAAAAGGTTTGGCCAAATAATCATCTGCGCCTAGATCCAAGCCTTTTATCCGGTCTTCCAAATCACCACGTGCGGTAAGAATGATGTAGGAAGCTTCAGGACACATCTTCTTGATCTCGTTCAACAGGTCCAAGCCGTCTTTGTCTGGTAAACCAAGATCGAGTAAAATAAAATCATACTCATTATCCACCATTTGTTTTATTGCATCAGCAGCGTTGTATGCTACATCACAGAGGTAACAAGCTTTTTCAAGGAAAGTTTTTATTTCCCTTGAAAGTGTTCTTTCATCTTCAATGATCAGGATTTTCATGATATCAGAACTGGTAATAAAAGCTGAAAGTTAAAAAAGAATTTATTTGTTTGTTCACTGCATGTTCGCCCAAAAGAGAAAGCTGGTATTCTGCCTGTAGCAAATAATGTGCACGGTTATAAGCAATTGGTAATTTAAAATTATAAGACAACAAATTAAAAGAGGTAGTAGTTACGGTATCTGAATGCGAAACGGATCTTGAGTTGCCCAGGCCTGGCAAACCGAGAAGTCCGAGAACGCTATCGTGGATATTTTTTTGCGTGATATAAGTTTGATAGAAATGTTGTGTGCCGCCAACAACATTTGCTGCAGGTTCAATTGTTACAATGTCTTTTGAAGAGATGCTGAAAAGATCAATCGATTTTGAAAGTTCTGCAGTAACAAAAGCATCGCTCGTCTTTCCAAAAGCATAATCAGCAGTCACTTTAGGCTTGATCCAAATGCTGTCAAAACTGAAAGAAAGACTTGCATTATCGGTGTTCGATGCCTGCAACAAAGGTGAGTAAGCCGGGTAAAAACTATGACTGTAACTCATGTCAGTTATAAACTTTTTGCCGATATGAAATGTATAACCCAGACCTAAAGCACCTGCTGAAACTGCAGATGATGTGTCATTCAAAAGTTTATATGATTGCCCCGTAAAATAAATTCCTGATGGCAATTGAAAAACTGCAGCTGCTGCAACATACGGTGTTGGCTCTGCTGCTTTTTGCCCGTAATAACTGGCATTGTTGGTATAAATCGCCGCAAGTGTTAAAGTAGATTTATTGGTGCTTCCTGGCACAGCAGCACTATCAGTTTGAGCAAGGCTTACGGCGCCGAGAGCACAAAAAGAAAATAACAGAATCAAGGATTTCATGAGGTTTTGCATTTATCTAATGAACTATTTTGATCACGGGTTTTACAATAGGTCTTATGATTTTTGGCTTAATCACTTTTACAGGGTGAATATTCACTTTCACCGGAACGGGAATCGGTTGCTTCCGGGCTTTCGGGATCACTTTCACTATCTGGGGATCTGGATTATTTTGTGAATTGTCTTCTTTTTTTTCTTTGGTTTCCTTTTGATCCTGAGTGGCAGTTGGAAGTGTCGTGTCAGCAATTGCCCTGTTGAAGCGGATGGTTTTTAAATGAAATGTAGGATTTCCTTCAGAGGCTAAAGCAAGGCCGGGTAAGATAAACAACAAGGTAACAATTATCGAGATCTTAAAAGTGATTTTATTTTTCATTGCCAATTTTTAAAACAGGTTTTGCACCCAGGTGCAAAACCTGTTAGTGTTTAGTTATCTGATTCTTACAACAGCCGCAGAATTTACTCGTGCTGCGGTATTTACTTTCACAGGTTTTACTTTCACTGTATGAACTTCTGTAACTGTCGTATGAACCGCGTTTTTTGTGGATGCTTCAACTTTATGAGTTTTAGCCAATGCAATTTTTTCAACTGCTACTTCAGACCGGTTATCACCTTTCAAAGTTGCATGCACACTTTCATTTTCAGAGCTTTTCAGTTTTCCGTTTACGGAAGCAGATGAAGAAGCTTTCCCGGATATAGACGAATTTTCACTGGTGTTATTGCCTTTCAATTTAGCAGCCCCGGCCACTTGTTGGCCTTTGGTTTTTGCATTTGCGGCAATTGCCTGTTTTTCCGAAGCCATAGCCTGGTTATCTTCTTTTATTTGTTCTGTAGCGCCGCTTTTGGCATTTTGAACAACAGAAGAATGAATGCTGGTTGCAGAGGAAGCATTTGCTGAGCTATACATCTGGGTTCCGGCTTTGTTGTGGCTGATATTTGCTGCGCCTTTCACAGATTGACTATTGTTGACTGTTGTTTGTGCAAACGTAGCAGCCGAGAAAATTAATGCTGTCGAAATTAATAATGTCCTTTTCATGTTTTTTTGTTTTTGAGGTTAAGCATTTAATAACAGGAACAAATGTAGAAGCCGAAAATGAAGGAAAGATGAAAAAAGATGAAAAAAATGACAGAGCGAAAAAGGTATTATTTTGTTTTAATTTGTTGCTTTAGGATCTCCCTGCATTTTTATTCGAGGAAAAAATTATTCTATAGCCTGGAAAGAAAAAGTTGATATGTAAAAAAATAATGGAATGTTTTTTGGGAAAAATTCTAAAAAATGTAGACCCATGAAGACACTCAAAAGTTACAAACAGCAAGGCGAGAAACTTGCGGCCAAACAAAGGCAATTACAGCAACAGCAAACTGGAGAAGATAAAAAGGGTGAAGGGAAAAAGCAGGAAAAACCAATGCAGGCAGGTGCGCGAAAATATCCTGAGCCGCCGGTTGATAAACAACATTTAAAAAAGCCGGGCAAGCAAAAAGACCTGTTGGTACAGCCCATGTGTGATGCGCCCTACTACAAAGGTTCTGGCAAATTGCAGGATATGGTTGCCATAATAACAGGTGCAGATTCGGGCATTGGGAGAGCGGTTGCAATTTTGTTTGCAAGGGAAGGCGCCGATGTATCGGTGGTTTACCTGAGTGAACATCAGGATGCAGAAGAAACAAAAAGATTAGTTGAAGCGGAAGGAAGAAAATGTTTATTAATTCCCGGGGATGTTACTGACAAAGAATTTTGCCAGTTAGCCGTGCAAAAAACTATCGACACTTTTGGTACCATCAACATCCTCGTGAACAATGCGGCATTTCAATTACACGTAGAGGAGTTTGAAGAACTTACGGAAGAGCATTTTGATCTTACGCTCAAGACAAATCTTTACGGATATTTTCACATGGCCCATGCTGCGGTTCCCTATTTCAATTATGGAAGCGCCATTATAAATACAGGAAGTGTCACAGGGATTTTAGGCAACAAATATTTGCTGGATTATTCCATGACAAAAGGTGGCATTCATGCATTTACACGTGCGTTAAGTGAAAATTTAATTTCCAAGGGAATAAGAGTAAATGCAGTTGCACCAGGCCCGGTTTGGACGCCGTTAAATCCATCAGACAAACAAAAAAAGTATATTGAAAAGTTTGGTTCAAATACGCCAATGAAGCGTCCGGCACAGCCTGAAGAAATAGCGCCGGCTTATGTTTTCCTGGCTTCGCCGCAATGTTCAAGTTATATTACTGGCGAAATTTTGCCGGTAATCGGAGGATACAAAGGAGGTTAGAATTTAAGCGAACAGTAATTAAAGAAATTCAAAATAAATTTATTTCCGTATAACTGTAATGCACACGCGAAAAAAGCCGGAAGTAGATTTTAATAAAATAAAAATGCCCGGTTCCTCAAAGCCGGGCATTTTTATTTCTTCAAATGAAATTATTTTATTGAAACGGGCACTTTCAGATTTTCCCACTCAACAGCAAAACCACTGTTGTTGACAACAATTTTCATTCTTTCATTAAAAGTTGCAGATTTCTCAGGCTTAGCCATGACGCGTAACACTTCCGTTTTAGGATCATCGGTAGTATTTCCCTCTTCATCTTTTATACCCCAAATCGGCTTACCGTCTTGTGTGAGTTTAGAATTAAAAATAAAGGTCCATTCATTTGGAGTTGGCAATGCATATAACGCATATGTACCTGCCGGCAGTTTTTTGCCTTCTACCATTATGTCTTTGCTTGTTTGGAAAGTTGTTGCTTCATTGGCCCCTAATCTCCACACTTTGTTGTAAGGAACAAGGTCACCCCAAATTTTCCTACCTTTTACAGCCGGGCTACTGTAATTAATAGTGATTTTGGAACCGGCAACAGTTCCGGTAGCCGTTTCGGGAGGACTAGCCCTTTTTGATTTATCCTGCGCAAAAAGCAATGATGTGAGGAACAAACCCATCAATGTTAAAACAACGCCTTTTAAAAAAATCTGTTTCATGGTTGGAAAAGTTTAATGATTGAATAATTTTTTTGGATAATAAAATTAATCATTTAGATCACATCCACTGAAAAATAAATATTTATTCGGTAAATATGAGGTAAGGTTGGACAAATTACTACCAACCTGAATTTAATTAATAATTAGAATTGTAGGAAAGCTGAATTTATTTTCTTCTTCCCGGTTAAATTCAAGTTTTTGAATGACATGAAACGTAATCCTTGAGTAAATCAACATTCACCCAACTTTTTTATTTTACTAAAGCCAACGTTAAAAAAATTTTTACATTTAAAATGGCGGTTTCATTTATCTAATATTGTAACACCTTAGGAATAAAAATACAGGATGGGGAAAATTTACTGCCTTTTTGTTTGTTTACTGATCTTGTTCACTTTCAGGTCATCAGCGCAGGTGACTGTAAAGGGAAATGTCTACGATGCCTCTAAATTGTATTCAGTTCCAAATGTAATGGTAAAGAGTACTTCAGGCGCTTCGGATGTAACTGATTCAGCCGGAGCTTATAAAATCCAGGTTGCAAAAAGCGATTCAATCTATTTTACTTACAATGGAAAATCCACGTTAAGATTTCCGGTTAAAGACATCAAGGATTATAGCGCTTTTGATATCTCGATACAGGCAAAAGTGCAGCAGAAGTATAAATTGTTGAACCCGGTAACAATCTATACCCCCAATTATCAATTAGACTCATTAGAGAACAGGCAGGAGTATGCGAAAATTTTTGGTGACGACAGGCAAGGTTTCCATTCCACTTATGATCCGGGAGGTGCTGCAGGTCTTGACCTTGACGCATTAATAGGAATGTTTCAATTCAGAAAGAACAAAGAACGGCAGGCGTTTAGAAACCGCTTATTGCAACAGGAGCAGGATAACTATGTCGATTACCATTTTTCATCCAAAACAATAACAAGAGTAACGGGACTGACGGGAGATTCATTGGAGACCTATAAAAAGCTTTACAGGCCCAGTTATTATTTCACCTCCACCAGTACACTCACTCAGTTTTATCAATATATATTAGAAACTGCTTACGCCTTTCGAAAAAACGAAACTCCTTCAAATAAAAATTTTTTAAATTAATTTCCTCAAAATTTGCATCTATTGTTGAAATAGTCTTATTTTAGAGGCCTGAAATTTAAAAATTGTACCAAACCTTAACCCAATAACGTTTACCAAAAAAAACCGTATGAAAAAAACCTTTACCTTTTTTTTATTGTTTCTTGCTGTTAGTGCTGCCAAATCTCAGACGTGCACTACCAACGTTTCGCCGGCAAATGCATCAACGAATGTCAGCCCAACTCCTTACATTACTTTAAAATGGAATCCAGTTCCGGGCGCAACGTCTTACCAGGTTTACCTGGATGCAAAATTACCTCCAACTACTTTGATTGGTTCCACTACAGCAGACACACTTAATTTTTACAATGCAACGTACAGTACCATTTATTATTGGAATGTAGTTCCAATTATATCAGGGTCTCCAAAGTCAAGTTGTGGAGCTTACACAACCTCTTTCATTACCAGTGCTCCTCCACCCGCTCCTTCAAATGATGATTGTGTGGGCGCTACTGTTCTGACCACTTCCCAAACCGGTACAACTCTGGGTGCCACTCAAAGTCAACCCGCTGACCCTTGCGGAGGATTTACAGGTTCTGCGGATGATGATGTTTGGTATCAGTTTACTGCTTTATCAACCGGGCAGGTTGCGATTAATCTGGAAGGTTCGAGCAATTTTGATGGGGTACTTGAAGTTTTCAAAGGAAATTGCGGATCACTTACAGAAGTATCCTGCAGTGATGCAACATCGGCCGGAGGTTCAGAAGCTATAACCCTTAATGCATTAGTGGGCACCAACTATAAAATACGCGTTTATAGTTTTGGACCAAACCTGAGCGACCGCGGAACGTTCACGCTGTCTGCTGCAGGAGGACCATTGCCGATTTCATTGGTAAGTTTTAAAGGTGAACATTCAGGAAATTCAAATATACTTTCATGGTCAACAACCAGTGAGTTGAATAACAAAGGATTTGAAGTTCAATATTCATTTAATGGAAAAGACTTCAAAGACCTTGCATTTGTTGATTCAAAAGAAAACAGCAAGAACAGCGGATTGGTATTAAACTATCAATACACCGATTCAAAAGGTATTGGTGGAAATATTTACTATCGTCTCAAACAGGTGGACGAAAATGGAGATTTCAGTTATTCAAACGTACTGTTGATAAAAGGAAATTCTATCAATGCACTTTCTTTGAACGCTGTTTATCCAAACCCCGCAAAAGACAGGTTGAATTTGATCATTTCTTCTCCTGTGAATAATAATATCAATATCATTATCACTGACCTTGCGGGTAAGATTGTAAAAAGACAAAATTATTCTGTAGCCAGCGGAGGCAACAATCTTGATTTTGATGTTTCAGCTTTACCTGCTGGCAGCTATTTCATAAAAGCAAATTGCAGCAATGGTTGTGAAAGTGCAGTAAGTAAGTTTGTAAAAGAATAGCAAACAGCCAATAAAGAAGAATTTCTTTCATTAAAATAATGATGGCGAAGGGTAAAACCCTTCGCCATTTTTTTAGCTCAAAAGGCTTTAAATACGCAATATAACAGTAAAGGATAAACGAAAATTCAGCTGAAACCTTTTCAAAGCTTTAGCTCAAGTTGTCGATAAAAACTAAAAGGCAAAAAAAAAAGAGAGCCGGATGGGGAGAACAAAATCGGGGGTACTTAAATATTTTTAAGTTCAGCAATCAATTCCTGTAAAACCTTTTTGGCATCGCCGAAGAGCATTGAGGTTTTGGGTTGATAAAAAAGCTGGTTTTCAATTCCTGCATAACCGGGTTTCATGCTCCTTTTATTTACGATCACATTTTTTGCCAACTCCACTTCAAGGATTGGCATTCCATAAATAGGAGAAGAAGGATCATTTTTTGCAGCAGGATTTACCACGTCATTTGCGCCAAGCACAAAGGCAACATCAGTGGTTTTCAATTCTTCGTTGGCATCTTCCATCTCCAAAAGCTTATCGTAGCTAACATCTGCCTCAGCAAGTAAAACATTCATGTGACCCGGCATACGTCCGGCAACTGGATGAATCGCATATTTTACTTCCACACCTTTTTCTTCCAAAGATTTTTCCAGTTCATGACAAGTATGTTGCGCCTGCGCCACTGCAAGACCATAACCCGGAACGATCATTACCTTTTTTGCATAAGCCATCAACATAGCAGCATCACTCACAGATATCTCTTTAATATTTCCTCCAGTTGTGCTTGCAGTTCCACCTGCTTTTGCACCACCAAACGATCCGATAAGCACATTTATAAGGCTTCGATTCATTGCACGGCACATCAAAATTGTAAGTAACGTTCCCGCAGCACCAACCAAAATACCACCGGTAAGCATTGCTTTGTTATTGTACAAAAATCCACCACATGCGGCAGCAACACCGGTAAATGAATTGAGTAAAGAAATAACAACAGGCATGTCTGCCCCGCCAATTGGTAAAACGAAAAATACGCCGTACATCAAAGCAAGGGCAACGGTAATAAAAAAGGGAATGTTGACCGTTTGGGCATTTGAAAAATAAACATAAACTGCAGAAGCAAACATCAGCATCAAAATGAGGTTATTTACGAGATGCTGTCCTTTAAAGGCATAATCTCTAAACTTTCCGCTCAGTTTGCCCCACGCGATAATACTTCCTGCAAATGAAACACTTCCTATAATGGTTCCTGCAATGATTGCCAGGTAATGCCCACCATGAACCACGTTGGAAAAGGAACCAGTTACTCCCGCATTTGCCTTATACAAATAATCAAACTCTACAATAGAAATCAATGCTGCGCAAGCGCCTCCCATACCATTGAAAAAGCTTACCAATTCAGGCATTGCGGTCATCTTAACTTTTTTGGCTACAAGGATTCCAATGATACAACCGATAACAATTGCTGAAAATATCCATGGATAGTTCGCTAATTTTTTGCCATTGTCTTCATACAAAAAAATCGTCCCCAAAATGGCGATGATCATTCCTCCGGCAGCAATTAAATTTCCCCGCCTGGCTGTTGCCGGATTCGACAACATTTTCAATCCAAGAATAAACGTAATGGCAGCAACGATATAGCAAATTGATAAAATACTTGGACCCATTTATTGAGGTTAATTAGGTTAATTGGTTAATTAGGTGAATTGGTTTATTTGTTTAATTAATAAAACAAGGAACGTTGTTATTTGTTTATTCACTTTTTTATGAATCACTTTTTCTTTTTAAACATTTCCAACATCCTATCTGTTACTACAAACCCTCCCACAACATTAAGTGTTCCCAAAACCACCGCAAGAAAACCCAAAACAAGCGCCACATAATTGCCGGCCTCTGCCTTCCCCATCACTATTATGGCGCCGATAATCACTACACCATGAATGGCATTGGCGCCACTCATCAAAGGGGTGTGCAAAACGCTCGGCACGCGGCCGATAATTTCCACACCCAGAAATATCATCAGGATTACGATGTAAACCATCTGGATATTTTGTTGAATAAATTGAATTACTTGTTGCATATCTTAATTAATGAATTATTCTATTATTAAATTATTAAGACTCCAAACTAATCCACATGTCTTTCATCTGTCAACTAATGTCCCCTTCACCAATTCGTCTTCATAATTCAAATTCAACTTCCCTTCCTTATCAATAATGAGTTGCAAAAAATTGCAGATGTTCTTTCCATACAATTTGCTTGCATCTGAAGGCATTGTTGAAGGAAGATTTGAATTTCCTACAATGGTGACACCTTTATAATTTATCGTTTCATCATTTTTTGTAACTTCTGTATTTCCACCCGTAGCTGCGGCAAGATCAATGATAACAGATCCGTTTTTCATTTTAGCAATCATTGGTTCTGTCAGCAAAATCGGCGCTTTCTTTCCAAAAATTTGGGCAGTGGTAATTATGATATCAGATTTTTCTACACTCGCGGCTATTCTTTGTTTTTGTTTTTGCAAAAATTCAGGTGTTTGTTCCACCGCATAACCGCCGGCTTTGCTCGCATCAGCTGCACCTTCCACTTCAACAAAACGAGCACCCAAACTCATCACTTCTTCCTTCACCGCAGGCCTTGTATCAAACACTTCAACAACTGCCCCTAATCTTCGCGCAGTTGCAATTGCCTGCAAACCTGCAACACCTGCACCCAAAATCAAAACCTTTGCAGGCGGAATACTTCCTGCAGCTGTCATAAACATTGGAAAATAACGGGGAAATAAGTTGGCCGCCAACAACACAGCCTTGTAACCGGCAATGTTTGCCTGGCTGCTGAGCACGTCCATACTTTGTGCACGTGTAGTACGCGGGATCATGTCAATGCTGAAAACGGTGACACCTGCCGCGGTCAATTGTTTTACAAAATCAGGGTTGTAAAGTGGTTGAAAAATCCCAAGCAATACTTTTGATTTCAGGGAAGAGATTTCATTCGCCGAAGGCAAATGAATGGATAAAACTATTTCAGATTTTGTGATTACATTTTCTCTTGTATCAACTGATGCGCCAGCTTCAACATATTTTCCATCAGAAGCGAAGGCCTTTTCGCCTGCACCTTTTTCTACTAAAACATCAACATTTAACTTCTTTAAAATACCAATATGTTCCGGTAAAAGTGATACCCTTGTTTCCGATAAGGGTTCCTTTAAAACACCAATCGTCATAACTTTCAAATATCTGCCTAAGGTATTATAAAAATCAAAACCTTATGGGAAAATCTTGTTTCACCTTAAAGTCGCTGCTAAAAAAAACCAGACCTATAAAGAAAAGATCAATGGTCAAAGTCACTGCAGGATGCTGTTTTATTTCACGCCATGCTTCTTCCATGTCAATGCTCCAGTGGATGTCGTCAAAAATAAAAATGGAATTATTTGTTGCTTTACTGAGAAAGAAATTAAAATATTCCAGTGTTGGTTTTTTGCGATGGTTGCCATCTATAAATAGTAAATCGACCGTTTCTATTTTTTCGATTGCTGAAGAAATCGTGTTGTCGAATGGACCTTTTATCAATTCAATGTTCTGCAATCCGGCAATTTGAAAATTCTTCAAAGCAATTTCAGCAACATTTACTGAACCTTCAAGTGTAACCACTTTTGCATCAGTATTTGAGGCGGCAAGATAGCAAGTTGTGATTCCTAAGGAAGTTCCTAATTCAACGATATTTTTTGCATGATAATATTTGGCAATTCTGAAAAGAAGCTGGCCGTACTTCTTATTCTTCAAAGAAGAGCGGGCAATATCTTTTATCCGCCTGGTTTTGAAAGGAACAACGGCTGAACCTGCGCCAAAATCTTCTATTTCAATTTTATCATTATTTACCTGTAAATTTTTCCTCAATTTTTCGATCTTATCATAATAATCATATTTTTTATGGTCGTTCAAAACATGAATGATAAAATTAAAAACGAAAGGAGAATGAACGCCGTGTCCCTTGCCATTTTTAGCATGAAAGTAGTAATGAAAATATTTTTTTGCCAGTTGGAATGAGGAATACATTATTGAATTTGATCATTGTCTGCTTTTTCCCAAACCTGGAAACTATATGCATAATTGTTTTTTTGGTCGGCTTCGTGCGGTTCTTCACTAACCAGATTCCATTTCACGATGTCAATATCAGGATAGGAAGTATCACCTTCTACAATTGTGTGAACGCGCGTGAGATAAATTTTATCAACAATATTCATTGTCTCCTGAAAAATTTTACCACCGCCAATAATAAAAATTTCATTCGCTTCACTTTCTTTTGCCTTTTTAATTGCTTCATCAACTGAATGCACAATAAAAACATTTTCAGGCTTCCAATCTTTTCGTCGGGTAACAACAATGTTGATACGTCCGGGAAGATCTTTTTTCATCGATTCATAAGTACTTCTCCCCATGATTACCGGCATTGCCCATGTCTTATTTTTGAAATACCTAAAATCGTTGGGCAGGTTCCATGGCAAACCGTTTTTTACGCCAATAATATTATTTTCTGAAGCAGCTACGATATGGGAGAGCATGAGATAAAGGTTTATTGGGTTTATTCGTTTATTAGGTATTTGTACTTCTTTTCTTTTGCTGTGATTCTCTGACAAATTTTATAAAAGCATTTAGCATTATTAAAATTCTATTATACACTTCAATTAAGGGTTCACAAATTTCCGGAAGAATAAAATTTGTTCTTAAACACTTACTTAACCATGGTTTCGTTTCCGGAAAAAAAATAAAATTGTCGGCTTTCTTTATAATAATATCGTCCATATCCTTCCGCAATATTTGCTGAAATCGAATCTACAGCCCTTACAAGTTGTTTACCCACTGTTTCTTTTTTGAAAGAATCCCAACTCAAAACTATTTTCCAAATATCATCCGAAAATTTTTCTGCAAGATTATAGACCTCCAATTTTTCTAAAATGTATTCCATAGCAAAAAGTTTTGAATAATTATTATTGTTCAACCAATTAACCTCCTACACAGCAACCGGTGCCTTTATTGAAGGATGAGCTTCGTAATTCAACAATTCAAAATCTTCATATTCAAAATCAAAAATATTTTTCACCCCAGGATTAAGTTTCATTTGTGGTGGAGAAAAAGGCTTTCTCGACAATTGAATTTGTGCCTGCTCAAAATGATTTTTATAAAGATGAACGTCGCCGAAGGAATGAATGAATCCCCCGGGTTCCATATCAACTACTTGGGCAACCATCATGGTAAGTAATGCATAGGATGCTATATTAAAAGGAACACCCAAAAACACATCTGCGCTTCGTTGATACAATTGACAAGATAATTTTCTTTTGTCTCCTTCCTTCTGAGGAGGAGTGGTATAAAACTGAAACAAACAATGGCAAGGCATTAATTTCATTGCCGGAAGGTCAGCCACGTTCCAGGCACTTATGATGAGTCGGCGACTGTCGGGGTTTGTTTTTAATTGTTGTATCAAATCGGAAACCTGGTCAATTGTTTCACCATTTGCGCCTTCCCAACTACGCCATTGTTTTCCATAGACGGGTCCAAGATAACCGTTTTCATCAGCCCATTCATCCCAAATCCTTATGCCATGATCGCGTAAATATTTAATGTTTGTGTCTCCTTTTAAAAACCATAACAACTCGTAAATAATACTTTTGAGGTGCAGTTTTTTTGTGGTAAGCAACGGAAATCCTTTTTGCAGATCGAACCGCATTTGGTAGCCAAATAAACTGCGTGTACCCGTTCCCGTGCGATCGTTTTTATCGGTGCCGGTATCAATAATTTTTTGTAAAAGATCAAGATATTGCTGCATAGCCGCAAGTTAACGAATTCGCAAATCTTAAACCTCAAACAGACTTTCATATATTTGCGCAACTTAAAATTCTTTTTCATGTCAGTATTAGTCAATAAAAATTCAAAAGTATTAGTGCAGGGATTTACAGGAACAGAAGGTACATTCCATGCCACACAGATGATAGAATATGGAACAAATGTAGTGGGCGGCGTAACGCCTAATAAAGGCGGAAGCACTCATTTGGACAGGCCCGTTTTTAATACTGTTGAAGAAGCCGTGAAGAAAACAGGCGCAGATGTAAGCATTATTTTCGTTCCGCCGGCTTTTGCTGCTGACGCGATAATGGAAGCTTCCGAAGCAGGAATTGCTCTCATCGTTTGCATTACGGAAGGAATTCCTGTTCAGGATATGGTGAAAGCAAAAAATTTTCTTGCGGGATCAAAATCGAGATTGATCGGGCCAAATTGCCCGGGCGTTATAACTGCTGACGAATGCAAAGTTGGAATCATGCCGGGATTTATTTTCAAAAAAGGAAAAATTGGGATTGTCTCCAAATCAGGAACGCTTACTTATGAAGCAGCTGACCAGGTGGCGAAAGCAGGTTTGGGCATATCTACTGCGATCGGAATTGGCGGTGATCCCATCATAGGAACTACTACTAAAGAAGCAGTTGAACTTTTTATGAATGATCCGGAAACAGAAGGAATTGTAATGATTGGTGAAATTGGCGGAAGCATGGAAGCAGATGCGGCCAGATGGATAAAAGATAATTACCGCAAACCGGTTGTAGGTTTTATAGCAGGACAAACAGCACCAGCAGGAAGAAGAATGGGACACGCAGGCGCAATTGTAGGTGGAGCAGAAGATACTGCAGCTGCTAAGATGAAAATATTGTCAGAATGTGGAGTTCACGTGGTTGCCAGTCCAGCCGACATTGGAAAAACAATGGCCGAAGCAATGAAATAAATTTCTCTTTTGTTATTTTATAAAAGGAAGGATGATAGAAATGATCATCCTTTTTTTATGAGCAAAACAAAAAAGTGCTGGATTTATTGATTCACCCAAAAAATAAAAGGAAGCGAAATTGTTGATTTACTACAAAAAAAATCCCTCTCAATTTTGAAAGGGATTTGTAGTAATTAGGTATTTAAAAAGATCAATAATCTTTGCTGTAACCACCACGGCCACCGGAATTTCTTCCACCGCCATAGCCACCGCCTCCTCTACCGCCGCCATAACCGCCGCTGCTTCTGCCGCCGCCGTATCCACCGCCGCCGCTTCTTTTATAGCCGCTGCCTTCAGGACGAGGTTGTGATTCGTTGACAATTAACTTACGGCCCTGAACTTCGCTTTCGTTGAGAGTGGCGATCGCAGTTTTAGCTGCGTCTTCGTCTTGCATTTCGACAAAACCAAAACCTTTGCTGCGGCCCGTGTTTTTTTCTTTAAGGATCTTTGCACTTGATACAGTGCCGTACTGACTGAATAAATTGTTTAAATCTTCATCGGTCATTGACCAGCTGAGATTGCCTACATAAATGTTCATTGTAAAAACTTTTGTTTGATAAAAAAAAATAAATATTAATGAATCAGTAGCTACAATGAACTGAAGAAATCCTGGAGGAGAAACGTCAGCCAATAGAAAACCAGACTAAACCATTAACGAAGTATAAAGATGAGACTTTTATTTCAAATAACATTATTTTCCATAAAATATTTTTCTTTAAAGTTTTTAATCAAATTGTAAAGAATTTCTGTAAAGGGAAACTAATTAAAAAACACGTTGGTTATCTGGATGTCAACAGGTTACATCCACACTTTTTATTTTTTATATTTGATGAAATACTTGCTTTGAAAAAATTAATTCTCTCAGCCTTCCTTTGTCTTCTCCTATATTCCTCTTTTGGTCAATCAACCTATTTTCAGCAAAAAGTAGATTTTAAAATTGACGTAAATTTAAACGATAGGGAGAATTCTTTGAACGGCTTTGAGATTATTCATTATACCAATAATTCTCCCGATACTCTCCGATATATTTGGTTTCACCTTTGGCCAAATGCTTATAAAAACGACAGAACAGCTTTGAGCGAACAGATGTTGAAGTTGGGATCAACGGATTTTTATTTCAGCGATGAAGAAAAGCGAGGCTATATCAACCGCCTTGATTTTAAAGTAAATGATACGACTGCCAATCTTGAGGATGATTCTTTGTACATAGATGTGGCTAAACTAATTTTGCCTTCTGCCCTATTGCCCGGGCAAACAATTGAGATCACGACGCCATTTCATGAAAAAATCCCATATAATTTTTCACGCGGTGGTCATGTTGATCACACTTACCAGATCACACAATGGTATCCAAAACCTGCTGTTTATGACAACAAGGGGTGGCACCCTATGACTTATTTAGACCAGGGAGAATTTTACAGTGAGTTCGGCGATTATCATGTTCAAATTACTGTTCCTGCAAATTATATAGTTGCTGCAACCGGGCAATTACAGAATGAAGATGAAATAACCTGGTTGGAACAAAAGGCAAATAATATTCATGCCCCTTCTCAAGATCCTGTTGTCATCCATAAAAATGCCGCTCCATCAAAAGCACAAATAAAGAAGAAAAAAGTTTATAAACCAACTGCCCATCCACACAAAAAAATTACGGCTTCAAAAACTGAAACACTTGTTCCTGAAAAAACAAAGACATTGGTTTTTGAACAAAATAATGTGCATGATTTTGCCTGGTTTGCAAATAAGAATTTCGAAGTCAGACATGATACTCTGAAACTTTCATCAGGAAGAATAATTGATGCCTGGTCATTTTTTATACCTTCGGATCTTCCTGTTTGGAAAAACAGTATTCAGTTTATAAAAGATGCAGTAAGAACAAGAAGTAATTGGTTGGGAGAATTTCCTTTCAAGACAGTTTCTGTTGTTGAAGCAAAACTTTCGTTTTATGGTGGAATGGAATATCCTACCATTACGAGTATTTCGCCGATGGAAGATGAACGCACGCTGGACATGACCATTGAACATGAAGTGGGACACAACTGGCTTTACGGAATACTGGCAACCAACGAAAGAGATCATCCATGGATGGATGAAGGAATGAACACTTATTTTGACAACCGTTACAGGGAATTAAAATATTTGAACAAGCAGGCAACTGCGAAAGAAGATTTTTTGGAAAAAAGGCTTCCTTCTAATGATGAAGATTTGATTTACAGAACGCAACTCGCTACAAGAAAAGACCAGCCTATTGAAACAACTTCCCAGGATTTTTCTGCAACAAATTATGATGTGATCGCGTATTATAAAACCGCTTTATGGATGAAAAAACTGGAGCAATATGTTGGTAAAAATATTTTTGACAGTTGCCTTCATGAATATTACAATCGATGGAAATTCAAACATCCATACCCGAAGGATTTTAAGAAAGTAGTTCAAGAAGTAAGTCATAAAAATATCGATACAATCTTTTCTTTATTGGATAAAAAAGGAAGGCTGCAACCGGCGCCAAAAAAGGAGTTTAAGCTCACATCATTTTTTAACTTCAGAAACACAGGCAAATACAACTACCTCTTTTTATCACCAGCTGTTGGTTTCAATTATTATGACAAAATAATGATTGGCGGCCTTGTTCATAATTATACTTTACCCGAACCAAAATTTCATTTTTTTGTTGCTCCACTGTATGCAACGGCAAGTAAAAAATTAAATCTCCTGGCAAGAGTTGGTTATAATATTATGAGTTATGGATTGATCAGGAAAACTGAGATTTCATTAAGTGCAGAAAAATTTTCAATTGATGAATTTACAGATTCTACCAGCAGAAAAAATTACCTCCAATTTTCAAAAATTGTTCCTTCGGTAAGATTGATCTTTAGAAACAAATCTGCAACAAGCCAGGTTAAAAAATGGCTTCAGTGGAAGACTTACCTGATAAGTGAAACGCAATTGTTGTTTCAGAGAGACACGTTATTGCAAAAGGATGTGATCAACTATCCAAAAAACAGTCGATATTTAAATCAGCTAAGTTTTAATTTAGAAAACAATCGTGTTCTTTATCCATTTTCTGCAGCAATGGAAGCACAGCAAACGAACAATTTTTTAAGATTTTCATTCCACGGAAATTATTTTTTCAACTATCCCAAAGGCGGAGGAATAAATGCGCGCATCTTTGCGGGGAAGTTTTTGTATTTAGGTGAAAAGACGATTTACAAACAATT
>DASTXM010000045.1:0-20174 GCA_035765495.1 Hanamia sp.
ATTGCGCTATTGGGTAAACGTAAGTTTGCTTTTTTATTCCCTTAATGTGAGAACAGATTTTTACTGGAAAATATTATGAATGCATTTTGATGTCTCCGGAGTGGCCGGTGAGGACACCGACCATGGAATAAATTCGTGCCAGTCATGATCATTATCTTCCTCGTATTCTTTAAAATGCAAATCCTGCAGATTCCAATCTTTAGGATAAACCAATTTTCATCAATTAAATTTTTGATAATTGCGCTATTGCGTAAACGTAAGTTTGCTTTTTTATTCCTTTAATCTGAGAACAGATTTTTTACTGAAAAATATTATGAATGCATTGATGTCTCTGATAAATAGATGATTTTTCTATAACTATTTGCTGATAAAAATTTCTTGCAAGATTATTCGAATTTTAAATAACTCCACAAAATGCGACCAGTTCAATAACTGAGAAGGTTTTGCACTTATTGAAAAATTAAAAAGAGACTTGAAAAGAATAAACAATTTTATTAAATTTGTACAGATGAAAGCAAATACTTCACATAGAAAAGTGGCCTCCAAAGGTGACAGACTAAACTGGACCCCTTTGAAAGATGTAAAATCTGTACATTTAAATAAAAACCTTGTTAAAGGGCAGATGGTTACTTCGAAAGATTTGCATGAATCTCTTCCTTCAATAGCTACTCGAAAGATTCTCGTTCCGTGATTTTTGATTATGAAGGTTACGAGTTAAAGCTTGTTCAAAAAAGAGCCTGTAAAGAACGGCAGCGCTCATCTTTTTTCTTTTATTTATAAATTCTATTCTCCTGTAACAAAATATTTTTACATTCTGCATGCAGATTATCATGAGGGTGATTTTTTTGCAGTAAAGTTTTATTGTAAAAAAGACAGACATAGTGATTTTAAATATTCTAAAATTATTAATAAAGGTGACGTTGGAAATATTTTAATGACGTGTGTAAAAGTGATACCACTTTTATTAAACGATTATCCGGAAGCATCGTTTGGTTTTGTCGGATCAAGAACAGTTGACGAAATATCCCGAAAAGTAGAATCATTTATTAATAATCAAAGGTTTAGAATCTACAGGCAATTAATTCCTCTTAAATTTGGCGAGAAAACCTTTGCTCATTTTGCTTATGAGCAGATAAGTGGTTACCTTTTAATTAACAGGCGTTGTGATGATATTAAAGGAAAAGAGAAGGAACTAATAAGAATGCTTGCAGCTACATACAATAATCTGCCCGATATTAGTTAAAAAGTTGCATTCCTTTATAGTATGCTTGCACATATTAATGCTCCTTCAGCATTTTGTCGACAGTATGTATTTACAGTTTTTTATTTTGGTGCAGAAGCAACGATGAACAAAGATAAGCGTTTTGTATTTTGGTAAAACCCATCTGCGAGCGGACAGGCAATATCAGGTTTACCGGGGAAGCTTTTATCGTGGAGTTTACAACGGTATCCGTGGGAATGGAGAAATTTTTAAATTAGTATCGTTCAGACCGCGGAAGGCAAGCGTTCTGACCCTTCTGTCAAGGAGCATTTTAGGGTTTGTGTATTGCCTTTGATCTCTGCCTTCGAATACTTATCGGGATTTGTTGCGTATTTTTTTGGAGTGGACGCCTGCCATCAAGCAAAGGTAGTAGCCCTTTTTACTTTCTCTTTCCAAACAAGAATCCGACGTATTTGTTAACTTACCGTTATCCGCGGCCTGACCTTCGGTAACACTTTCTTCATTCTTTTTCTTTCTAGCCTCCTGCAGCCTTTATCGTGTTATTTACGAAAGCAACTTTTATCGTGCAATACGCATTGACATGGTGATTATTTTGAAGGGCACTGTTCCACATGCAGGAGCTTTTTAATAAAGCTTTTTTGAGAGATCTTTCAAAGCTTATGTTACCCACCAAAAACTTAACATCATAAATATTTCCGTTTGCAGAAACGATAAAATATATCATTCCTTCTTCTCCGTCATTTTTATTGAAACATTTGAACCATGAAAAGTGATAATCTTTTAATTGCATTGATTTTAGTTTTTACTACAGCAACGATCGAAATAGGGAATGATAAGAACACATCGTTCCTGAAAAAATTTGAAGTGATTACGCAAACGATTGAGAAAAAATTTCCTAAAAAAGTTAAAAAAATAGCGCAATCGGTTGCATTAAAATTTCAACCGATTGCGTAAATAATTTTTGTTTTTGTCTTCTTCCTTCCCATTGTTATTTACAAAAGAAGTTGTCTCTTTAGCATAACAAACTGTTAAATAACTAACAAGGATTTGTTAATGATTTTTAGCAAATCAATTAAAATAATTATTAATCAAAAATTAAAAGAGGATGAAAAAATCACGGCTTCTTCAATTTAGCATTATGCTTCTTTTGGTAATGCTATTTTCTGAATATGGGATGGCGCAACGAAAAATAACAGGAGTTGTAGAAGATTCTCAAAGCAACTCACCATTGGAAGGGGCAACAATTACCGTAAAGGGAAGTAAGGCAAATGCCATTTCTAAACAAGATGGACGATTTGAGATAACAGTGCCGGATGGAAAAGCTTCGCTTACTGTTTCTTTTGTAGGATATCAGCAGAAAACGGTAAGTGTTTCAGGCAATGAAATTAAAGTACTGGTGATCCTTAGTCCGTCTTCAAACCAATTAAATGATGTGGTGATAGTAGGTGTTCAGACGCAAACCAAAAGAAATTCTACCTCAGCTATTTCAACAGTGCTATCCAAAGACATTGAAAATCTGCCTGCACCAAGTGTAGATCAGTTGTTACAGGGAAAGGTTGCAGGACTTAATGTTCAGGTTGGCTCCGGCGAACCAGGTGTAGCACCTACGGTTGTTATCAGGGGAAACAGCAAAGTAAGCACTAATATTGGAGATGATCCGATGGTGGGAGAAGCTCGTGCACTGAGCGGACCTTTATATGTGATCGATGGAATACCTGTAAATCCTGACGATATTGCCAATGCGATTGATGCAACAGGAACCAACTATCTTGCGGGAATTAATGTAAATGATATCGCCAGTGTGGATGTACAGAAAGATGCAGCAGCCACTGCCGCATGGGGATCGAGAGGTGCAAACGGTGTAATTTATATTACTACAAAAAGAGGTAGTTCATCAACACCGGAATTCAGGGTAAATGTTTACGGAGGAGTTACCTTACAACCAAAACTTTTACAAACGGCAACAGGAGCGGCCGAACGTCAGCAAAAAATGGATATTATAAGCCAGTATGCTACTCCTGCACAATTGCAAAACCTTCCTCAGATATTAACCGATAGATATAATCCTTACTTTAATAATGCTACTGATTGGCAAGGTCTTTTTTACAGGAACGGTTCTATTAAAAATGTGGATGCAACCGTTTCTGCCGCTACCAAAATTGTAAATTACAGGGTTAGCATGAATTATTATAATGAGGATGGAATTATCGAAGCTTTTGGATTCCAGCGTTATAGTATGAGAGGAAATTTTGATTTTAAGATTAGCCCAAAATTAAATAGCCAGTTTATAGTGGGGCTATCTAAAACTGACAGGCAAAGAGGAATGAAATATAATAACAGTGATGACAATACCCCTGTAAGTGGTGCAAATCAGCCTTCTTCTTTTTATTTATTGACTGGCTTTGACTCTGCAAATTTTACCGGTTTGTATGATAAATTAAGAAATCGAAACATTAATGACAACTATTCTGCTTCCTTAACATTGAACTACAATATCATTCCGGCTCTCAGATATACATTCCAGGGATCCGCTAATATTTCTTCTTCGTCAAGAGATTATTTTCAACCGACCAATGATGCAGTAGAAGCTTATGCACGTCCTTCCTATGCAGAATCTGATAAGGGAAGCTACTCTACTTATTTTTTGAGTAATACATTAAACTTCATGAAGCATTTTAATGTCGCAGGAGGCCATGTACACAATTTAGTTTTTACAGGTTCACAGCAATTTTCTTCAGACGTAACCAATAGTAATAACGTATCTGGTTATAATGTACCTTCTAATAACATTCAGGTAGTACAGGGAATACCTCAAGCTGATTTAAGCGGATCAAGTAATTATGCCGCTGATGCAATGCTCTCTTTTTTAGGTCAATTACAATATGATTTTGATGGTAAATATTTGTTGTATGGCTCTTACAGGGGCGATGCATCATCACGCTTCGGCAGCAATGCAAAATGGGGGTATTTTCCTGCTGTAGGGGCAGGATGGATCATTTCGGACGAGAAGTTTATGGATAAAACCAAAAAAGTAATTTCTTTCTTAAAAGTTCGTGGAAGCTATGGAATTACAGGAGATCAATCACCTGATTTTTATGCTCCATGGAATTCCTATAATCTCTCGGGAACCTATAATGGAGACTTTGCTATACAGCCGGATTATAATAATGGTTTAACAAAGAATAATTTAACCTGGTCCAGAATGTACCAAAAAGATATTGGGATTGATACCCGGTTGTTCAATAATAAACTATCCTTAACGGTAGATCTATACGATAAACTTAGTAAAGGGGATTTTTATAATTTTCAACTTCCGTTTTATACTGGTTTCAATAGCGTCAATTTTAATGCAAATGACCTTTGGGTAAGTAACAGGGGTATAGATATTACGCTACTTACCAATAATCTGATTAAAGTAGGAAAATTCAGATGGAATATGCAGTTGACCTTATCCCATAACAAAAACCTTCTTGCCAAGCTACCTAATAATAACCGAACTTTTGTAGTAAGTGATTGGTATGGAACTGATAGAATTTATTCAGTGGGACAACCTATTTATGAAATGTTTCAGATGAAATATGCGGGGGTATATAATAATGCTTCTGAAATTCCTTTTGACCCGTTAACAGGAAAACCACTAACTTATTTTAAAGGTAACCATACAGTGGTTCCCGGAGATCCTATTTTCGTTGATGTTAATAATATCGGCGATGTATGGACTGATGAAGACAATGGTTCTCAATTCGGGGATAGAATCCCTACCGGAGATCCAAATCCCCAATTTACGGGAGGATGGACAAACTACTTTACTTACAAAAATTTCTCTGTTAGTGTTACCAGCATTTTTACATGGAAACGAACAGTAGTAAATACTTTTTTCCAACAACAGATAAGCAATATTGTAGGCGGCTATTCCAGCAACATTTACACTTTCGCTAATGGTCGTTTGCCGGATCTTAGTGACTTGAATTACTGGAAACCGCAGGGATTAAAGGCTGATCCAAATTATAAAGCTGATTTTCCTTCTTTGAACCCTTTTGGCGATAGTTATTATCAATATATACCTATTTCCAGTATGTTTAATGAAGATGGAAGCTATTTTAAGATTAAAAATATAACCGTTGCCTATGAACTTGCAAAACCGTTCATTGATAAAATGAAGCTGAAAGGTGCGAGGATTTACGGAACAGTTGATAATGTCCTCACTCTAAAAAAAGGCACGATGCCTAATCCTGAATTAGTGAACCAGCTGGGAGTATATACCGGTGGAACTTACCCAACACCTGTAAAAGTTACTTTCGGTATAGATGTTCAATTTTAAATCTTTAAATTAATAATATGAATAAGCAATTTGCTTTTTTAAAAAAATTATTTCCGGTATTTCTTGCCATTACTGTATTAAGTATTTCGTGCAAAAAATATATTTACCAGGCACCAATTACCTCTACGTATGGCTCTGAGTTCTGGATTTCTGAAACTTCAGTACAACAGGCGTGTAATGCTATGTACGGACAGTTGAGGTCGGCGCTCAGGCAGGATAATTCTTACTTCATTAATGGTGATTTAACTGCAGGTGTTTTTCAGGTAACTTATGGAGTTCAATGGAATTTATCTCCTGTTGGAGTTAATAATCCTTATAGCGGCGGCCCTTATAATTTTTCTTATGTCCCTTACCTTGAGGGCTCTTTGCAAAACTGGTCAAGGTTTTACAGAATAATTGCACAGGCAAACCTTATTCTTGAAAACGTACCTAAAATGTCTAATTCATTATTTAAAAATGGTGAAGCAGATAAAGATACCTATTTGGGACAGGCCCTGTTTATGAAAGCTTATACCTACTTCTACATTACCAGGATTTGGGGAGACCCGGTATTTGTAAGCAAAACATTTGATGATGTTGATTATGGTAAAATTCCTCCAATTGCCCGTACACCCGAAGGGCAGGTACTGGACAGTTGCCTCAGTTATCTGACTACTGCATCGGGCTACCTGGATTTTAAAGGAGGTGACCCTACGGCTGCTATCAGTCCAAACAAAGGAAGCGTTTATGCTTTAATGGCTCATATTTATGAATGGAAGAAAGACTACAAAAGTGCTCATCTTGCATGCCAGGAAGTGATCAATAATGGTGGATATTCTTTAGAGCCAATGGATACTTATAAGAATATATGGAAAGGAGAATCTTCAAATGAAAGCATTTTTGAATTGTCCATGAAATACAATCCCAATGATCCACATTTCAACAGTGGAAGCGATTGGGCGGAAGCGGAGTTTGGTTTTTTTGGTGTTTTTCTGAAGGGTTCTATTGTTGATAATCGGAAAACCTCCTGCTGGATAGCGAATGCAGGCGGTATTGCTGATGTTTTATTTGATACGGCTAATGATCAGAGAGCCAAACAAATACTAAACCTGGTAAATGCTTCCGGTAGCTCACCCAAAGGGTATATGCTGTTAAAATATACTAACTTTTTGTATCAAAATGCTGACAATAAATCCGGCGCCTACATCGATAACAATCTCGTATTGCTTCGTCTGTCTGATATTATTTTATTGGATGCAGAAGCTTTAGCTTATTCTGGTGATCTGGAAGGTGCAAGAAATGATTTAAAGCTAACTGAAGACAGGGCAGGAATTACCTCTTACGAAAATCCTACGACCCAATATGATATGATTGATGAAGTAGTTATGGAAAGAGGAAGGGAATTGATTGGTGAAGGTCAATGGTATTACGATCTGATACGTACAGAACCTACCCAGGGATGGCTGGAATATGTAGGATACCAGGCAGGGAGAGTTACTCCTGAACAAAAAGGATATTACTGGCCTTTGGATATGGGTACTTTATTTCCTCAGGATAATTTATTAACTCAAAACCCATATTGGGCGACACATAAATAATTTGAAAATCTAATTGAATAAGTTATGAAAAAAATATTTTTAATAAACCTAACGGTATTACTTACGATGGTCTTCGTAATGAGCGCCTGCAAAAAAGATTACATAGCGGGAGGAATTCCGGAAAATGCAGACATATACAAAGATTCTACTACCTATGACGTACTTAAAGGCAATCCTATGTACGACACCCTTGTACAAATTATTGATGCAGCAGGTTTGAAAGATATAGTAAATAAAGAAGGAACTACTTTTTTTGCCCCTTCTGATCATGCTATATTTTCTTACCTGAACAGCCGTACAATCTTTGTTCAGGATAATTATGATATAAACGGCCATTTTGGCCTGGATTCACTTAAATATTACCTGCAGAATAATGTAAATGGTACAAAAGATTCTCTGCTGATGTATATGGTTAACAAACCGTTGACCTATTCCGTTCTTACAAGTAACGGAGCGCTATATCCAAGTATGCTAACCGGCGATACCGTGTTGATTTCTTTTGAGGAAACAACTGATGAAGAACTGGGCTACACCAATTTAGTATCACAGGCGCCGCATGTGGTTTACTTTACTCAATTATGGTATCATTATGATCTTGGGCCAGGAAATACTGCTTCAGACGTACCGGACAATATTGGAGTAAGAAACCTGGTAAAGACTTCCGGCATTCTTACTAAAAATGGAGTTCTAAACCTGTTGGATAATTCTAATTCCCTATTCTTTTATGATACAAAACAATAAAAATGCTTTTTATGATAACCAACTATAAAAAAAATAACCTGTTTATAATTTTAGGCGCTTTTCTTTTAATCGAAATCTTTTCGGGGTGTACTAAAGTTGAAAAGGGTTTTATAAGCCCTTATCAGCAATATGCTGTCAATACATTTACCGTAATAAGAGGAAGGATCGCTTCTTCTTATACATTAATTAATGATGGGTCCAGTATTCCTATGCATATTAAATGGACACACATATATGACTCAACAGGAAAAATAGTAGATGATATTTTTTCAAAAGAATATCCTGTTGCTGTTTGGACTGCAGCTTATGATCCCAAAACTGATTTGACATTTGCAGCAATCAGTGCTAAACGAACCATTAAAAACTTACCGCCTTTAACCGTAAATGAATTTAACGGAACTATTCAGGCAAACAGCGGAACACTGAATATTCCGGTAGGTTCCTATACCATGGATCTTGAGGTTTCAAATGATGCAGGCACCGTTCCTTTGAAAAAGATAATGCAAATTAATGTTGTTGATGGGCCTTCATTGGAAACAGCACCTGAACAAGGAGCTTTTGCTGCTGGCCGCGCTAAAGCCGGTACTGCAGCAGTAACCTATTTCTACAATGGTCAAAATAATCCATTCGTATCTTATCAGATTAACAGATATGCTGATACACCCAATGTACTCGTTCTTAAATTTGTTGACAGAAACGGAGTTCCATTTAATCCAAAATCCGGTGAGATAATAAAAAGACCTGCTGCGGGTTTAAACCCCAATCCACCTTACCTTCAGAACCTTCAGGATTATGCTCCCGATACCTATCAGGCTTTAGATACTGCATTGTATCTTAAATATCCTTTGGTTCCCTTTCCAATTAATTCCCTGGGAAATGGATATAATATGTATTACCATATCAAAACAACTGCTGTTCAAATTGACAGTACCTCTTCCTGGTCTTCAAATTCAGCAGGTGTTTATTACGAGGGACCTTCAGATAGTCATTATTTAGGTACTTATGCTGACGGAGAATATGATTATTCAATACGGGTTCCTATGCGCATATTTGTGCCAGGATCATACGAGTTTACAGTGAAGATTTTGAATGTAGTTCATAAATAGTTTAATTTCTTTTTCTCTTTTGTATCCTTTAAAAAAATTAATTATTGAAACTTAATAGCCACAGATTTTCTTTTTAAATTATCATAAATGAAACATTTACGATGCCTTTGCGTGTTTTCTATTTTCTTTTTTGCGTATGCAAATGGCCAGGACATTCCTAATAAAGCCAATTTTGAGGTAAGTCTTTCAAGCAACGGCTATGTATATCCTCAATCGGATGACTGGCATTTCAATAATATTTCAAAAAGAGGTTTGATAAATTGGAATGATGCAGGCACTTTCACGCGGGTATTTTTTTATCCGCAAAAAACGGGAAAAATCCAAGTGTCATTAAAATTAAAATCAACGGACGGGGATTGCAAACTGAAAGTACAATTGGACAGTGCCGGCAAAAGCTATGAAATTAATGTGAAGAAAAGCCCCGATTTCGTTACCATTCCGGTTGGCGCGTTTTCTATTGCTGATGCCCGCTATCACTATATCCAGATAAACGGGATCAGCAAAACCTCAAATAACTTTCCTGATGTTGAATCTGTAGTTATTTCCGGGCGCGCCGCTGAAAATTTAAAATATAATTTAAGCCAATATCGCGGAGCTGCCTCAACCCATTTATGGTATGAATATCCCAAAGACAGTACCATTGCATGGTTTTATAATGAGGTAACCATTCCGGTTGGTGTTAATTCTGTCAATGCCTATTACATGACCAATGGCTTCAGTGGTGGCTATTCAGGCATTCAATTAAATTCTGCTACTGAAAGAAGATTTATTTTTTCTGTCTGGAGTAACTATAACACCAACGATCCGAAAGAAATTCCGAAAGACTATGCGGTTACTTTAATCAAAAAAGGGAGAAATGTTTATGCCGATGATTTTGGCAATGAAGGATCTGGCGGCCACAGCCATTTGGTATTTCCCTGGAAACAAGGAGTAACTTATAAAATATTGATTGGTGCAAAACCGGCGGGTGATCATACCATTTATTCCTGTTATTATTTTGCTCCTGAAAATGGGAAATGGAACCTGATGGCTGTTTGGGATAAAACAAAAACAGGTGGAAAATTATTTGCTGGCCTGTATTCTTTTGTAGAAAATTTTGGCGGCAACGGTAATGATTTCTTTAAGGCAGATTATGGAAATCAATGGATTTGTACACCTTCCGGCACCTGGATCGAATTGACGAAATGCCACTTAACAACTACTGCAAGTCCACAAAAGCATCAGCGATACGACTATGGAGCAGGAGTAGAAGACAACAAATTTTATATGTTCACCGGCGGATTCAAAGAGATGAATAATATCACTGCCGGTACTGTAATAGAGCGAAAATCACATGGAGCGCATCCGAATATTGACTTTGATGCTTTGCCTTCTGAATAAGAAGAAGATGATTTTTCTACCTTACCTAATAACGAGCAATGGTATGTAGTCGAAAAGGAGAATCACTAAATAATATTTGATAAAAAATCCTTTAGGGTTATAATGCGGCATTTTACCTACGACAGCCTTCAACTATCGAAAAAGATTGGTAAAAAAGGATATAGGTTTAAGAATATAATACAGATCGTTCAACAGTATAACCAACAATTCCGGTAAACCTGCAAATATTGACAAATCTTATTTTACATTTTTAAAGACCGGTTCATGAAATTTAAGTCATCATTTATTGCCCTTTTATTGTGTGTGATTTTTATCAAAGCTAATGCCCAGGACAAGAATTCTGTAGCTCCTGCCAATATCATCATCACTCCCGAAAAGCCCCTGTCAGTAAAGGATACAGCTCTTCGAAATGAAGTGGCAAAATGGTGTATGCAACAATTGCGCGAAAAAGATTACCGGAAAATAAAAGCTCATCCATCTGCCGGTATTTTTCCAGGTAAAGTGAAAGATGGATATGTTTTTATCAATAAAACGATTGACATTCATCACAAAAAAATTAGTGATTCCCTGGTTCCCATTGTATCAAGATTGAATTATTCAAGCCCCTGGGCCAATACAATGTACAGCACCGGCCTGTATTCTGTTCCGGGTGAATATGTTGAAATAATCATTCCGAAAAGCCTGAAGGATAAAAATATCAGCGTGCAGATCGGTTGCCATTCTGACCGTCTGAATCAGTGGGTGGCTTCAAAAGAAGATTGGCGAAGAATGCCGATCATCGTAAAAAAGCAAAAGCTGGAAAATGAAAAAACCAAAATTGCTTCCCCTTTTGGCGGACTGATTTATATAACTGCTTCACCAAAATCTGACGATTGGAATGAAAAAATTACTATCAACCATGCAGTGGCAGCACCTTTGTTTGAACTCGGCACAACAACCCAGGAGGATTGGGAAAATCAACTCAAAAATAACAGAGCGCCGTGGGGTGAACTGGCGTCAAACGATATCATTATTTCTATTCCTGATTCTGTATTGCAAACGGTAAAAGATCCTGAAAAGGTAATGAAATTATGGAACCTGATCATTGCAGGAGAGATGGATCTGGCGCAAATCCCAAGGCCATTTTACCGGCCGCAGCGGATGGTAATCGATGAGCATATTGGTGGCGAATTTATGCACAGCGGCTACCCGATCATGGTGCATCATTCGCCCGTAAAACACATGCTTTCTGAAGATATTATTGCCAACCCGGAATTGTTGATGAAAGCGAGCAAAGGTGGCGCTAACTGGGGATTTTTTCACGAGATAGGGCATAATATGCAAAATCTCGATTGGGTTTTTGGTGGAACAACTGAAGTGAGCTGCAATTTCTTTTCCATCTATATGTTTGACCGTTTAATGGGTGGAAGAGATGACGCGCATTCCGGCATTTCAAACGTGAATACGCAAAAGATGATGAAAAAGTATTTTGCGGAAGGAGCTGATTATGAAAAATGGAAGAAAGATCCTTTTCTCGGCCTTATTATGTTTCGCCAGTTGCAGGAAGGATTTGGCTGGGAATCATTTAAAAGTTTTTTCAGAATATACCAGCAAATGGCTGCAAAAGATCCATCCGGAGATTACGCAAATACTGATGAAAAGAAAAGAGATCTATGGGTAGAAACATTTTCAAAAGTTACCGGAAGGAATATTGCGCCGTTTTTTGAAAAATGGGGAACTCCAATTAGCAGCGAGGTTAAAACCGAATTGATGAATTTACCGGTGTGGATGCCTTATAATTTTCCCATAGTAAATTAAGGGAAAGGCAATTGGAGAAATAGTTTTTTAAAAACAGAAACAACGGTTGGATCCGATATATGAGTAGAAATTTTTAAAGGTCAGGTGTTATAGTTTGGGATACCATTTTCGTAATGGTATCCTTTTTTATCTCAGCTCATTAAATTCGCAGGAAGAATTGATTGTAACAGATTCTGTCGTCCAGGCAAACGAGATCCACTTCAAAATTATTTAATCATCTATCATGACGAAAACAAAAATCCTTAATAAAACTTTGTTTACTGTCTTGTGCCTTTTATTCTTTTCCTGTGGCTATTCACAACAGACAAAGAAAGAAGAAATTCCTTTACTTCACGGCGCCCACCACACCGGCAAAAGAATGGACGCGGACATGGTAAGGTGGCGCGGCTATGGCCTCGGACAATTTATTCACTGGGGCGTCTATTCTATATTAGGTGGCGATTACAACGGAAAACATTACAGTGATGTTGGTGGAGCTGCGGAATGGATCCGCTCGTGGAAAGAAGTGCCACACCACGTGTATGATAACTTGTACAAACAGTTTAATCCGACTAATTTCAATCCAACACAATGGGCTGCAATGGCAAAACAAATGGGTGTAAAATATGTAACGTTTACGACCAAACATCATGACGGATTTTGCATGTGGCCAAGTAAATACACTGATTATACTATTGCAAACACACCTTATAAAAAAGATATTGTAGGCCCCATTGTCGATGCCTATACAAAAGCAGGCATTGATGTTTATCTTTATTTTTCAATAATGGATTGGCATAATCCCGACTGGCGTTATGATTTAAAAACAAAAGGAGATTCAATTGCGTTCGACCGGTTTAAATTATTTACGAAAAACCAGTTGACCGAATTGCTGAAAAACTATCCGCAGATAAAAGGCTTTTGGTTTGACGGAACCTGGGATAATAGTTGGAAGAAAAGCGGCGCTTTTTCTGATTCCCTGGATCAGTATTTAAAAGCGATTCATCCCGGGTTAATCATCGGCAGCCGTTTACGTGCGGATGATAAAGGCAACCGTCACTTTGATGCCAATGGAAACCTGATGGGCGATTATGAACAAGGTTGGGAAAGAAAAATCCCGAAAACCTATGCAGATACCCATGGCAATGATTGGGATTGTGTAATGACGATTCCGGAAAATGGCTGGGGCTATGCAAAAACATGGCTTGGCCATTGGAAAACAACCGATGAATTATTAGAGATGCTCGCACAATGTGTTTCACTTGGTGGCAATTTTGTTATCAATTTCGGGCCGAAAGGAGATGGATCTTTCAGGGATAAAGAGATACAAAATGCAAAAGAAATTGGCGACTGGATGAAGGTTGACAGCGAAGCGATTTACAATTGCGGTTATGCCGGCTGGGAAAAACAGGATTGGGGCTATTACACCAAAAAAACAGGAGAAAATAAGGTCTATATGATTGTGTTTAATGTGCCCGTATCCGCAAGCCTGAAGATAAAGCCTTCAAATAAAGTAATTGTTGATAAAGCTTACTTTTTAAATTCACCAGGTAAAGAATTGCCATTGGAAAAATTAGATTATGGCGCTTCATTTATTCATTTGCCCGGGAATTTTAAAGCAAATAAACCTTTTGTAATTGTATTGGAAACAAGTGCAACAACGCAACAACACAACGGGCCAAAAGCCAAAACATAAGTAAAGGATGCAGTTGTTTTTGAAGATTTTCTAACAAAAAAAATATGAAAAATATATTCTTTCTCGGTTCTTTTCTTTTCATATGCGTGTCAATCAGTGCGCAAGAACGCTCATCGCGTCAATACATTTCCTTTAACGACGGCTGGCAGTTCAAAAAAGACCCTGCTGAAAGTAATACAGATACTGTTTGGAAAAATGTAACCATTCCGCATACATGGAATAATGTGGACATGCAAACCGGAAAGAATTTTTACGCGGGTGATGCCTTTTATCAGAAACAATTTTTCATTGATAAGAAATTAGAAGGAAAAAGAATTTTTATCCGTTTTGAAGGTGTTGGTTCGGTTGCCGATGTGTATGTAAATAATCAATGGATCGGTGAACACAAAGGTTCTTATGCGGCATTTGTTTTTGAGATAACGTATGCATTGAAATATGGCGAAGAAAATCTGATCAAAGTAAAGGTCAACAATGCACCCCGCAAAGACGTGATCCCGATCAATAATTTTCTCTTTGCTGTTTATGGTGGAATTTATCGTCCTGTTTCTCTCGTTGTTACCAACAAATTGAACATCACCACGACCGATTATGCTTCACCTGGGGTTTACATCCGTCAGAAGAATGTGTCAGCAAAATCAGCAGACATCAATGTTTTAGTAAAGGTTGATAATATGTTGCATAAAACAAAAAGGGTTTTATTGCAGAATGAGCTTTTTGATATGAAGGGTAAATTGGTACGAAGAATATCGAAACAAATTGTCGTTTTACCCCAGGGAAGGCAAACTTTTTCTCAAGAATTCAGCGTTGTGAATCCGCATTTGTGGCAGGGAAGAAATGATCCTTATTTGTACAAAATCGTAACAAGTATTCTTGAAAATGATCAGAAAATAGATGAAGTTGTTCAGCCGCTTGGCATTCGTAGTTTTCATATCGTTGATGGCAAAGGTTTTTATCTGAATGGAAAACCATATCGGTTATATGGTGTTTGCCGCCACCAGGATTGGTGGGGATATGGAAATGCACTGAACCTTTCGCAGGAAGATTCTGATATGAATATGATCAGGGAAATTGGTGCCACAAGTATTCGCTTTGGTCATTACCAACAGGCAGAACGGATTTATAATGACTGCGACAGCATTGGATTTTTGGTGTGGACCGAAATTCCTTTTGTGAATGCGGTTTCAAAAGAAGAAGCTGATAACGCAAAACAGCAAATGACTGAACTCATCCGACAGAATTTTAATCATCCTTCTATTTTTACCTGGGGAACTTCAAACGAAGTGTATGGTAAAAATCCGGAAGATTATACGCCGCGGCTCATTCGCACATTAAATGATATTGCAAAGACTGAAGATCCGGACAGGTTTAGCGGTAGCACGAACGGTTACGGAAATATGGACCGGCCTGAAAATTTTAGTACAGACATCCAGGGAACCAATCGTTATTATGGCTGGTATGAAGGCAAGATGGACGGATTGGAAAATTGGATTGATGGTTTGGAAAAAAAATATCCGGATTGCAAAGTGGTGCTTGCAGAATATGGTGCAGAAGCAAATGTCAATCAGCATGAAACGGTTGATACAAGTAAGGTTCCGAAATATGATGGACAATTTTTTCCGGAAGAATATCAAACGAGGTTGCATGAAGTGCAATGGGGCATTATTGAAAAACATCGGTACCTGGTTTCCTCTTATGTATGGAATATGTTTGATTTTGCTACTCCGCTGTGGAATCGGGGCGGCGTACCTGCAAGAAACATGAAAGGCCTTGTAACCTTCGATCGGAAAATTAAAAAGGATGCCTTCTATTGGTATAAAGCAAACTGGAGCAAGGAACCGGTTTTGTATATTTCTGACAGGAGGTTTGATAATCGCACAGAAGGCGTAACGAATATCACCGTTTATTCAAACAAAGGTATTCCGGTTCTTACAGTGAACGGAAAAAGAATTGCCGCGCCTGTACAAGGAACCACCAAAGTGCATTTTATTTTTGAAAAGGTGCAACTTCAAAAAGGAGTGAATGTGATAAAAGCAACAGCAGATAATGGTGGAAAAAAATTAAGCGATGAAGTGGAATGGATGCTTCAATAGTTACAGACAGATAAACTATCCATGAAAATCCAAAATGGAATTTATTGAACAAGCTAAAAAGTTTCCAAATAGGTACGCATTTTATTATTATTATAAATGTCTTGAAACACTTAAAGTAGTTATGCGGGATTAAAAATAAAATTAGCCGGTTTTATTTTTCTCAAAATGCCAAAAATAAATTAGTGACAGTGAAACTTAATCAACTTTGAGAAATTAATTCATACATTTAAGAGCATCTCCCGAAAATTTTTTAAAAAACATTAGGTTGTGATTTTTTGTGAACCAGGAGCTTAAATTTGATAAAGGCCCGAATTAATCTGCTGAATCGATCTGTAATTTTAAAGTGAATTTGAAAGGGCACCAGCAATTGCTAATGCTCTTATTAGTTTTTAAAATGGTATCCTCAGCCGATTCCATTGTTGCAGATACAAACGCGGCAACGGGAGCCTAACCTTATTTGTTCAAGTTTGTTTTATAGTAAAAATCTTCCATTTTATTTTTTCAAAAAATTACCAGTTTTGTCAAAAATTGGCATATTTTTGTTTTCAAATATTTGCCATTATAATCAAAAATTGGCAGAAATTTGCTAGAATGAAGAAAACAGAAGAACTCAAATTAATTAAATTTTTTAAAGATAAAAGCGTCTTTTCGAGGAAAGACCTCTTTAATTATTTCCTGCAAACAGAAGAAGAATTAAAAGAGGGTACATTTGGCTGGAGAATCTACGATCTTAAAAAGAAGGATGTCCTTCGTGAAATCAGCCATGGCTGGTACACAATAAATATGAAGCATGCTTATGTACCACCGTTTAATCAACAAGTAGAGAAATTAGCAAGCATATTTACAAAGAATTACCGGGAATCAAAATACTGTGTTTGGGATATTAATTGGATAAATGAATTTACCGTTCATCAATTCACAAGGGATTTATATCTATTAGAAACCGAAAAGGATTTGCAAGAATCAGTTGCTCATACTTTATCAGAAAATAGTTTCAATAATGTTATTTGGTCATTAAGAGCTATTCATTTTTCTGTTATCAATTCTGTTAATCCTGTAGTTGTATTGCCACTAAAATCAAGAGCACCCGTTCAGCAAGTAAAAACACAGAATGGAAAAATGATATCGTTGCCTACATTAGAAAAGCTACTTGTTGACATTTATGAAGAAGATAAAATTTTTCATTTTATTCAGGAGGCAGAAATGGAAACAATATTTAAAAATGCGCTCAATCGATATACGATCAATTACACGACTTTCTTTGGTTATGCAAACAGGAGAGGCAAGGAAAAGAATCTTCGTGCTTTTTTTTCACAACATTTTCCTGAATTGCTTAAAAATATTAACCGATGATTAAGTTGCATTGTTTTGAAAAGGAGTGGATTGATGGCTTTAAAGCTCAGAAGTTATACTGCAAAATAAATCCGCCATTGCTGGAAAAGATGATTCATGCACTTTCACTACTTCAATATTTACAAACTCACGGATTGAATTTTATTTTTAAAGGAGGTACAAGCCTTATTCTTTTACTGGAAAGTTCAAACCGGTTCTCAGTAGATATTGATATTGTTACAGAAGAAAATAAGGAGGCTATTGAAAAGATATTAGACCAGGTAGTGGCTGCATCTCATTTCAAAGGCTGGAAGTTGGATAAAAGAAGAAGCTACAAGAAAGGTATTCCCAAAGCGCATTATGAACTGGAATATGATTCCAATGTCAATAAAAATTCGAACTATATTTTGCTTGATGTTCTTTTTGAAAAAAACCATTATACCCGTTTGCAATTAAAGCCTATTCAAAGTAAATGGATTGAAACGGAGACGGTAATTGAAATCACTTTGCCAACTGTTGAAGCGATAACCGGTGATAAATTGACAGCGTTTGCGCCGACTACAACAGGCATTTTGTATGGCAAAGGCAAAGAACTGGAAATAATAAAACAGTTATTTGATTTGGGAAATCTGTTCGATGAAATACAATCTTTGGAGGAAGTAGGTTTAAGCTTTTTCGCATTTGCCAGGCAGGAAATCGCTTACAGGAACCTGGATATTGAGCCAAAAGATATTCTTAGGGACAGTATTGATACCTGTCGGATTATAAGCTATCGGGGTGGTAGTAGAAATGAAGTTGATACATTACATTTTAATGATTTGCAAAAGGGGATCAAGAGTTTTGACAACTATCTGATTTCAGGGCATTTCAGGATTGACCAGGCGGTAACAGCTGCAGCAAAAATTGCATATCTGTCTGCCAAAATATTAATGGAAGAATTTACAATTGAAAGATACCAGGGGCAGGACATTAAAGATATTCGAATTGAAAATCCAAAATGGAATTTATTGAACAAGCTAAAAAAGTTTCCAGATAGGTCCGCATTTTATTATTGGTATAAATGTCTTGAAACACTTAAAGTAGTTGAGCGGGATTAAAAATAAAATTACCCGGTTTTATTTTTCTCAAAATGCCAAAAATAAATTAGTGACAATGAAACTTAATCAACTTTGAGAAATTAATTCATAGATCTATGAGCATCTTCCGGAAAATTTTTTAAAAAAATTAGCGTGTGATTTTTTGTGAACCAGTGAGCTTGAATTTGATAAAGATGGGAATTAATCTGCTGAATCCATCTGTAATTTTAAAGTGAATATGAAAGGGCACCAGTAATTGCTGATGCCCTTATTAGGTTTTTAAAACGGTAAATCCTCAGCAGGTTCCATTGTTGGAGATGTAATCGGGACAACCGGTGCCTGATTATTGGAATTTGATTTTCCATGAAGTTTAATAGTGTTTACATGAAAAGTCAAGGAGCCTTTGGCAGTACCATCTTTGGCGATATAACCGTTAACGCCAATGCGTCCCTGTAACTCCACCAAGGTTCCTTTTGTGAGATACTTTGCTATAGTTGAATTTACCCAATAGGAGCACTGAACATAGGTTACTCTTTTTGTAATTTCAGTAGTTCCTTTTTGCCGGTAGCTATCGTTAATAGCCACATTAAAGTTCACCACTTGTTTTTCATTTTTCAGGTTGCTAACTGTAGCATCGCCTGTTAATCTTGCTGTAATTTCCATAACTGTAAATTTTTGTTGGTTAAAAAATATAAACTCAGCATGCGCCTCGTTCGTTCAAATCGTAGCAACCCGGCCTTGAAACGGCATTTTGAAAAAGCAAGGTTTTTGAAAGAAATATTTTCGACTGTGGAATAAAAAGCGAAGTGGTTTATGCCGCAAAAGCGAAAAAGCAAAGCGGATATTTTTTTCAAAACAGGATGCCGACCGAAATGCAATGAAGGTTGAGACCTTTCTTTTTTAAAATGCTGTCAAGATCTTTGCGAGAGAGATGGATGACGAGTAAAGTCTTTTGAATTGAAACTTATTTGCAATCATGAGCAAATACCTTCTTAAGCAGCCATCGTCTGAAAAGAGCGTGGTATAGCCATAACTGTCATGTGCAGCGTTAGAGTAAAGGATGCAGGCAGGCAAAAAGCTGCCATGATAGTGAAAAAGGTAGGAGGCGAATGAAGAGGATTTATCTGCAATAGAAGGAATGAGCGAAAAAGCGAAAGAAGGAAATATTTTGTAGGAATAAATTAAAAACAAGAATACCGAAAATAAAAAAAGCGAAGTGAAAAACTTCGCTTTTTTTAATCCAGGAACAACTTCTTTTCCATGGTTTGAGGATAATCAGTCATAAAGCAATCATGGATAGAATAATTTGATTTACTTCATCTGATTATTCCGCGAAAATAATACCTGTTTAAAGAAAATTCGTAGTAAAATAGGCAATAGCCTGTAGAAAGAAAACTACATTTTATTTTTATTACAGAGCGATACTTTAAACGTCCTTCGGATAAAATTTACTGATAATTTTCTAATGCAGTAATACGAAACTAAACTAAGGGAAGCTGTTTCTCTTTTATCTCCTCAAAGGAAGAAACCTTATCAATAGAGCCGAGATGAGGATCTGATACGAGAGCAGATATCGCAAATTTTAATCTTTAGGAAAATACTATAGTAATCACGTGGAAGAAATAATTCATCCAAACTTATCTTTCCTGGAACTTTGACATTGATTTTATAACGTAATTTCCCTACTATAAAATTTTAATCGAATTAGTTGTTATTCTCGGATTAGTCGTCTTTATTAGTGAACCACCTTACCCAGAAATATTTGATTGGTTAGTTTAAAAGTTTTTTCATAATCAGCTAAATGAAATCGTTGATGTTTTTTGAAACTGTTGACCTTTTGATTTTTTAAGTACTGAT
>DASTXM010000046.1:0-3119 GCA_035765495.1 Hanamia sp.
GCCCGATAAAAATGATAGCCTCGTAAATGTGGTTTGTGGTTTTAAAAGTATCGAAGATTATGAAAAGTCCACCGAGCCTTACTTTGGCGCTACCATCGGAAGATATGGCAACCGCATTGCCAAAGGAAAATTTTCCCTGGATGGAAAACAATATTCTTTGTTCATCAACAATCCGCCCAATACGTTACACGGCGGAAAAAAGGGTTTTCAATACCAGGTTTTTGATGCAGTTCAGCCGGATAGTAATACCGTCGTTTTTACCAGAACTTCTCCCGACATGGAAGAAGGTTATCCCGGAAATCTGAAGGTGAAAGTCACTTACACATTAACCAACAACAATGCTGTGGAAATGGAATATGAGGCAACAACCGATAAAAATACGGTGGTAAACCTCACCAATCACGCTTTTTTTAATCTCAATGGCGAAGGTTCAGGAACGATTTTAAATCATGAAGTACAAATCTTTGCCGATAATTATACTCCAATAGATTCTACGCTCATTCCAACAGGAAAAATTGAACCGGTTGCCAACACGCCATTTGATTTCAGGGAATTTCACACCATTGGTTCCAGGATCAATGAAGACAACCAGCAGTTGAAAAACGGAAAAGGCTATGATATCAATTTTGTTCTTGACAGTGCTCAAAAAGATCCGCATCTTGCCGCCAAAGTAATTGGTGATAAATCAGGAATTGAAATGACCGTTTATACAGACCAGCCTGGTTTACAATTTTACAGCGGCAATTTTATGTTTGGAAAAAATACGTTTAATAATGGTTCCAAAGATGAATACCGCACTGCCTTTGCAATGGAAACGCAGCATTTTCCGGATTCTCCCAACGAACCTTCCTTTCCGACAACGGTTTTAAAACCTGGTGAAAAATACCATTCCAAATCAACTTATGTATTTTCTGTAAAAAAATAATCACTGATGAAAACGATCCGATTTTCGCTTGTATTGCTATGCTCTTTCTTCATTATTTCTATTGGATTTTCTCAAAAACAGGTTGCACCGGCTTATCCCCTGATAACGCACAACACCTATTTCAGCATTTGGTCAACGAGCGACGAATTGAATGCTTCTACCACCAAACACTGGACAGGAGCGGATCAGTCTTTGATCGGAATCATCAAAGTCGATGGCAATTATTATCGTTTTCTGGGAAGCCCGCAAACCAAATACAAAACCATTTTGCCCACTGCTGATGAAACCAGTTATTCTGGAAAATATACGGAAGAAAAGCCGGCTGACGACTGGATGCTACCTGATTTTAATGACAACAACTGGAAAACCGCCGCGGCTCCTTTTGGAAAAGATCGTTCAGGCGTAAATACTCAATGGAATTCAGATAACATCTGGGTGCGCCGTGAGTTTCAGGCAAATGATAACAACAACAATGACCTGTTTTTGAAAATTGATCATGATGATGATGTGGATGTTTTTTTGAACGGAAAAAATATCTTTTCTGAAAAAGGCGCGAACGGAAAATATAGGTTGGTGGATCTGAATGATGCCATCAAAAGCAATCTGAAAGAGGGAAAAAATGTATTGGCCATGCATTGTGTAAACACCGGCGGCGCTGCTTTTCTCGATGCAGGAATTGTTGAAAAGCTTCCACCGGTAAACGAAGAAAAAATCGAAAAAGCTGTTCAGCAAAATGTGGAAGTACGTGCCACACAAACTGTTTATGATTTTGCCTGTGGTCCCGTAAATCTGAAAGTAAAATTTATTTCGCCTTTGCTTTTAAAAGATCTTGAAATCCTCTCCCGGCCTGTTTCTTACATCACTTATGAAGTCAGATCTTCTGATAATAAATCACACCAGGTGCAGATTTATTTTGGCGCTTCTTCTGATGTTGCGGTCAATATTCCCAGCCAGGAAGTGCAGGCAAATTCTTTGAAAACAAAAGATCTGCAACTCTTAAAAGTGGGAACCACCAGCCAGCCGATTCTAAAAAAGAAAGGTGATGATCTCAGAATTGATTGGGGATATTTTTATGTAGGTGCAAAAGACAATGCAAACACCAAACAATATATTTCTGCAAATGACCAGGAAGGAATCGCTTCTTTTCTGGGAGAAAAAAGGAATCAAGAAAAACAACTTGTTGGCAAAAGCCTGATGCTGAACACCATCATCAACTTCGGAACTGTTTCCAATTCAGTGAAAGAAAATTGTATCGAACTGGCGTATGATGAAATTGAAGCCGTCCAGTTTTTTCATACCAACCTGAAACCGTGGTGGAACCGCAATGGAAACAGTACCATTCAGCAGCAACTGGAACTGGCTTACAGCAATTATAATTCAGTCGTAAAGAAATGCGATGCTTTTGATAAAGAACTGGATACAAAAGCAACCATTTCCGGTGGCCAGGAATATGCAAAGCTTTGTGAGCTGGCTTACCGCCAAAGCATTGCCGCACATGCATTGGTGCAAAGTCCGAAAGGAGAAATTTTATTTTTGTCCAAAGAAAATTTCAGCAATGGCTCCATTAACACCGTGGACGTTACTTACCCGTCTTCGCCGCTTTATTTGTTGTACAATCCCCGTTTGCTGGAAGGAATGCTAAACGGAATTTTTTATTATTCTGAAAGTGGAAAATGGCAGAAGCCTTTCCCGGCGCATGATCTGGGCACCTATCCGTTGGCCAACGGACAAACTTACGGAGAAGACATGCCGGTAGAAGAAGCAGGAAACATGGTCATTCTTGCTTCGGCCATTGCCAAAGCGGAAGGCAACGCGAAATATGCCCAAAAGCATTGGAAAGAACTAAGTGCGTGGGTAGATTATTTATCCAAAGAAGGATTAGACCCGGCCAATCAATTGTGTACCGATGATTTTGCAGGTCATTTGGCAAGGAACGCCAATCTTTCTGTGAAAGCCATTGTAGCGATCGGTTCTTATGGAATGGTTGCCAAAATGCTGGGCAAAAATGATGTTGCAGAAAAATATGCTTCCATGTCAAAAAATATGGCGAAAAAATGGATGAAGCTGGCTGACGCCGGCGATCATTATGCACTTACTTTTAATGATAAAAACACCTGGAGCCAGAAATACAATCTCGTTTGGGACAAAGTGCTCAACCTTCACATTTTTCCTGAAAGCGTGGCCAAAAAAGAAA
>DASTXM010000047.1:0-115520 GCA_035765495.1 Hanamia sp.
TTGCCCGAGCGAAGTTGCTCCAAGGTCTTCTTTTTAAGTGCTTCGTAATCGAAGGCTTCTTTTTTCTTTTGCATTTTGTAAACTGTGTTTTTTAAAGTTCTTAAATCGTTTGAACTTTGACACAGTTTATTTTACAGTCTCTTTGTTTAAGTTTTTACAACTGCTTTAAAACTGCATTGCCCATATCTTCTGTTCCTAATATTTTATCGGCAGCCGTTTGCTCATTGGCAATATCGCGGGTGCGCCATCCTGCTTTCAAAACCTTATCAACAGCAGCAATTATCGCTTCTGATTCGGTTTTCATTTTAAATGAAATATCCAATAATAATGCAGCCGATAATATAGATGCCAAGGGATTCGCAATCCCTTTACCGGTAATATCATGCGCTGATCCATGGATTGGCTCATAAACTCCGGTTCCATCACCAACAGATGCACTTGCAAGCATGCCCATTGATCCCGCAATTTGCGAAGCTTCATCAGTTAGTATGTCGCCAAAAAGGTTGGCAGTTACAACTACATCAAATCTTTTCGGATCCTTTATTAACAGCATTGCTGTCGCATCAACAAATTGATGTTCTACTTCCACATCGGGATACTCTTTTGCTATTTTTTGTACTACTTCACGCCAAAGACGCGAAGTTTCAATAACGTTTGCTTTATCTACCGAACATAATTTCTTTCTTCTTGTTCGTGCCGCCTCAAATGCTTTGCGGGCAATACGCTCCACTTCATAACGACTATACTCGGCAACATCAAATGCAGTATCGCCGTTGTTTTTTCTTCCCTTTTCACCAAAATAAATGTCGCCGGTCAATTCGCGAAAAAATAAAATATCTGCACCTTTTAAAATTTCAGGCTTAATACTGGAAGCAGAAAGCAATTCATCAAATAATTTTATAGGGCGAATGTTTGCATACAACCCCAACTCCTTTCTCATCTTTAACAAGCCTTGTTCCGGTCTCACTTTGGCAGATGGATCGTTATCGTATTTTGGATGTCCCACCGCTCCAAACAAAACGGCATCTGAATTACGCATTTTATCTAAAGATTCATCCGGCAAAGGATTCCCGGTTGCCTCAATTGCTGCATGCCCTACGAGCGCTTCATCATAAGTGAATTTGTGACCAAACTTTCCTGCGATCTTATCCAAAATTTTTTTACCAACTACTGTTACTTCCTGGCCAATCCCATCTCCGGGAACAATTAAAATGTGTTTATTCATTCTTTTTAATTCTTATTTTTAAGCTATTTACTTTTTGCCTTTCGTCTTATGCTTACTGCCTTTCGCTTTGCGCTTTTTGCCTTTTGCAAATTGCCAATTGCCAATTGATTCAAATACTATTCAACATTTTCCATGTGGCCTTTATCGCGGCGACCGTTTGATCGCTATCAAGACCGCGTGTTTTAAATTCTTTTCCATTGTGCCTCCAGGTAATAATTGTTTCGCAAAATGCATCGCTCTTTCCACCAGGCGGAATCGTTACTGCATAATCCGTTAATATAGGAAGCGCCAGTTTTTTTTGTTTGTAAATTTTCTTTAGAGCGTTCATAAATGCATCATATTGTCCGTCTCCCTGCGCATGTTCTTCAAAAGATTCTCCTTCAATACAAATTCTTAAGGTTACAGAAGGATTCAAACCTTTTGAATGAGTCAGCACATAATTTTCAATCTGCACTTTTTGCTCAATTGTAACTGAGTTAAGTACATCGGAAATAATATAAGGAAGATCAGCCTGGGTAACTATTTCTTTGCGGTCTCCAAGATCAATAATTCTTTGCGTCACCTTTTTTAGATCCTGCTCTGAAAGGTGAATACCCAACTGCGAAAGATTGTTTTCGATGTTCGCTTTACCACTTGTTTTTCCAAGCGCATATTTGCGCTGGCGGCCAAACCGCTCAGGCATAAGATCACTGAAATAAAGGTTATTCTTTTTATCACCATCAGCATGTATGCCGGCCGTTTGTGTGAATACATTTTCGCCTACGATTGGTTTATTCACAGGAATACGAAATCCTGAAAATGTTTCCACCAATTTACTAACCCGGTACAAAGATTTTTCAGAAACCGAAGTTTTTAATTCCGGCATAAAGTCGTTGATGACAGCTATGGCACTTGCCAATGGCGCATTTCCTGCACGTTCGCCCATTCCATTTATTGTCAGGTGAATACCTGAAGCACCGGCTTTCAAGGCCTCAAAAACATTTCCTGTTGCGAGGTCATAATCATTATGCGCATGGAAATCGAAATGTTTTCCCGGATAGCGATTTACAATTTCAGAAACAAAATCAAAAGTTTCAGAAGGAGTTAAAACGCCCAACGTATCAGGAAGCATAATTCTTTTTACCGGCTGAGTAGAAAGAAAATCGAGATACTGCAAAACGTATTCTTTTGAATCGCGCATACCGTTACTCCAATCTTCAAGATAAACATTGCAATAGATCCCTTTTTTTCTTCCGAGACTGATCACTTCTGCGATCTCCGCAAAATGCTGTTCCGGTTTTTTCTTCAATTGGTGGGTTAAATGATTGAGAGAACCTTTGGTAAGTAGGTTCATAACTTTTGCGCCCGCTTTCATCATCCATTCAATCGAAACAGTTCCATCAACAAAAGTCAATACTTCAACTTTATCAAGCAATCCGTTTGCCTTTGCCCATTTTGTAATTCTTTTGACCGCATCAAATTCCCCTTCTGAGACACGGGCTGATGCTATTTCAATTCGGTCAACTTTTAATTCAGTTAATAATAGCTTCGCAATGGTTAATTTTTCCAGAGCAGAAAAAGAAACCCCGCTGGTTTGTTCACCATCACGAAGAGTCGTATCCATTATTTCAATGTATCTCTGTTTTTTCAGCATGTTTGGATATTATGGTCTCAATTAATAGATACTCTTTTCTGCATACAATTCGATATCATTCTTCATTGCCTGCAAGTAATCAATATCGTCAAATCCATTTATAAGATTGTGTTTTTTGTAGCCATTAATATCGAACGATTCTTGTTCACCGTTTGAAAGAATGGTAATAGTTTGATCAGGAAGATTTATTTCGAATTCTGCTTTTGGATCCTTCTCAATAGCATTAAAAATTTTATCCAAAAATCCTTCGCTTACCTGCACAGGAAGAATTCCTACGTTGATGGAATTGTTCTTGAAAATATCCGCAAAAAAACTTGAAACCACTGCACGGAAACCATAATCATAAATAGCCCATGCAGCATGTTCACGGCTACTTCCGCTTCCAAAATTTTTTCCACCTACAAGTATCTTTCCTGAATAAACTGGGTTGTTAAGCACAAAATCTTTTTTAGGTGTATCATCAGAATCGTATCTCCAATCACGAAAAAGATTATCGCCAAAACCTTTGCGCTCAGTAGCTTTTAAAAATCGCGCAGGAATGATCTGGTCTGTATCTACATTTTCAATAGGTAAAGGAACTGCGGTGCTGGTAAGAACTGTAAATTTATCGTAAGCCATTTTAAGTAATAAGTTTTAAGTGATGAGTAATATGTAATTAGTTGAACCGAATCTGCTTTCAGCTTTTAGCTTTCAGGCTTCTACCTTTCGCCTTCTGACTAAAGCAATTCTCTAGGATCTGTAACAACACCGGTAACTGCAGCGGCAGCTGCAACCAGTGGACTTGCTAACATCGTTCTTGCGCCCGGACCTTGTCTTCCTTCGAAATTCCTGTTGCTTGTACTCACTGCATATTTGCCCGCAGGAATTTTATCATCATTCATTGCGAGACAGGCAGAACATCCCGGCTGCCGCAATTGAAATCCTGCTTCCGTCAAAATATCCAAAATACCTTCGTCCTTTATTTGTTGCTCCACTACATGCGAGCCGGGAACGATCCATGCAGTAACATGATCCGCTTTTTTTCTTCCTTTTACAATTGATGCAAAGGCGCGAAAATCTTCAATTCTTCCGTTGGTACAACTTCCGATAAAAACGTAATCTACCTTCTTTCCAAGCATCGGCTCATTTTCGTGAAAGCCCATATAATTTAGAGATTTTTCGTAGCTGGCTTTTGCACTGGCTTTCTCTTTAGAAACAGGAATATGATTGCTGATTCCCATGCCCATTCCGGGATTGGTTCCAAACGTGATCATAGGCTCAATTTCTGCTGCATCAAAAGTGTATTCTTTATCAAAAGTAGCGTCAAGATCAGTTTTTAAAGTTTTCCAATAAGAAAGTAATTTATCCCATTCTTCTCCTTTTGGTGCTTTATCTTTTCCTTTGATGTAGGCAAATGTCGTTTCATCTGGCGCTACCATTCCTCCCCGCGCTCCCATTTCTATACTCATGTTGCAAACGGTCATTCTTCCTTCCATGCTCAGATTTTCAAAAACCTCGCCTGCATATTCAACAAAATATCCTGTAGCGCCTGCTGCTGTTAATTGTGAGATCATATAGAGTGCAACATCTTTTGCTGTTACTCCTTTACCCAATTTGCCATTTACGTTAATGCGCATTTTTTTTGGCTTAGGCTGCATAATACATTGCGAAGCAAGAACCATTTCAACCTCGGAAGTACCTATTCCAAAAGCGATACAACCAAATGCGCCGTGTGTAGAAGTATGTGAATCGCCGCAAACGATCGTCATACCCGGAAGTGTAATTCCGTTTTCAGGACCCACTACATGCACAATTCCATTTTTGGGATTATTTAATCCCCAATGTGATATACCATACTTTGCTGAATTCGTTTCCAAAGCTTTTAATTGATTAGCTGAAAGTGGATCTTTCACGGGCAAATGCTGGTTAATCGTTGGTGTATTGTGATCAGCTGTGGCAAATGTTTTTTCTGGAAACATTACTTTCAAACCCCTGCTTTCCAATCCACGGAAAGCCACAGGACTGGTTACTTCATGGATGAAATGCCTGTCGATAAATAAAACATCCGGCCCGTCTTCAATTTTGCGAACGACGTGAGCGTCCCAAACTTTATCGAAGAGTGTATTAGAAGATTTGTTCATTTTAATTATTTTGATTTAATGGAATTTTATAAGTGTTCAACTTCAATTTTTAGATCTAAACCAAATACCCAAAAGCGTTGTCGTCTTTCTTTAACTCGGTATAATTTATTTTGTTTTGATTCAGTTTTTTTATCAACGATTCATAATCTTTTTTGTCGCGTAATTCAATACCAACAAGCGCTGGCCCTGCTTCCTTATTATTTTTCTGAATGTACTCAAACCTTGTAATATCGTCTGTTGGTCCAAGAACTTCATTGACAAATTCTTTCAGTGCTCCCGGTCTCTGCGCAAACCGAATGAGAAAATAATGTTTCAACCCTTCGTATTGCAATGATCTTTCTCTTATTTCCTGCATCCTGTCAATATCATTATTTCCGCCACTTACAATACAAACCACATTTTTTCCTTTGATCTGTTCCTTATAATCATTTAGCGCCGAAATAGACAAAGCGCCAGCAGGCTCAACCACGATCGCATCTTCATTGTACAACTGCAGGATTGTACTACAAACTTTTCCTTCGGGAACAAGATGCATTTCATTCAAAACTTCTTTGCAGATTGAAAAGGTAATATCACCTGCCCGATTGACCGAAGCGCCATCCACAAAATGTTCAATATCATTTAAAGTAACAGGATGGCCCACCTTAAAAGCTTCAGACATAGAAGGTGCTCCGGCAGGTTCCACACCAATAATTTTTGTAGAAGGAGAAAATGTTTTGAAATAAGAACCAACACCAGAGGCTAACCCTCCTCCCCCAACAGGAACAAATAAATAATCAATGTGAGTAAGATCTTCGAGTATTTCTAAACCAACTGTCGCCTGCCCTTCAATGATCTTGTAATTTTCAAAAGGAGGGATAAAGGTTTTATTGTTTTCCCTGCAATATTCGATTGCCGCCTCAGCACACTCTTCATAAGAATCACCCACAAGTTTTATTTCGATGGCATCTTCACCAAACATTTGTGTTTGTTTCACTTTTTGTTTGGGTGTGATGACCGGCATAAAAACAACGCCTTTGCAATTCAATTTTTTGCATGAGTAAGCAAACCCCTGAGCATGATTTCCTGCACTGGCACAAACTACACCCTGATTTAATTGTTCCTGAGGTAATGTACTCAACATATTGTAAGCACCCCTCAATTTATATGAGCGAACCACCTGCAGGTCTTCCCGCTTCAAAAAAACATTGCAATTATATTTTGCAGATAAATTCCTGTTCAGCTCAAGTGGTGTTCTGATCACAATATTTTTCAACCTGGCAGATGCATCGGCAACACCCAATCCATCAAAGACGGGGTGATAGCTATATCCACTGCTTGCATGAACACTATTGCTCATAATTGAAAAATAATTATTAATATAACCAATTAGTTAATCAGGTTGCCAACCATAACGATCAGCAACCTTTAAATGATTTTTATGCCGGCTCCTGGTTTTCCGGGCGAAGGCTTCTAACTGTTTTACCAGCCTGCCACATTTCACTTTCACGAAGTTCTTTTAATTCTTCATTCAACTTTTCACGGTAATCAGGTTGGGAATTGGAACTGATAGATTTTTGAGCTTCTTTTCCGGCAGCAACACTTTCATATAGATCATTAAAAACAGGAAGCGTTGCATCACGGAATTTTTTCCACCAATCCAAAGCGCCACGTTGTGCAGTTGTAGAACAATTGGCATACATCCAATCCATTCCATTTTCTGCAACCAAAGGCATTAAAGACTGAGTCAGTTCTTCAACAGTTTCATTAAATGCTTCAGAAGGGGAATGTCCATGTTTACGAAGCACTTCAAATTGGGCAGCAAAAATTCCCTGGATGGCGCCCATCAAAGTACCGCGTTCTCCGGTAAGATCACTATAAACTTCTCTCTTGAAATCAGTTTCAAAAAGATACCCTGAACCGATGGCAATTCCGAGCGCAATCACGCGGTCGAACGCTTTGCCTGTGGCATCCTGGAAAATTGCATAGCTGCTGTTGAGGCCACGTCCTTGCAAAAACATTCTTCTCAAAGAAGTTCCGGAACCTTTAGGCGCCACCAAAAATACGTCCACATCTTTTGGAGGAACGATGCCGGTTTGATCATTGTAAGTAATGCCAAAACCATGAGAGAAATAAAGCGCCTTTCCCGGAGTTAAATATTTTTTTACTGTTGGCCACATGGCAATTTGTGCTGCATCACTCAGTAAATAGCAAATGATGGTACCTCTTTGCAAAGCTTCCTCGATTTCAAACAAAGTCTTTCCTTCTACAAATCCGTCCTGGATTGCTTTATCCCAGCTTTTAGAATTTTTTCTTTGACCAACAATTACATTAATTCCATTGTCGCGCTGGTTCAAAGCTTGACCGGGGCCTTGCACGCCATAGCCGATTACAGCCACCACTTCATCTTTCAAAATTTCCTGTGCTTTCGATAAAGGAAACTCTTCCCTTGTAACTACTTTTTCTTCTGTTCCTGCAAAATTTAATGTCGCCATTTTTTTATTTTTTGTTTTTGTTTTTTAGTTGATGAAATCTATTTTGAATTAAGTAATTGTTTTAAATTTTATTTCTGCAAAATATTACATCGTAAACACTTCGCTTTGCTTATCCAAATACTCATTTTCGATCACTTCGCTTCCCGGCTCTCTTTGTTCAAATTCTTTCACTTTTGCATGGAAGCCTTTGCTTTCTTTGATGATCGCCACACGCGCACTTCTTACGAATTCGATTAAGCCGTAAGGTTCAAGCGCTTCAATTAATTTATCTGTCTCTTCACGATGACCGGTAGTTTCAAAAACCGTGTAATCCTTGCGAATAGCCACTACACGGGCGCCAAACTGGTGAAGCAACCTCTCCACTTTAGCTTTTTCCATGATCAAATCTGTTGGTACTTTATACAAAGCCATTTCCTGCCAGATGATCTCATCATTGGTATTGTAATAAGCTTTTAAAACATCAACTTGTTTTTCAATCTGGCGTACCAATTTCTTTACGATCTCTTCTGTTTCTTCAATTACAATATTAAAGCGATGAATTCCCTGCACTTCGGATGGCGAAGTGTTCAGGTTGTGAATATTAATTTTTCTGCGCGAGAAAATGATCGAGATCCTGTTGAGAATTCCAATTTGGTTTTCGGTATAAACCGTTATCGTGTATTCCTGTTTCCCTGTAGGAGTAAAAGAAGAATTATTTGAATTTTTTATTTCGGTTGTGTTCATGATTTTTGTTTTTTGAGTTCAGATTAAGACAAGCGGATTTCAGAAACGCTGCAACCCTGCGGCACCATAGGAAAGACATTGTGTTCTTTACCAACAATTACTTCCAACAGATAAGAGCCATCATTTTCGAGCATTTTCTTCAATCCATCTTTAAGATTTTCTCTTTCAGAAACTCTTTGTGCGGGAATGTTGTAGGCGTTTGCCAAGGCTACAAAATCCGGGCTTTGAATGTCAGTAAAAGAATACCTTCTATCATTGAACAATTCTTGCCATTGGCGAACCATTCCAAGAAATTCATTGTTGAGGATCACAATTTTTACATCCACATTATTTTGCATAATGGTTCCCAATTCCTGCAATGTCATTTGAAAACCGCCATCCCCGATAACCGCAACTACCGTTCTTTCAGGCGCTCCGAATTTTGCACCGATTGCAGCAGGCAAACCAAATCCCATTGTTCCCAATCCACCGGAAGTTACATTGCTACGTGACTGTTTAAAGTTGGCATAACGGCAGGCAACCATCTGGTGTTGACCAACATCAGAAACGATCACCGCTTTTCCATCAGTCAATTCATTCAGCACATTGACCACTTCGCCCATTGAAAGAATTTCCGAAGAAGGAGTCAAATCTTTTTTGAAACATACTTCAGCTTCTTTGTTTTTATATTCCTCAAACTTTTGCAACCATTTTTCATGAGATTTTTTTTCGATCTTCTTTGTAAGCAAAGGCAAAGTTTCTTTGCAATCGCCCCAAACAGCAACAGTGGTTTTTACGTTCTTATCAATCTCGGATGGATCGATATCAAGATGAATAATTTTTGCCTGTTTCGCATATTTATCAAGACGGCCGGTAACGCGATCGTCAAAGCGCATCCCAACGGCAATCAAAACATCGCACTCGTTTGTCAATACATTTGGGCCATAATTTCCATGCATACCCAACATGCCCACATTCAATGGATGATCAGTTGGAAGAGCACTCAAACCCAATATTGTCCAGGCTGCTGGCAATCCTCCTTTTTCAATAAATTTTTGGAATTCTTGTTCCGCGCCTCCGAGGATCACACCTTGTCCAAATATCACAAATGGTTTTTGTGCTTCGTTGATTAGCTTTGCTGCTTCGTCAATATATTCTTCACGAACTATTGGTTTGGGTCTGTAACTGCGCACATGATTGCACGAATTATATTTTTCAAAATCGAATTTTTGAATTTGTGCATTCTTAGTAATGTCGATTAACACCGGTCCTGGCCTTCCACTCTCCGCAATGTAAAATGCCTTGGCAAGAACTGAAGGAATTTCATTAGCATCAGTCACCTGGTAATTCCATTTCGTTATAGGAGTGGTAATATTTACAACGTCCGTTTCCTGGAACGCATCTGTGCCAAGGAGGTGTGCAAAAACCTGCCCGGTAATACAAACAAGTGGAGTGCTGTCGATCATTGCATCTGCCAAACCGGTTACCAAATTTGTAGCGCCCGGACCGCTCGTAGCAAATACAACACCAGCCTTCCCCGAAGTGCGCGCATACCCTTGTGCAGCATGAATTGAACCTTGTTCGTGCCTTACCAGAATATGAGTAAGTTTATCTTTAAAATCATATAAGGCATCATAAATGGGCATAATTGCACCTCCAGGATACCCAAATACTGTATCCACTTTTTCGGCAACCAATATTTCCAATACAGCTTGGGCACCTGTTAGATTTTTAATTGCCGGTTGCGTATTTTTTTTCTGTTTTATCATTTCAGCCGTATCCATAAGTAATATTTTTTAATGTTTGATTTTTAAATTTTCGTCTGTAACACATCCTTCAGCGGCGCTGCTCACGCAAGCTGCATATTTGTACAAAACGCCGGAAGTCGCTTTCAGGGCCGGTTGTTGCCATCCCTCTTTTCTTTTGGCAATTTCATCATCGCTAACTTTCAGAGTGATTGTATTTTTTATCGCGTCGATTTCGATAAGGTCATCATCTTTTACCAAACCAATTAAACCCCCTTCAAAAGCTTCCGGCGTTATGTGTCCGACGACGAAACCATGCGTGCCGCCACTGAACCTTCCATCAGTGATCAGGGCAACCGATTTTCCCAAACCAGCGCCGATAATTGCTCCTGTCGGTTTGAGCATCTCCGGCATTCCTGGTGCGCCTTTCGGACCAATATTCCGGATGACGACGACATCCCCCGGATGAACACGACCACTTTCAATTCCTTTAATAAAATGTTGTTCACCATCAAAAACACGAGCGGTGCCTTCAAAACGGTTTCCTTCCTTGCCGGTTATTTTTGCGACGCTTCCGCCTTCGGCAAGATTTCCATATAATATTTGAAGGTGTCCTGTCGCTTTTATCGGGTTTTCAATCGGGCGAATAATATCTTGTTTTTCAAAGTCCAGATCTTTTGCATCTGCAACATTTTCTGCAACTGTTTTCCCCGTTACAGTCAGGCAATCTCCGTGAAGCAATCTTTTGCTTAATAAATATTTCATCACTGCAGGAACTCCACCTTGTTCGTGCAAATCCTGCATCAGGTATTTTCCACTTGGTTTAAAATCAGCAAGCATCGGCACCTTGTTACTGATCTCTTGAAAATCATCTTGTTTCAATTCAATATTTACGCTTTTGGCCATTGCTATCAAATGCAACACTGCATTTGTACTTCCACCCAAGGCCATAACAACCGTTATTGCATTTTCAAAAGCTTTGCGTGTCATTATATCGCGTGGCTTAATATCTTTTTCCATTATATTCTTTATCGCCTTGCCGATCGCTTCACATTCCTTCGCTTTGTCTTTACTGAGTGCTGGATTGCTTGAAGAATAAGGAAGACTCATTCCCATTGCTTCGATTGCACTTGCCATTGTGTTGGCCGTGTACATTCCGCCGCACGCACCTGCTCCCGGGCATGCATGACGAATAATTCCTTTAAAATCTCCTTCATCCAAATTACCTGCTATCTTCTGTCCCAGCGCTTCAAAGGCCGAAACAATATTCAAATCTTCTCCTTTATAATGTCCTGGTGCAATTGTTCCTCCGTAGATCATAATTCCGGGGCGGTTCAGCCTGCCCATTGCCATTATAGAACCCGGCATATTTTTATCGCACCCAGGAATAGCAATGATCGCATCATAATATTGTGAACTGGCATTGGTTTCGATGCTGTCAGCTATTATATCCCGGCTCACCAAACTGAAACGCATTCCATCAGTTCCCATGCTGATGCCATCGCTCACGCCAATCGTGTAAAACCGCAATCCCAGCAAGCCTTCTACATCATTTACACTTTTCTTTACAGAAGTTGCAAGATCGTTCAAATGCATGTTGCAAGGATTTCCGTCCCAACCCATGCTGACTATTCCAACCTGTGCTTTTTTAAAATCTTTTTCATTAAAACCTATCGCATAATACATTGCTTGTGCCCCCGGCAAATTCTCATCTTGTGTAAGGGTTTTGCTGTATTTGTTCAGTTCCGTTTTTTCAATTATTTCGCTCATCTCTGGATTTAAAAAATTAAATATTTGTTTGTTTACTATTGATCAATTTATCGTTTCCAATTTTTCTTTTCTTGTTTTTCCGGTAACAATATCTTTGTATTCTTTTTGAATTACACTTCCGATGGTTTCGTTCCAATTCTTTTTAAAAGGAATTTTATCAAGAGATTGAATACCGATAACTTCAGCCGCCGTTCCACAAAAGAATGCACTGTCTGCTTCCTGCAATTCGGCAAGCGTTATTTTCTTTTCTTCAACCGGGATATTCAATTCTTCGCAAATTTCAAAAACGGTTGCTCTTGTGATGCCTGGAAGAATATTTCCTAATTGCGGTGTAAAAAGTTTTCCATCTTTTTCCATGAAAATATTGGCGCCGGGCGCTTCTGCCACATATCCTTCGATGTCTTTTAAAAGCGCTTCATCAAAACCTTTTGCTTTCGCTTCCTGGCTGGCAAGAATAGAATTTACATAATGCCCTGTTGCTTTTGCTTCAATTTTAAATGCTTTTGGATTTGGCCTTTCAAAAGAAGAAGTCATTACATTTAATAATTTCTCACCAAGAAACGGTTCCATCTTCCACGCTTCGATCACAATAAATGATTCAGTGTTCCGACTGAAACTCATATTAGCCGGAGCATATACAAGTGGCCTGATGTAGGCATCCTGCAAATCATTCAGTTTTAAAACTTCATAGCTTGCTGCAATCAACTCTTCACGGTCCCATTTATAAGGAAGATTTAGCGCTTTTGCAGAATTTTCAAGCCGGTCAAAATGTTCTGCTTCTTTAAAAATTTTCGTTTGGCCAGCTTTGGTTTTATATGAACGTATTCCTTCGAACACACCATAACCATAATGAAGTGTTTCGCTGTACAGGTCGATCTTTGCTTCAACCGCTTTTACGATTTTGCCGTTTAGATAAATAAAAGTGTTTTCGTTGTAATACATAATTTTTGTTTGAAAGGGTTTAAATGAAAAACCCCGCTTCTTTTGGAGGCAGGGCTAATTGTTTTAATTATTTAAGAAAACTTATCCCCCTCCAATGACAGGTATAATAATGACAAAGACAGCGACGATGACCACTGAAAATCTTTTGATGTCATTAAATTTGCCTTTCAACATTGTGGAGATTGAATGACAAACTTAAACTACCCTTTTAAAAAAACAAAGAACTTTTTTTGATTGATGAATTCAATTTGTATTCACCAATCCGATATTTATCGAATTACTTACCTCAAATGATGGTTGTTTGACCCAGCGCCATGTTGCTGATGTTCGAGTTTTGAGGAATGTCGTTCGAAATATAATTACTCACCAACTCCCCTATTGTTGAAGTAAAATAAGAATTGAGCGGATCAATATCTTTTGTTACAAACCCATGGCTTAAAGTCCAGTCTATTGCGTCTCTTATCATTTTCGCTTCTTCGTGTAATCCAAAATGATCCATCATCAATGCGCCTGATAAAATGGAACCAACAGGGTTGGCAATGTCTTTTCCTGCAGCCTGGGGAAAAGAACCATGGATAGGTTCGAACAATGCATTTACTTCACCAATAGAACTCGATGGAAGCAAGCCAAGAGAGCCGCTGATCACACTTGCTTCATCACTCAAAATATCACCAAACATGTTTTCAGTAAGGATCACATCAAACTGCCTCGGATTTACGATCATCTGCATCGATGCATTATCAACAAACATGTAATTCACTTTCACATCCGGATATTTTTCAGAAATCTGCTGTACATTTTTTCTCCACAATCTTGATGTTTCCAAAACATTTGCTTTATCAACAAGTGTCAATTTTTTCCTTCTCTTTTGTGCTGCCGCGAATGCAAGATGCGCGATCCTTGCTATCTCATCATTGTTATAAATACAAAGGTCTGATGCTTCCGTTCCTTCTTCATTCAGTTCTTTTTTACCAAAATAAATGCCGCCTGTCAGTTCACGATAAATAACAAAATCAACACCCGCTAAATATTTTTCCTTCAAAGGTGAAAGATGATGAAGTGCCTTATAAGTAGTAACCGGCCTGATGTTCGCAAACAATTGCAATCCTTTTCTCAAACGTAATAATCCTTGTTCCGGCCTCACTTTCAAAGTTGGATCGTTGTCATATTTTGGAAGGCCAATTGCTCCCAGCAAAACAGCATCGCTTTTTAAGCAACTGTCTATTGTTTCCTGCGGCAACGGATCGCCTGTTTTCTCAATGGCAATTCCCCCCATCAGGCAATAGGTAAATTTGAAATTGTGATGAAACTTTGCAGCTATTGCATTTAATACTTTTAGTGTTTCATGGGTCACTTCCGGCCCGATGCCATCTCCTGAAATAACCGTTATATTTTTATTCATGATTTTCTTCGCTGTGCGGATTTATATTTTTCTGTTATTTTTTTAAGCTATTTCAACCAATTCACGTTCCATAATTGAATAATTTTTCACACCATCTTTTTCCAATTCAAAGATTTTATCAATGCAATCGGGAACATATCTTTCATCATGACTTACATAAATAAGTGTTTTGTTACTCCCAAAACAAATGCTGTCAATTAAAGAAATAAATAATTCGCTTTGCTTTTGATCAAGTCCCTGGCAAGGTTCATCTAAGACTAACAATGGTGGATTTTTTACCAAAGCCCTCGCAAGCAAGATCATTCGCTGGAGACTGGCAGAAATTGAATGTAAAGGCTTCGTTGACACATGAGAAAGTTGTAAAAAATCCAACCATTGAAGTATGATGTTGTACTGTGTAGTACTTAATTTTTTGAATAACCCGATCGTGTCAAAAAACCCTGATCCAATTGCCTGGAAACAGCTCACGTTCTTGTCGAAATACGCATGCAATTCAGGAGAAATAAATCCCGTTTTTTGCTTAATATCCCAAATGCTTTCGCCACTTCCTCTTCTTTTTCCAAACAAATAAATCTCGTTTGAATAAGCCTGTGGATGATCACCCGTGATCAAACTCAGCAATGAAGATTTTCCCGATCCATTTCGACCTTTTAATAACCATTTTTCACCTTCAGCAACTTTCCAGTTCAATCCTTTAAAAATGGTATGTGCGCCATAATTCAAATGCGCATTCTTTATTTCAACAATTGTTTCAAAGCGAGGGCTTGTTTTTGAAACAGGCAACAATTCTGTATTGAAAGAAAAATTGTTGGTTTCGGTTTTATGATCTTCTGCTTTAAAATTTTCCTTATTAAAGAAGATGAATTTTTTATTTTCAAGAAAACCAATATGTGTAATAAAGTCAGGCACTTCAAAAGTGCCCGGAATTAAAATGATCTGTGTTCCTTTTATGGAGATAACCGATAACAATTTGTTTAATTCTTTTACACCTTTAACATCAAGACCGGTATAAGGTGTATCAAGCATCAACAAAGCAGGCGGATTTACCAGCGATTTCGCTAATTGAAACCTTTTGTGTTCCCCACTCGATAATTGAATCAATGGGGAATTTTTCAAATATTCAATTCCCAAGATAGCTAATGTGAAATCGATAGCTAAATAAGAATCATTATTGTTTGTTTGTTTACTGCCTTTTGATGATGCCTTTAATAATTCTTCATAAACAGTTGGCGCATCATCTGCATCGTAACTATTAAAACGCTGCTGGTAATAAAAATCAGAAATCCCGGATAAATTCTTAATTAACGAACGCTGTTCTACTAAATGTATCCCTGTTTTTTCAATTGAAAAATTAAATTCCACTTTTCCTTTCGTGTATACCCTTCCTGCCAAAGCCTTTATCAGAGCAGTTTTGCCACTGCCGGCATTTCCAACAAGAGCGAGATGTTGGTTTGGAAAAAGAGAAAATGAAATTCCATCAAGCACAGTTTCTTCCTGCGTTTTCACTACAAGATCCTTAACTATGATTGACGGTTTCAGCATTCTGATGTCTGTTATTATTTGTTTTTTTGAGAAACTTTATTGAACACTTATGGTTCTTTTCTGATAGGAAAGCGCCATTTCTGAAAGATCTTCATCTTCCACTACTTTTTTGTGATCTGCCACCTGCAAAAAGCGATCATACAAAATGTCCACATCGTTCCTGTAAAACTGGAAACCCAGTTTCTGAAAACGGTAAGCAAGTGCACTGCGTCCACTCCTAGCCGTTAGTACGATCTTCGAACTGTCTGCCCCAACTTCTTCCGGATTAATAATTTCATATGTAAGGGTATCTTTCAAAAATCCGTCCTGGTGAATGCCTGAAGAATGAGAAAATGCATTGCTACCTACAATTGCTTTATTTGGCTGAACAGGCATGCGCATCGTTTCTGAAACCAACCGGCTCATCGGGTACAATTTTGTTGAATCAATATCTGTATAAAAGCCGAGTGATTTATGTTGCTTGATCACCATCACCACTTCTTCCAGAGAAGTGTTGCCGGCTCTTTCGCCCAAGCCATTGATCGTGCATTCTATTTGTCTTGCACCACTTGCTGCGCCGGAAATTGAATTCGCCGTAGCCAAACCAAGATCGTTATGACAATGGCACGAAATAACTGCTTTGTCAATATTGCTCACGTTGTTTTTCAGAAAAGCAATTTTTTCACCATATTGAGAAGGAAGACAATAACCTGTTGTGTCAGGAATGTTTACGGTTGTGGCACCCGCTTTTATCACGGCTTCAATTACTCTTGCCAGGTATTCATTATCAGTTCTTCCTGCGTCTTCAGCATAAAATTCAATGTCGTCAGTATAATTCCTTGCCCATTCCACACATTGAACCGCTCTTTTTAAAATATCTTCCCTGTTCGAATTGAATTTGCTTTTGATATGAAAATCTGAGGTACCAATTCCAGTGTGAATCCTTGGTTTTTTTGCAAACTTGAGCGCCTCGGCTGCTACCTCAATATCCTTCTGAACTGCCCGTGACAAAGCGCAAACAGTTGCATTCTTAATATTCTTCGAAATTTGTTGAACAGAATTAAAGTCGCCCGGGCTCGAAATAGGGAAGCCAGCTTCCAACACATCCACGCCAAGATCTTCGAGCCTGAGTGCCAGTTCAATCTTTTCCTTTGTGTTCAATTTACAACCGGGCACCTGCTCGCCGTCTCGTAACGTTGTGTCGAAAATGATAATCTTTTCCATAGTATTATTTTTTTGGAAGATGCAATAGTGGAATTAAAACATCTACGTTGATCCGAAATTAGAAGTTTGCTACCTTTATATCCAACTTAATATAAGTAGAACTTACACTTCTGAAATGATCATCAAAATTCTGAAATGCTTTACAGCAAAGGATTTCATGCTAAATTATTTACGATGCCCAACAGGATAGCGTTTTGGCCTTTTAACTATTTTATTACACACAAAAACAAAAATTTCTGCTTTTTATTTGTTTACCGGAGTTTACAAAGTGATTATTTATTTAATATTTTAAGGAAATGAAAATATGTACGATGTAGGAACAGCCTTTAATCCGAATGTAAAGTTTGGTTAAGAGTTATACTATCTTATCGAAACAAATAGAATTATATGCTAATTTCAATTTTGATTTTTTGCCTGTTATCTCCAGGTTGTAGAATTGCGTTTATAACAGGTAATAAATGTAAATACAATGCCTAACAGATCAACCGATGCTTTATTTCAATTGATTCACTCTTTGCAGAAATCAGAGAAGCGAAACTTTAAGTTGTATGTGCAAAGGAATTCTTCCAACAACGATCTTAAAGTGGTTCAGCTTTTCGATGCGATCGACAAAATGAATGTTTATGATGAAAATGTGATGATCACCAAAACTTCTTCGATCAAAAGACAGCAGCTTCCCAATATCAAAGCGCATTTATACCGGCAAATCCTTGCGAGCCTTAGATTGCTGGAAAGCAGCGACAATATTGACATGCAATTGCATGAGCAGCTTGATTACGCGCGCATTCTTTATAACAAAGGACTTTATCATCAAAGCCTGAAAATCCTGGAGAAAATAAAAGAAACGGCCAAAAACAACAACCAGGTAAACTTTTACATTGAAGTGCTTGCATTTGAAAAAAAGATCGAAAGCCTTCATATAACCCGAAGCATGCAGGACCGGGCGGATGAATTAACAAATTCTGTTAACCTCTCTAATGCAACATTGGTTAAGGAATCCAAACTTTCAAATCTTGCCTTGCAATTGTACAGTTGGTACATAAAAAATGGCCTGGCAAGAAACCAGGAAGATGAGGAGGAAATTGAAAACTATTTCCAGTTGTATTTGACCGACGATATTAAAAATCCGGAAGGATTTTATGAAAAACTCTATTTCAGCCAAAGCTATAGTTGGTATGCCTTTATCCGGCAGGAATATTTAATGTACTATCGCCATACACAAAGATGGGTAAATCTTTTTCTGGACAATCCGGCAATGATCCCGGTAGAAACAGGAAATTACATTAAAGGCTTACACAATCTGCTGAATGCTCATTTTACTTTACGAAACTATGAAGGCTTCAGAAAAACCATCGCACTCCTGGAAGATTTTGCCGATTCAGAAATTGTAAAAAAGAATGAAAATAACCGCATCCAGGTTTTCGTGTATTTGTATACAGCAAAGATCAACCAACACTTTTTGGAAGGAACTTTTAAAGAAGGATTGTCTATCGTTAATGAAATTGAAAGGCAATTAGATGAATACAATTTGTTTCTCGATCAACACCGCCGATTGATCTTTTATTACAAAATCGCGTCGCTCTATTTTGGTTCCGGAGATTTTGATAATGCTATAGAGTACCTCAACAAAATTATCAACTGGAAGGTAAACCTACGCAATGATCTCCAATGCTATGCAAGGTTACTTCATTTGATCGCTCACTACGAACTGGGGAATTTTCAATTATTGGAATACCTGGTTAAAACGGTTTACAGGTTTATGGCCAAAATGCAAAACCTGAGCCTTGTGGAGGAAGAAATATTCAAATTTTTGAGAAAATCGTTCTACCTCTCAGCTAAAAAATTAAAGCCGGAATTTGAAAATTTGTTGAACACAATTCGGCAGTTTGAGACCAGTAAATTTGAAACCCGCGCATTTGCTTATCTTGATATTATCTCATGGCTCGAAAGCAAAGTGAATGACAAGCAGACTTACGAAATTATTCGCGAAAAATATTTGAGAGGACGAAAACTACATTACCAAAAAGCCTAATCTTTTACCGGTGTGCCGATATAATATTTTATCTTTCTTACCAATTCATTGGCATCGAAAGGTTTTGCCATGAAATCATCCGCCTTGCAAAACTTCTTAATTTCCTTGAAGTTGGTGTGAGCAGATATCATGATGACAGGAATATCTTTTGTAGCTGGATTTGATTTCAGCGTATTGCAAACATCAATGCCATCAACGCCGGAAAGAAAAACATCAAGCAATATAAGTTGCGGAGCAAATGCTTTTGTTTTGGCTAAAACTTCTTCTCCTTTTAATGTTGTCATTACCTCAAATCCATACCGTTTAAGTATAATTTCCACAACCCATAAGATATCATTGTTGTCGTCAACAATTAGAATACGGTTCATAAGATCACTTATTAAATAAATAAAAAGCTTTTTCTCCTACCATTATCGATTTTTTGGATATTACGGCAATTTTGTTGCTAAAGAATCAGAAATGAATAGAAGTTAACTGCATAAACCCCATATAACGTGCCATTTTTGATTGTTTTTGCTTGTTACAACTATTTTTGTAAGATTATTATATAAACTGAAAAAAATGGGGATAAAAGGAGTTCATTTTATTAAAATTTTCAATAACACATCCGCTGGCGAAGTTTGGTTATTTTCGAATATGAAGCTTTTTTTTCACATCGTAATTTTACCAGGTATTTTTAGCATAACCACTGCAGTGCAGGGCCAAAAGCAACCTTCTATGAAAATTTTGAAAAAAAACATTGAAAAAAAATTATCTACGCAAGAGGGCACTTTCGCAGTTGCCTTCACGGATCTTTCTTCTCACAAGGAGTTACTCATAAACGCACATGAGGAATTCCATGCGGCAAGTACGATGAAAACGCCTGTAATGATCGAACTTTTCAAGCAGGCAAAAGAAGGTAAATTTTCGTTAAACGATTCTTTTCTAATTAAAAATCAATTCAAAAGTATTGTGGACGGTAGTCCTTACCAACTTGATTCTACAGACGACAGCGAGGCGGAAATTTACCGTCACATTGGGGAAAAAAGGACACTATACCAATTGATGGATGAGATGATAATGGCCAGCAGCAATTTGGCAACGAATCTTTTGATAGAATTAGTTAATGCAAAAAAAGTTACCCAATCGATGCGCGAAATGGGCGCTAAAAAAATAAAAGTTTTACGAGGTGTTGAAGACAATAAAGCTTATGACCAGGGACTCAATAATACAACAACTGCTTATGACCTGATGGTAATCTATAAAAAAATAGCTGAAGGAAAGGCTGTTGATAAAAAGTCTTCAGAGGAAATGATCAACATTTTATCGAAGCAGGAACACAACCAAATCATTCCGGCAGAACTTCCCAAAGATGTTGTTGTAGCACACAAAACGGGTTGGATCACAGGGGTTCAACATGATTCAGGAATTGTTATTTTGCCCGATGGAAGAAAATATGTGCTGGTAATATTATCTAAAGATTTGAAGGATGAAAATGCAGCAATAAAAGCAATGGCGGATGTTTCGAAAATGATTTATGATTTTGTGGCGAAGTAATTTTTTAATTTTGCAACATGGGCGTTTGGCGACAAATAGGAGAATATTTATGGCTTGTAAAAAAAGATCCTGACAGGCCTCATTCTCAAATGACGAGAGCGATGCACTTCATCAATCGTCTTTCGATTTTACTTTTTATTTTGGCAATGATCATTTTGATCATTCAGTTAATCAAGCGGTAAAAAAACCTTCCAAAATAAATTTTAATATTTTTCCTTCGTTTACTATTGCAACATATTTTTTCAGAATTACTTGTACCTTGAACGCGAAAAAAGATTGAAGAAATGGCTACCATAATCTGTCCTAACTGTCATCATGAATTTGAACCCGAAGACGCTATTGCAAAAAGCCTGGAGAAAGAGTATAAAGAAAGATTCGACCAGGACCGCAAAGAACTCTTAGCACGATTTTCAGAACAGCAAAGAAAACTTGAAGAACAGCAAAGGGAATTTGAAAGAAAGAAAGAAAAGGAAAATGAATTGTTTGCAGAAAGAATAGAAAGAGAGAAACTAAAATTGCAAACCGACCTCCAGGAAAAACTGCGAAAATCCATTCATAACGATTTTGAAAACCAGTTGAAGCTTTTACAGGAAGCCAACAACGACAATGAAGAAAAGCTGAAAGCTGCCAGGCAAAAAGAGTTTGAATTTTTGCAAAAAGAAAAGGAACTCAAAAATAAAGCAGCAGAAATGGAATTGCAGTTGGAAAAAAAATTGGCGGCAGAAAGAGAAGCTTTAATTGAGCAGATCAGGAAGCAGGAAAAAGAAAGAAATGAGATGAGAGAAACGGAGCATGCAATGAAAATAAGAGAGCTCGAAAAGCAATTGAATGATCAGAAGAAAATGGCTGAAGAGATGAAACGAAAGGCAGAACAAGGTTCTATGCAATTGCAGGGCGAAGTGCAGGAACTCGCGCTTGAAGAAATTTTGGGAAATGAATTTCCTTTTGATGTGATTTCAGAAGTGGGAAAAGGAATTCGTGGTGCTGATTGCATTCAGTTGGTGAGAAATCAATTTGGACAGGAATGCGGAAAAATAATTTACGAAAGCAAACGGACAAAAGATTTCGGTGGCGATTGGATCGAGAAATTAAAAACTGATATGCGCAGTACAAATTCGGATATTGCTGTGCTTGTAACGAAAACGATGCCTAAAGACCTGGATTGTTTTGGTTTGAAAGATGGTGTTTGGATCTGCACTTTTTCAGAAGTGAAAGCGCTTGCTAATGTTTTGCGCGAAAGCATTATTCGTATTTTTAATTCGGCCAAAACCCATGAAAACAAAGGCGACAAAATGCATTTACTGTACAATTATCTTACAAGCAACGAATTCAGTGAGCAATGGAAAGCAATACGGGAAGGATTTACAGCCATGAAAATGAGCATCATCAATGAAAGAACCGCGATGGAAAAATTATGGAAGGCGCGTGAGAAGCAATTGGAAAAAGTGTTGCTCAATGCTTCACACATAAAAGGTTCTATTGACGGCATTTCAGGAATGGAAGCAATAGATCTTAACTTGCCTGGTGATCAACATTTGCTGGAAGATCTTTAGTGAACCAACAAAAACCCACAAATTTATTTTATCAAAAATAGCGTTTGATGATGCGCAATTTGTGCGTCCGTTCTTTGGTTTCGAGGTTTAGAATTCCCTGGTTATCGATTTTGTCGATCCGAACTTTTCCGGCCGAATGAATGATCTCGTGCTCATTCAGTAAAATGCCAACATGCACAATTCTTCCTTCTTCATTATCGAAGAAGGCAAGATCGCCGCAATGCGCTTCCTGCAAAAAATTTACGGTTGCCCCCTCTTCGGCCTGCTGCCACGCATCTCTTGGAATGTAGGTGTTCAGAAATTTGTAAACCATTTGTGCATAGCCGCTGCAGTCAATTCCGAAAACCGATTTTCCACCCCACAAATAAGCCGTATTTAGAAATTTATATGCAATTTGTTTGATCACTTTTGGAGTGATCTTCACTTCCTCCGGGTTCCACATCTTACCTTTAAAATGAACAGAATTTCTTCGCCAAAAAGCAATTCCGTTTTTAAAAGAACTCAATGCACATCCCATAGGAACACACATAATGTGACCGTTATAATCGACTTCATTCACCCAATCAGCCGTCAGTCCTTTATCATTTTTCATATAAACTTCTTCATCGATTTCAACAACATGGCTTCTTGTTATCCAACCTTCGTAACCATCATATCGAAGTTGAATTTTTATCCACTCATTATTTCGTTCAAGCACAAACGATTTTTCACCAAACAATTGTTGCGACACCATTTCAGATTTATGCGAAGCCTCGGCTCTCATAGGGCTCACGGGCACGCAACACACCATATATTCCATTTGATCTATCAGGTTTTTTGCAAAAGTAACTTATGGAATTTTATTAAGTTTACATCTCACTTAAAAAAACCAATTTCTTGCAGCCTGGAAAATACGACCATATTACCGATGCAGAACTTCTGGAAAATTTTTACAGGGATCATGACAACAAATGGTTAGGAATTTTATTGCCTCGTTACACATTGCTGCTGCTTGGGGTTTGCATGAAATATGTGAAAAACGAAGAAGATGCACGTGATTGCGTTCAGTATATTTTTTTAAAGGTAATCAATGAATTAAAGAAATACCGGGTTGAATATTTTAAAAGCTGGATCTACATGATCGCCAAAAATCATTGTTTGATGAAATTGCGCGATCACAAAAAAGTGATGGTTGAATTGAATGAACAACTGTCCCAACCTTCAAATACGGAGACAGACAAAAAGAATGTGATAGAAAAGGAGAAGCTTTTACAAAACCTTGAAGCGGCTGTAAATAAATTAAATCCTGAACAACAACGATGTGTCAAATTATTTTACCTTGAGAAAAAATCCTATTCAGAAGTTGCAGAAATTACGGGATTTTCAATGATGCAAGTGAAGAGTTATCTTCAAAACGGAAAACGGAATTTGAAAATTTTAATAGAAAATAATTCTTAAGCAATCAGAAATGGACGATAATCTGTTAAACATATTATCAAGCAGTAATAAAGACATCGATAATCAAAAATTGATGGATTATCTCAGCGATAAATTATCGCCCGAGGAGAAACACGACTTTGAGAAAGCGCTTCTGGATTCTGATTTAGAAAGTGATGCTGTGGAGGGTTTGAGCAAGTTTAAAAATAAAAAAGATCCGCTTGCCTATGCTGAAGAACTGAACCGGAAATTGCAAAAGCAATTGAGCAAAAAGAAAGCTTCAAAGGCAAAAAGAAGGATCAAAGAATTGCGCTGGTTGTATGTTGCCATTACACTCATTATCATCATCATACTGATTGCCTTCATCATCATTTCAAAATTTTTGAAATAATCATCCTGAAGTGATCAGGCTTGCGCCAACAATTTCATTATTTGAAGTTTCAACAACTATTCTTTCAGTAAAAGCCGTGGAAACCGAAAGCCCAACATAATTGGTAGCCACCGGAAATTCTTTATAACTTCTTTCCACCAAAACCAGTGTTTGTATTTTTTTCGGATAAAACTCAAGGAAAGGCTTCAGCGCATACAAAAGTGTTTTTCCGCTGTTGGCCACATCATCTGTCACGATAATTACTTTATCGTCAAAGTTTATTTTTTCAGAAACTGAAATGATCTTCGGATTTCTTTTGTCTAAGGTGATCTGCAAGATCATCACTTCGCCTTTAAAAATTTCTTTTAAAAACGAATAAAGGATCTGGGCGATTATATTTCCATTCTCTTTAATTCCTGCTAGAATAATTTGTCCTTCATCGATGTTTCGCTCTGCAATTTCATAAGCCATGCGTTGAAGTTTCCGGAGTGCAATTTCTTTAGAAAGGATCTGGTGAGCAGCCATGATAAAAATTCAATTTTAGAAAAAGCAATTTACAATTTAAAAGTTTATTTCATTGCAGGAATTGAAGTTCAAGTGAACGCTTCCCATATTTCTTTATCTTAGCAATTATCATTTTTTATGCAATTGATCCAACAAATATTATTTATCATTTTGGCTGGTGTTGCCATATTCCTTTTTTGGAAAAAGGTAAGCGAGATCAGAGCCAATATTAATTTAGGCCGGGACGAAGATCTTTCTGACCATAAAGGAGAACGCTGGAAAAATGTTATGCTGCTAGCTTTGGGCCAGAAGAAAATGTTTCGCTATCCACTTGTAGGTATTATGCATTTTGTAATTTATGCTGGCTTTGTGATCATCAACATTGAAATTCTCGAGATCATTCTTGATGGTCTTTTAGGCACACACCGGTTGTTTGCCGCTCCTCTCGGCGCTTTTTACACATTTGTAATCGATTTTTTTGAAATATTGGCTGCTGGCGTTTTATTGGCTTGTGTGATTTTTCTAATCAGGAGAAATATTTTAAAACTGTGGAGATTTAAATCGCACGAATTGGATGGATGGCCACGCACCGATGCAAATTTGATCCTGATCACAGAGATCATTTTGATGACTTTATTTCTCATAATGAATTCTGCAGACCGCGCGCTTCAATTGCAGGGCAATCCGCATTATGTTGATCACGGCTCATTTATTTTTTCCGGATGGATTGCTCAATCAATGACCCTCCTGAAACCAGGGACGCTGATAACAATTGAACGAACCTGCTGGTGGCTTCATATTGCCGGGATTTTTGCATTTTTAAATTACCTTCCTTACAGCAAACATTTCCACATTATCCTGGCTTTTCCTAATACTTATTACAAAAGAATTATACCAAAAGGAGAAATGAGGAATATGGAAAATGTGCAACAGGAAGTTCAATATATGTTACATCCTGAACTTGCGGCGTCTAACGTTGAAGGCCAAACGCAAACTGGATCTTTTGGGGCAAAAGACATTTTCGATCTTAAATGGAAAAACCTGCTCGATGCTTACACATGCACGGAATGCGGAAGGTGCACAGCAGCATGCCCTGCAAACCTGACGGGAAAATTGCTGAGCCCACGAAAAATAATGATGGCTACGCGCGACAGGATGCAGGATGTAAGAACTAATATCAAACAAAATGGAAGCTTTAAAGATGATGGGAAAAAGCTGCTTCATGATTATATTTCCGTGGAAGAATTGCGCGCCTGCACCTCATGCAATGCCTGTGTAGAAGAATGTCCTGTAGGCATTAATCCTTTGGACATCATTTTTTCTCTTCGCCGTGCTTTGATCATGGAAGAAAGCAATGCGCCTGCAGAATGGAACGCTATGTTCAGTAATGTAGAAAATAACTTTGCTCCCTGGAAATTTAGTCCCGATGAAAGAGACAAGTGGGCGCAGGAAATGGAATAAAAATCTTTTAAATTTCTTCGTTTACTGAGAAACTGTATTTATCAAACGAAAACTATCACCATCAAACAAACCTTTGTCACTCAGCTTTAAATGAGGAATTACCAACAGCGCCATAAAAGATAAGGTCATGAAAGGTGCAGATAATTTCGACCCAAGTTCTTTAGAAGCTGCATCAATATTCGTGTACATTTCTGCAACTTTATACCCGTCTTCATTACTCATCAAACCAGCAACAGGCAAAGGAAGAATTTGATTGAACGATCGATTTTTTGAATTGGCAACGCTCACTCCGCCTTTCTTTTCAATGATCATATTGACTGCTTTACAAAGGCTTTCGTCATCAACAGCAACAGCAATTATGTTGTGACTGTCGTGCGCCACGGAAGAAGCAATCGCTCCTTTTTTCAATCCAAAATTTTTAATAAAAGCGATCGCGACGGGTGCATCATGATAGCGATTAATAACTGCCATTTTTAAAATATCCTTTTCAGTATCGCTTTCATAAAATCCATTTCGTTCCTTCGGTAAAATGGAGAGTTTCCCCGTTATAAGTTGTCCATCCAAGGCTTCTATGACTTCATTTCTAAAATCATTAACTGCAATTTTGAAATCATCCACTTGTTTTGGGGAACAATGAAAATTATTGATGACACCGGCCTTTTCGCTTTTAATCTTTGAAACTCCATTTTCAGCTACCAATTCACCGTTAATGTAAGTTGCTTTTACTTTGAATTCTTTTAAATCTTCGACTAAAATTAAATCAGCCGGATCTCCTTCTTTCAACAAACCAACATCCATTTTGTAGTGCTTCACCGGGTTGACACAAGCGGCCTTCAGTACTTTAAAAACGTCAATTCCTTTTGCCACCGCACGTTTGCATAGCTCATTTATGTGACCTTTCACGAGGTTATCAGGATGTTTGTCATCACTGCAAAACATGATCTCATCTTCGTGATCATTTAAAAGATCGATAAGCGCTTCGAAATTTTTTGCAGCACTTCCTTCCCGAATCAGAATTTTCATTCCATACCTCAACTTATCAAGTGCTTCTTCCCTGCTAAAACATTCGTGATCGGTGCCAATTCCTGCTTCAATATATTTTTTGGCGTCAACGCCCATTAAACCAGGCGCATGCCCATCAACCGGTTTGTTGTATTTTTTGGCTGAATTGATTTTAGCAAAAACTTCGTGGTCATTATTCAAAACGCCCGGAAAATTCATCATTTCGCTCAAATACAAAATCTCTTTTTTGCTTAAAAGTTCGTTCACTGCCTCAGCATCAAGAGTTGCCCCCGCAGTTTCAAAAATAGTAGCAGGAACACAACTTGGTGCGCCAAAATTAAATTTGAAGGGAACTGTCTTACCATTTTCGATCATGTAATTAACTCCTTCAATTCCACACACATTTGCAATTTCGTGTGGATCACTTATCGTGGCAACGGTTCCATGAACCACAGCCAGCTTTGCAAATTCAGAAGGAACCAACATTGAACTTTCGATGTGCACATGCGCATCAATAAGTCCGGGGAGCAAATAAGGAAAATTAATTTGTTTCTCACCTGTTTGCTTTATTGATTTTATCTTTCCATTCTCAATTTTCACTTCACCAAAAAAAATCTCTTTGGCGGTGATATCAACAATATTTCCTTTAACACTAAAATTCATGATCATCGAAATCATTTATCGGCGAAGTATTTCTCCTCAAGAAATTGATCGCTGTTATAAATATCGTTGTAAAAAACGATGTGTTCATCTTTCGGTTCACACGTGAAATACTGGATAAAAAGAGGAAGCTTTTTGTGAACAAAAATTGTCTTGCGGTCTTCGTTGGCTATCCAGGTTTTTATAGAATCTTCATTGTAATTCAGCTTACGTCCATTTGCTGCGATGCTATCATTTTTTGCAATATAAAAAGCAAGTGCTTCCCAATTTTGAACACGAACACATCCATGACTCAATGCCCGGTATGAATTGGCAAATAAGTATCGTTGGTTTGTATCATGAAGATAAACACTGTAAGGATTGTTGAAATTAAATTTAAAAATACCGAGGGCGTTATCATCTCCACTTCCCTGCACGATCTTCCAGGGTATTCCTTTTTCGTATTTTGCCCAATTGACTGAATACGGATCCACCGTTTCTCCATGATAATCAACAAGACTAAAACCTTTGCTGGCAAGATATCCGGGATCTACTTTCAAAGCCGGCAAAATATCCTTCTTAATGATACTTGCCGGAATTGTCCAGTTAGGAAAAGTGACCATATTTGAAATGGCAGAAGTCAGTAGCGGTGTAGGTGTCAAAGGTTTTCCAACAATCACTTTCGAAGTGATCACGACAGAATCATTGTCCCACACTTTTAGAGAAAATGCGGGAATATTTACCATCACGAAATTTTCGGGTAAGGGCGGAAGTCCTTTATAACGGTCAAGCGTAATTGCAATTTTCCTGAATTTTTCAAGATCATATGAATTTAATGTATTAACTGTTTCCGGCCCAACTTTTCCGTCGGCCGTAAGGTGATGCTTTTTCTGATATTTTCTTAATTCTTTGCTTAAAGTAACCGAATCGGGCAATTCAGTAGTATCCTTGCCTATTCCTGATTGCTTTAACCGCTTATGCAGATCCCTGCAAAACTGCAGCGAATCAATAAAAGGATAACTGATATAGAGAAACTTGGTTGTATCCATGTGATCTACAAAATCCCGCAATCTCTCCTTTAATGAATCGTATAAAATATTGTTTGGTTCCACACTTTGAAAAACCCCGGTTACTGTTTTGCTCAAAAGTGCTGTGTCCAATTTTGGAATAAAAAATGAATCGGCTGCGGTAGGATTTGAAACAATAGAAACACTGTCATCAATTATCCTTCCTTCCTTTAAATCCTTCAGCGTTTTCATAAAAGCATCTGTAAGCATCAGGTCGGCTTTTGTCCAGGCCACTGCATCCATTCTTGTCATGGAATCTGCTTCTATTCTAGCACGCAATTTTTTCAACTCTTTAAAATGATAATCTTTTGGATAGAGCCCATAATATTTTGCGTACTTAATAAATTGAAACATCGAATCAGCAACAGGATTCCATTGTTCTGTTGTGCTCCAGATGCCCCTGAAATTATTTTTATTGTAAAATGCATTTACAAGTCTAAATTCAGTAAGCTGGATGGAATCATTAATTTTTCCTCCCGAGCTTGAAGCGAAATCTAAAACTGATTTTATGTTGTCACTGATCTGGTCGTCCATATTTTCAGGGACCTTAACGATTTCCTTTTCTTTGATCTCTTTATGGCTGTGACAACCAACGCCAATACCAAGAATTAAAAAAATTGAAATTACTTTTATCAAATTAAACTTATGAAACATATAGCGGCTGGTCTTTTTATAACTTATTGTAGGATGAACAGGTTTCTGACAATTTAGAATATTGCATAAAAATAGCCGCGATGATCTTAATATCCAACTTTGGTGGATACAAAGTAGTTTCAGCTCAATCAAAAATACCCAATAAGTAAGGATTGATCGTAATCAACAATACGAAAATTTTGCAAAAGAAGTTGAAGAAAACCGCTGGAAATGAAATGGTTGACATCAAAAAATTTATCTCCTCAAATTCACCTGTACTTAAAATAAGCATCGGAAAAAATTAACCCTTCATTATTGCTTTAAGCTTTTCAATCATCAGCATTGAAGCAGGACAGTATTCAATATTTTGTTTGTGTATATAAAAATAATCCGTTGCCGGCCTTTTATGAAAATGAGGAAATTCAGCGCAGTCGGCAGGCCGCACCTCATAGATCGTACACATATTGGTTTTAAGATCGAGGAACTGGCAAGGTTGTGAACGATTCATCCAATCATTCTCCTTTGGTTCACGATAGAGCCATTTTTCTTTGAACTGTTTTGGTGTCATTTGAAGATGAGCTGAAATCCTTTTTATGTCTTCGTTCGTATAAGTCGGACTCATCTTTTTACAACAATTTGCGCAACTTAAACAATTGACCTCCTGCCAAACTTCCTTTTCAACAACTTCCATCAATTGATCCAGGTTTTTGGGCGGATTGTTTTCGGTACGGGTAATAAAATACCTGAATGATTTTCGATTAAGATCAAATTTTTTTTTCAATTTCTTTAAATGAACGCTTACCATGAAATAAAAGTGAGAGGCTGAAGAGGGATTTTTTCGAGCGGTAAAAATAGTGTTATTTTATTTTAATTTCACCGAAAACAATTGAAAGATAGACATGCTATTTTTCATTGGAGTAAACAAACAAATAACGCCGTTTTTTAATCTGCAATTTTCAAATGTGGGAAGTTTATAAAAAAGGATTTAAAGCATACTTACAGCTTGAAAAATCATTGTCAGAAAATTCTGTAGAAGCTTACATTCATGACATTGAAAAGTTGACACAATTCCTTTCTTCACATAAAATTGAAAAAGCGCCAAAGCAAATTGAACTTTCCCAGCTCGAAGAATTTGTAAAATGGATCAATGAACTGGGAATGACACCGACATCTCAGGCGCGGATCATTTCAGGCTTGAGAAGTTTTTATAAGTTTTGCTTGCAGGAACAAATTTCTGAAACTGATCCGACTACTTTATTGGAAGCACCACGGATTGGAAAACATCTTCCCGACACACTTAGTTATCCTGAAATTGAAAAAATTATATCAACGCTTGACGTGAGTAAACCTGAAGGAACGCGTAATAAAGCAATTCTTGAAACACTGTACAGTTGCGGCTTACGTGTGTCAGAGCTTGTAAATCTCAAATTATCGTGTCTTTATTTTGATGCCGGTTATGTGCGGATTATAGGAAAGGGCGACAAAGAAAGATTAGTGCCAATTGGAACGGCAGCGATAAAGTATCTTACAATTTATTTAGAAAATGTTCGTGTACACATTACCGTTAAGCACGGAAATGAAGACATCGTTTTTTTGAACAAAAGAGGCAGCAAGCTTTCACGCGTAATGATCTTCATGATCATAAAAGAAGCAGCAAAGAATGCAGGGATTTCCAAAAGTATTTCGCCACACACTTTCAGGCATTCATTTGCCACACATCTTGTTGAAGGCGGTGCGGACCTTAGAGCTGTCCAGGAAATGCTTGGGCACGAAAGCATAACAACAACTGAAATTTACACTCATTTGGACAGGGAATATTTGAGAGATACATTGCAGCAATTTCACCCGGCTTTCAGAAAGTGAAGATTTTACCCCGAGATTCCATTTTGTTCAACAGCAGACAGTTCAGGTTCTCTTTTAAAAAAACTATCATAATTTTTCACCCGGCTGCGATAATTCTTGAACATGCTCATCCACTTCAATTTTAAAACGCCAAGAATTCCTTCTTTCACTATTCCTTTGTTCATTTTAGAAACACCAAACTGCCTGTCGATAAAAGTGATGGGAACTTCTTTAATGTTAAAACCAAGTTTCCAGGCAGCAAATTTCATTTCGATTTGGAAAGCATACCCGACAAAACTTATTTCATCAAAATTGATTGCTTCCAAAACATAATTGCTGTAACAAACGAAACCAGCCGTTGGATCTTTTACAGGCATGAAAGTCAACAATCTTGTATAAATGGAGGCACCTTTTGAAATTCCAATGCGTAAAGCTGGCCAGTTTTCGACTTTTCCTCCTTTTACATAACGGGAACCAACAGCCACATCCGCACCTTCATATTTGCAGGCCTTATAAAGTTTATCAAGGTCATTCGGATTATGTGAAAAATCGCAATCCATTTCAAAAATAAATTGATAACCCCTGGCGAGCGCCCAGCGAAAACCGTGTAGATAGGCTGTTCCGAGGCCGAGTTTACCCCTTCTTTCTTCCAAGAATAATTTACCAGGATAAGTTGCAAAAAGCTTTTTAACTATTTCTGCTGTTCCATCAGGCGAGCCATCGTCGATGATCAGCACATGAAAACCTTGTTGAAGATCAAATACAGTCTTTAATAAGAGAGTGACATTTTCCCTTTCATTATAAGTAGGTATAATTAAAAGTTTTTCCAAATACGAAATGAATTAGAAATGAAATTACTACTTTATTTGTTATCGTTTTTCAAAAGAGGTTTCAAAGGTTCATTTCTTAAGCAGGGTCCTGTTGAAAATCTCAGTCAACTTTTGCTTTGTATGCAATGGAAAATCCCCCTTCATCATCCAATCGTAATATTGAGGTTCTGCCTTCAAAACCTGGGCCACACTTCGGCCTTTGTGTTTCCCAAAGTTGAAAACTTCCACGTCATTTTCAATAACAAAGCGGCGTGCAAAATCAACGTATTTTTCTTCGCCTGTAAATTGTAACACTGTCTCAAGAGTTTCGCCAAGATGTGAATATCTTTCCAATTGCGCCTCCAGGATTTCCCACGTCGCTGTTGCATCTGCCTCTGCTGAATGTGCTTCCATTAATTCTTTTTGACAATAGAACTGATAAGCGGCAGCCAATGTTCGTTTTTCCATCATGTGAAAAATTGTCTGCACATCCAACATCCTTCTGTTCGTCATATCCAAAGAAATACCTGCTCTCAAAAATTCTTCCATTAATAATGGAATGTCAAACCTATTGGAATTGTAACCTGAAAGATCCGCATTGTCAATGAATTGCTTTAACTCGTTAGCAACCTCTTTAAAAATAGGCGCATCTTTAACCTTATCATCCGTAATGCCATGAATGTCGCTGCTTGTTTTCGGAATGGGCATTTGAGGATTCACAAGTTTGTGCTTCACCAACTTTGATTTATCCGGTAACACTTTGATGATCGCTATTTCAATTATACGGTCAGTAGCAATGTTGGTTCCGGTAGTTTCGAGATCAATAAAAACGATAGGTCGGGAAAGTTGTAATGCCATATTGGATTTAAAATTTAAAATTAAATATGTAAAGTGGCCAAAATATCCATTCCATCATAGTTGCCACTACTCATAAATAGAAAATTTGTATTATTAAAACTATAACTTTTTAATTTTTCTTCCAGTATTTTTCTTTCTGTGATCACCAGCAAATTTGCTTTTTGAAATCCATCTTTTACTGCCTGCGGATCAAGAAAATTCATTCTCTTCAATTCGAGTGCGTGCCTGCTGTAAAAAACAATTGCCTCGTCTGCTTTGTCCATCGCCCCTCTATACTCCTGCATAAAATCCTTGTTCAGGCTGCTAAAAGTGTGCAATTCCAAAACTGCAACTAATTTTTTCTCCGGAAATTGCTCCTTTACCGCATTAATACTGGCCTTCACTTTACTTGGGGCATGTGCAAAATCACGATAAATGTTGCATCCGTTCTTTTCTCCAACCAACTGCAATCTCTTTGCCGCACCTTTAAATGTTGAAATCGCTTTTGCAAAATCTTCATCTTTCACTCCTAATTCATTACATACCAGGTGCGCAGCCTGCAAATTTAAAAGATTATGCTCACCAAAAACGCTTAAGCTGGTTTTTATATCTCCAATCGAAACCGTAGTTTCTCCATTTATAATTGAGTGCGGCGGAATTGCGTAAGGAACGTAACGAATATCATTTCTTAAATTATTTTGAACCAATTCCTTCAAAACTTTATCTGTTTCATTATAAATCAGAACACCATTCGTTTCTATCTTATTTATAAAGATTACAAACTGCTCCAGGTAAAACTCAAAAGTGGGAAAAACATTTATGTGGTCCCAGGCAATGCCTGTTAATACAGCAATGTGCGGAAAAAGAAAATGAAATTTTGGCCGCTTTTCAATTGTGCTGGCAGGATATTCGTCTGCTTCGCAAACTATAACAGGCGCATCAGTTATTTGCACACTTTGGTCAAATCCTTTTAAAGCCGCTCCTACCAGGTAATCGAAATCAAAATCAATGTTCCTGAGCACATGCATGATCATTGCCGTCGTCGTCGTTTTGCCGTGGCTTCCTCCTACTGCTACTCTTTTTTTATGAAGGCTTTCATGGAAAATATATTCCGGGAAAGAATAGATTTTTAAGCCAAGTTGCCGCGCTCTTTCCAATTCCGGGTTATCTTGTTTTGCGTGCATTCCGAGAATCACTGCGTCGAGTTCAGGCGTTATCAAATCCATAAACCAACCTTCATTTTCGGGCAAAAGACCTTCATTTTTAAGATTGCTTGCCGCGGGCTCAAAAATCTCGTCATCGCTGCCTGAAACTTTGTATCCCTTATGTTTTAGGGCAATTGCCAACTGGTGCATTACACTCCCACCGATAGAAATAAAATGGATGCGCATACTATTTAAAATTATTTTACGTTAATTAATGCTAAAGTTTGAAATATAAATCGTTTTTGGATAATTCCATTAAAACCATGATTTAACTTTGCAAAATAAAATCCTAATAAACCCATTATCTATGAAAAAATTACTGGTTATGCTGCTTGTAGCAACACTTTTGGTTTTTACCGTTTCATCGTGCAGCAGCTCCCGCAAAACCGGATGTCCTATGGCTGAAGGTATTATACACTAATACGGTAAAACGATATTATTTTTCGACACACACACATGAATTGGATTCCTTTGCAAGATGAAAAGCAACTTGACGAAATAGTTGCTCAATCAAACACCACACCACAAGTCATTTTCAAACACAGTACAAGGTGCTCGGTAAGCAGTATGGCGAAAAACCGGCTTGAAAGAGAGGAAGCGCCTAACGGCATCCCTTTTTACCTGCTTGACCTGATACGATATCGAAATATTTCGAACAGGATCGCTTCTGATTTTGGAGTAAGGCATCAATCCCCACAAGTGCTCGTGATCGATAAAGGCAAATGCACTTATGATGAAAGCCACAGCGGAATCATCTTTGACGAGATTGAAACTGCAGCTCTGCAAAAATAATATTCCTGGTATTTGTTGATTTACTATAATTCCGCATTAATTGCGGGAAATGAAATCTTATATCTGGGTGAGATATTCCTGCAATTCAGCTTCGGTTTTCACGATCACATCGCGCACTTTACTTCCCTGGTTAGGTCCAACTATCCCAGCAGCTTCCAACTGATCCATCAATCTTCCTGCACGGTTATAACCCAACTTCATTCTTCTTTGCAATAAAGAAGTACTTCCGCTCTGGCTTTGAACAATCAACCTTGCAGCGTCTTCAAATAGCGGATCGCGATCGGTTGCATCAAAAGTTTTGTTCTCGAATTCTTTTTCATCCACGTACTCGGGTAACATAAAAGCTTCTGTATAACCTTGTTGTTCACCAATAAAATCAGTGATCTTATCCACTTCCGGCGTATCTACAAAAGCGCATTGAAGCCTTGTCAAATCGCCATTATAACTAATGAGCATATCTCCTTTTCCTATCAATTGTTCCGCACCACCGGTATCGAGAATGGTGCGGCTATCGATTTTACTGCTGACCTTGAAAGCAATTCTCGCAGGGAAATTCGCCTTGATCGTTCCGGTAATTATATTGACAGAAGGACGCTGAGTGGCAATGATCAAATGGATACCAACCGCACGGGCAAGCTGCGCCAAACGAGCAATTGGCATTTCAACTTCCTTGCCGGCGGTCATAATGAGATCGGCAAATTCATCAATGACCAATACGATGAACGGCAAAAACTGGTGGCCTTTTTCGGGATTTAATTTTCGGTTTACAAACTTTTGATTGTATTCCTTAATGTTTCTCGTTCCTGCTTCTTTTAACAGATCATATCGATTGTCCATTTCGATACAAAGTGCGTTCAGCGTGTGAATCACTTTTTTTGTATCTGTAATGATCGCATCCTCTTCGCCCGGCAATTTTGCCAGAAAATGTTTTTCAATACTCTTATAAATACTCAGTTCCACCTTTTTCGGATCGATCAAAACAAGCTTTAATTGCGAAGGATGTTTCTTGTATAAAAGGGAAACCAAAATTGCATTCAATCCAACTGATTTACCTTGTCCTGTAGCACCTGCCATCAACAAGTGTGGCATTGAAGTGAGATCAACAATAAAATTTTCGTTATCGATCTTTTTGCCGATGGCAATTGGTAAAGTGTATTTGCTGTTGACGAATTTTTCAGAGTTCAACAGCGTTTTCATACTTACTACAGTCTTCTTGAAATTTGGTACTTCAATACCAATTGTACCTTTTCCGGGAATAGGCGCAATAATGCGAATTCCAAGCGCAGCAAGGCTTAACGCAATATCATCTTCCAGATTTTTGATTCGTGAAATGCGCACGCCTGGCGCCGGAATAATTTCGTAAAGTGTAACCGTAGGGCCAACCGTTGCAAAAATTTTCTGGATCTCGATATCGTAATTGCGGAGCGTATGAATGATTTGGTTCTTATTTTCCTCCAACTCAGATACATCTTGAACAATCTTATCGCTTCCGTGGTTTTCCAGCAGATCAAGCGTTGGATATTTATAATTTCTCAAATCCAAAACAGGATCATACAACTGGTGTTGAACTTTTGGTTTCAGTGGCGCATTACTTTCTTCTTCATCGCTTAAAGCATCCGGATTTTTCACTTCAAGTGTCAGATCACTTTCAGAAGGTGAATCTCTTACAATTGTTTTCTTTTCCACTTTTTCAACAGGAGGCGAAAAAGGAATTTCTTCCTTTTCAATTACTTCAAACTGATGATCAAATGCCCGTTCTTCTTTAACCGGGTTAGAAGTAAGTGGAGCAACAGCAACTTTTTTGGGTGGCTCTTCCGCTTGATTAGTAAACGATGCAGAAGCAGCACCAGCAAACAAAGAATTTTTCAGATTTTTTATTTTCCCAAAATTAAATGCAGGATTAAAACGCCAGATAATGTAACTCAGCAGGCAAACAAAAAGAAGTGCCGCCGTGCCTAGATAACCGATTACCTGCTGCAGCCATTCGTTGATCATATCTCCCACTTTGCCTCCCCAAAAAAATTCTGCATTGGATGAATCAACTGCGCTTGCATGAGGTGTGTGAAACAAAAAAGAAGCGCAAACACTTATCACAAGTAAACCTGTGATCACATATCTCAAATTTCTTTTGACAGAAAATATTTTTCTGGGTGCAAAAAGGTTAACACCAAGTACAAAAAACAAGAGGCAAAATAAATAAGAGGCAATTCCAAATCCCGAGCGAAAAAAGAGGTCAGAAATGTAAGCGCCAATTGTACCGAGCGCGTTGGCAAAATGTTGTTTGCTGTCGGGAAATAAAATCTTTGCATCTCTTATCCCCGACTGGTCCTGCTCCCAGGTGAAGAGATAAGATGTAAAAGCAACAAAAAGCAAAATAGCCATGACAACGAGAACTGTGCCCACGATTTTATGCGAGCGTTCGTCGTGAATCAATTTCTTCACTTCTATTTTCTCAACCTTATCGGGTTTCATTTTGGAAGCGCTGGCAGATTTTGTTTTTTTAGTCTTTTTTTGGGTAGTCGCCATGGGTAACAAAGATAGGAAATGGAATATTGATATTCAGAAAGCGCGCAAGCGATCGCTGATAAATTTTTGTTTAATAAATCACCGGAAAAAGTTACGTAAATCTATTTGCTTTTGCAACCTGCAAATAAGAAAATCCATCCAAGAATAAAACATAATCCGCCAAAAGGAGTAATGGCTCCGATCCAATTATACCCTGACTGTACCGCCGCTTTTATGGCCGCCAAAATATAAAGGGAACCAGAAAATAAAATGATGCCTCCTATAAATAACCTGCCGGCCCAAACAATGGTTTTATTGGGAAATTCTTTATACAAAATTCCAACTGCCAATAAAGCAAAAACATGATAAAACTGGTAGCGAACTGAAGTTTCAAAAATTTCTAATGCATAATCCGAAACAACGCCTTTTAAAGTGTGGGCTGCAAAAGCGCCGAGAGCAACAGAAAGCGCGCCCAAAATTGCCGCAGTTTTTATATATCCCTTGTGCATAAATTCAATTTAAGTTGTCTTTCTATTTTCAAGCAGAAAATGTAATGAATCCTTATTTAATTCATCTGCTTCCAGAACCGTATCAGCCAGCAAATAAACCGGTTCTCTTTCCTTTAATTTTTGTTGAATAAAAAATAATAATTCAGAAGAGTTCACTTTTTTAAGCAACGGTCGCTTTTCTGTTTCGTCCATCACCTTTTCCAAAATATATTCCGGTGAAGCTTTAAGGTAAACGACAGTTCCATGCTCTTTCATCCATTCCATGTTGTCGAAAAAGCAAGGTGTTCCGCCACCGCACGCCACTAAAATTTTTTGCCGGTTTTCCAATCTTCGCAAATGATATCTTTCCATTTCGCGAAACTTTTCTTCGCCATGCTTTTCAAAAATTTGTTCTACAGGCAATTGAAAAGCATCTTCTATTTCTACATCCAAATCATAAAATGTGTATCCCTCCTCGAGCGCCCAAATGTGGCCCCAATGCGACTTTCCGCTTCCCATAAAACCTATTAAAAATATATTTTGGTTCAATTCTAAATTGTAAAGTTGGAAATTATTTAAACGCATTTAAACCTGTGACGTCTTGCCCGGTTATCAAAAGATGAACATCGTGGGTGCCTTCATAAGTGATCACACTTTCGAGGTTCATCATGTGACGCATAATCGGATATTCTCCTGTAATGCCCATTCCGCCTAGCATTTGCCTCGCTTCACGTGCAATGTTGGTTGCAATTTCACACGAATTTCTTTTGGCCATGCTCACCTGCTGTGGCGTCGCTTTTCCTTCATTCATCAAACTGCCCAATCGCCAGTTGAGCAGTTGTGCCTTTGTTATTTCAGTGATCATCTCGGCCAATTTCTTTTGTTGCAACTGAAAACTTCCTATCGGTTTATCAAACTGAATTCTTTCTTTGGAATAGCGAAGCGCGGTATCATAACAATCCATTGCAGCGCCAACCGTTCCCCAGGCAATTCCATAACGTGCTTTCGTTAAGCAATTCAATGGACCTTTTAATCCTTTTACGTTTGGCAAAATATTTTCCTTCGGAACTTTTACATTGTCAAAAACCAATTCACCAGTAGCACTCGTCCGCAAACTCCATTTGCCATGAGTGGTTGGTGTTGTAAAACCTTCCATTCCTCGTTCAACAATTAGCCCATGGATTTCCCCGTTTTCATCTTTTGCCCACACAACAGCAACTTGTGCAAATGGTGCATTGCTGATCCACATTTTGCTTCCGTTCAAAATCACGTGATCACCAGCATCTTTGTAATTGCTCAACATTCCTGAAGGATCACTTCCATGATCCGGTTCCGTTAACCCGAAACAACCTAACCATTCGCCGCTTGCTAATCTAGGCAAATATTTTTTCCGTTGCTCTTCACTTCCATATTCAAAAATGGGAAACATCACCAATGACCCTTGTACACTCGCCGTGCTGCGCACTCCACTGTCGCCGCGCTCCAACTCCTGCATCATCAAACCATAAGAAATATAATTCAAGCCACCTCCACCATATTCCGGTGGAATCGTTGGTCCAAAACATCCCAATTCTCCCAACTGCTTTACAATTTGGACAGGAAATTCAGCCTTTTGAGCGTACTCTTCAATGATCGGAGAGATCTCTTTTTTCACATAATTCCGCACGCTTTCCCTGACGAGTTTCTGTTCGTCGGTCAATAATTCATCAACTTTAAAATAATCGGGTGATTGAAACAGATCTTTCGCCATTTAAAAATGATTCGTTTTGAATAAAATTAAAATTTGAGCTCTTTGTTCGTTTGCTAAAAATTCAAACTCTTTCAAATCAAAGATAAGTCTTCATTTGGGAAGCATTGAAGAGGAAAAAAGATTGTTACCTCATCATCTTTTATTTTTCTTTTATCTGAACAAAAAAAGATCAAATCAAATCCTGCTTGACATAATATGTCATTGCAGTATCTTTTATTTGCATAGTTGCTTTCGACAGTTGCTTACTTGTTATTCAAACTATTAATGCCGGGTTCAACAGTGGACCGTTATCAAAAAAAAGAATTTTCAATACTAACTGATAGGGTTTTTCAATCTCAGACTGTTGGCTTTTGTGCCAACAGTTTTTGTTTTAAGAAGTTTCACAATCCCTCATTTGCTCTTTCGCCATCCATTTCCACATTCTTTTCATAAAGATCAACTGTTTCTTTCAATTTTTTTAAAACCAGATCTCTTAAAATTTTGGGTTGAAGAACCTTGATCATTGCCAAACCAAGGGCAATAAAACCAACTAATTCGCGCCCTATAGAGCAGTGAAGGGAAAGAAGGTAATTACCATTACTCAATTCTTGCCACTTTTGACTTTCATGCCAATAAAAATTTTTAGTTCCCTCGGCATAGCTTCTTGTAAATTCAAGTTTTATATGATAGATCTTATTGCTCGCAGGGATTGAAATGCCAAATAATTTTGAAAACTGATTATTATAGACTGCTAATAATTTGGTGCGATTAAATGTCTCATTGGTGAGTTTGAAATGAAGATCTTTGTCAACAGCAAAGATGAGTAATTGCTTTGCTTTATCCAATCCCGCCAAATGCACTCTTCCCCTGTGAAATACTAATTCAACCGGATACATTTCTAACGGAAAAGAAATTTTTGAAATATCAATATTGGCGCAATTGACCAAATCCTGCTCAATCACCACTACCCTTTTGTTATGCAGGCACCAAATGAGTTCTTCAATTTTTTCATGCTCTTCCGGTCCATACATATTTTGATAGTAATTGGTTTTGCGCATGAACAGCTCATTCGCCTGTATGTACTGTTGGTAATTGTTTTGAGAAAAGCTCCTGTAAATTATTTGCTCAAATTTTCCAATTGAATCTTTTCTCTGTTCCAAAACCGGAAGAGGTGCAAAATTTTTGAGAAGAAAAAATGAATTGATATCAAACGCAGAAATTTTTTCGGACTGTCCTTTATATTCCAGCTTCCACGTCTTTCTATTTTTTTCATCGATGTATTCCTTCACTACTTCCTCCTCAGTAAAAGCCATGTTCGACAGTTGTTGAAGGTCGCGGTAAAGCTGGCGGTCACTAACATGTATATCCGCTTGCTTTGCCCATTTGGAGATAATTTCAATAGTAACGGGGCCGCGGCGAAGCCGGTTGTAAATGCGAATTAATCTTTGAAAATGAGCAGACATGGTAAATTAAGCAATCCGTTTCTGTGAAAGCGTAAAAGCAATAATAAGAATTATTGTAAATAAATCGCCTGTTATAAGACTGCCATTTTCAGCATTTTTTTTAATATCGATAATAATTCCACCTTTTCTTGAGGAACTGAAGTCATAAATCAAGAAAATACGCCTTCATTTCTGTTTGATATTCCTGTGCAACTCTCGCTGCTTCTTCTGCAAATTTTTTGTCATTGCCTGCATAAATTATTGCCCTGGATGCATTGACCAAAAGTCCGCAATCCTTATTCAATCCGTATTTGCAAACTTCCGCCAAACTTCCCCCTTGCGCACCTACGCCCGGAATCAGTAGGAAATGATCAGGAATTATTTTCCGGATCGAGCCAAGTTCCGTAGCCTTTGTCGCCCCCACAACAAACATCAGGTTTTCAGCTGTTCCCCACTCACTGACTTTTTTTATTACTTCTTCAAATAAAAAGTTCTCGCCTGTTTTCAATTGTTCAAAATCCTTGCTTCCATCATTGCTCGTCAGGCCTAAAACAATTGCCCATTTATCTTTATGTTGCAGAAACGGCTTCACACTGTCGCTTCCCATATAAGGCGCAACGGTTACAGCATCGAATAACAACGTTTCAAAAAAAGCTTTTGCATATTGATTGGAAGTATTTCCAATATCGCCGCGCTTGGCGTCAGCAATTTTGAAATGTGTATCCGGAATATAATTGACTGTTTTTTCCAACGCTTCCCAACCTTTTATTCCATGAGCTTCGTAAAAAGCTGTATTCAATTTATAAGCAACACAAAAATCTTTTGTAGCATCAATAATTGCTTTATTGAACTGGAAAATAGCGTCAGCAGAAGTTTTCAGATGATCGGGAATTTTTTCAATATCAGTATCAAGGCCGACACATAAGAACGATCTTTTCTTTTTTATTTGTTCGATTAAATCTGTACGCTTCATTTTTTTCTCTTATAGTTTTCAAATTTCTTCACCAGCAGTAAAGCAACAAATATTGGATATTTTTATTTTGCTATTGATGAATTGCCTGCAATTCGGTTTTCGCAAATTCTTTGACAATCTGTCCAAAAGAATAAACCTCTTCAAAAGTATTGTACAAAGGAACCGGCGTCACACGAATTACATTTGGCTCGCGCCAATCGGCAATTACACCATTTTTATTCAAAGAATTAAAAAAATCTCTTCCCTTTTCAGGAAGTAAAATCGAAACCTGGCAGCCATGTTCATTTTCATTTTGCGGTGTGATGATCTTAACCACTTCCCGGCCTGATTCATTATTAATTTGATTTAAAATAAAAATTAAATAAGCACTTAGTTTTTTTCCTTTTTCAATAATCTTTTCAAAACTTGCTTCTTCAAAAATATCCAGTGCCGCTTTATGAGCCGCCATGCTCAAAATATTTGCGTTGCTCAATTGCCACCCTTCTGCTGTCGGGATCGGGTTGAACTGCTCTTTAAATTGGAAGCGCTCATGTTTATCAGTTCCCCACCAACCAGCAAGTCGTGGAAGAGACTTATCAGTCGCATAACGGTTATGGATAAACGCACCTGCAACTGCGCCTGGCCCGGAATTCAAATATTTGTAGGAACACCAGCAGGCAAAATCAACATTCCAATCATGAAGGTGTAGTTCCACATTTCCAACGGCATGTGCCAGATCAAAACCACAATAGGCACCGGCCTCGTGCGCTGCTTCAGCAATTGCTTTCATGTCGAACAACTGGCCGGTATAATAATTAATTCCCCCAATAAGAACCAAAGCGATTTCGTCAGCATTATTTTTAATAGTTGAAACAATCTCCTCAGTTCTTAATGTAAATTCTCCTTCGCGTGGTTTCAATTCTATCAAACCTTCTGCGGGATCGATTCCATGCAGTTTCAATTGCGAATCGATTGCGTAAATATCAGAAGTGAAAGGACGATTTTCGCAAAGAATTTTATTTCCCTTTTGAGAAGGGCGAAAAAAAGTAGTCATCATCAAATGAAGATTCACCGTGAGTTGGTTCATAACTACGATTTCCTCCGGATTGGCGCCAAGGATCGGAGCAAGTTTTTTTGAAAAAACTTCATGAAAATTCGCCCATGGATTTCTTCCATGAAAATGTCCTTCAACGCCATAATTGGCCCAGTTTTCCATTTCATCAAGCACATAATCCTGCGCTCTTTTTGGCTGTAAACCCAGTGAGTTTCCAGTAAAATAAATGCATTCCTTTTCATTAAGGATTGGAATATAAAATTGTTCACGAAAGTTTTGCAAAGGATCCGTTTCATCCAGTTTTTGAGCAAACTGAAGTGTATTTTCAAAATTCATTTTATCAATTATTTTTTCGGTTCGGGTTATAAATTGTTGCATGCAATTCTTTTATTCTTTTATTCAAATAATTTGTACCAATAAATTCGAATCTTTGCGACAAAATTAACGGGCCGGATAAAGGTAAGAAAGGAAAATTTGCATGACACAAAACGATTATTATTATTTTACAATTGAGACTTCCGCAGTGGCAGAATTTAAAGATCGAGGCAGCAAATTTCTCGCTTATTCTTTCCCTGTAAAGGACACGAAAGATTTTAAAGACCAAATCCAAAAGATAAAGAAAGAACATCCGAAGGCTTCGCATCATTGCTTTGCTTACCGCATCGGAACAGATGGAAATAATTTCAGGATGAGTGATGACGGCGAACCATCAGGAACTGCGGGCAAACCGATTTTGGGCCAAATCGATTCAAAAAATCTAACCGATACTTTGATAGTAGTTGTGCGGTATTTTGGCGGCACTTTACTTGGCGTTCCGGGATTGATAAACGCATATAAAACCGCGGCAGTCCTCGTTTTGCAATGCACACCAATTGTACAAAAGCCGGTTGAAACGAACTATGAATTGCAGTTCAATTACCCCGAAATGAACGAAGTAATTCAAATTCTTAAAAAGTTCAATTGCACTATCCTTAAAAATGAAATGCAGCTTTTTTGTCGCATCGAAACAGGAATTGCAAAAGCTACGGTCGACGAAGTTTTGTCATCGTTAAAAAATGTGCGCAACCTGGAAATACATCCAATGAAATAAATTTTTACATTTATGTATGGAAAAGAAATACCATACTTTTTGGAGCTTTTATCCATATTATCTTACTGAACATAAGAACCCGGTAAGCCGCGCTTTGCACTTTACCGGTACCTTGCTCATTTTCGTTTGTATCATCCTGGGAATTATTACCGGCCGATGGTTTTGGTTCATTATTATTCCTGTTTGCGGTTATGGCTTTGCATGGTTTGGCCATTTCTTTTTTGAAAAAAATAAGCCTGCAACTTTTGTTTATCCGCTTTATAGTTTAGGAAGCGACTTCGTAATGTTCTGGCACATTATAACAGGACAAATTGACAAGAAGTTGAGGGAAGCAGAAAAGAATGTTCCAGCAGAATAACAATTTCTTTTTTTAGTTTGTTTACTGATAGAAGGGATCATTGAAACCTTTCACTCACCACTAATTCTTTACTTCCGGCAGTGTATTTGTAAAAACCTTCTCCTGTTTTTATGCCGAAATTTTTTGCCTGGACCATGTTGGTTAGGAGCGGGCAAGGCGAATACTTTGGATTGCCAAAACCCTCGTACAAAACTTTTAAGATTGAATAACAAACATCCAAGCCGATAAAATCTGCCAATTGCAAAGGACCCATTGGATGTGCCATTCCGAGTTTCATTACTGTATCAATTTCTTCAATGCCGGCAACACCTTCATATAAAGAATAAATGGCTTCATTGATCATCGGCATAAGGATGCGGTTGGCTACAAAACCCGGATAATCGTTCACTTCGCAAGGAACTTTGCCAATCTTTTTTGTCAACTCAACAATTGCTTTTGCGACTTCTTTATCTGTTGAATAACCGTTGATAATTTCAACTAATTTCATCACAGGCACGGGATTCATAAAATGCATTCCAATCACTTTCGACGGGCGTTTTGTGGCAGAAGCAATCTTTGTAATAGAAATTGAAGAAGTGTTGGAAGCAAGAATACATTCGGCAGGCACGAACTCATCAAGCTGGCTAAAAATCTTTAATTTTAAATCAACATTTTCTGACGCCGCCTCAATAACCAAATCACTTTTTTGAACGCCTTCCCTTATTTCGGTAAAAGTTGAAATGTTCTTAATTGTTTTTTCTTTTATTTCTTCTGAAATGGCATTTTTAGCAACCTGGCGATCCAGATTTTTTTGTATCGTTGCCATTGCTTTATTCAATTGCGGTTGCGATACATCCACTAAGTTTACCAAAAAACCATTTTGCCCAAACACATGTGCAATGCCATTTCCCATTGTTCCTGCACCGATAACAGAAATATTCTTAACGTCCATAACAAAAGTTTGTTGAAGAATTACAAATGTAAAAGAAAAAATATGGCAACTTCATTTGACTGAAAAGCGCCAATCAGTAAACGGATAAAAATTGAGGAATTTTATTTTTGCAAAAGTTATTTGCTTTTGAAATCGCCACGTTTCCACGCCTTGATAAATTCTGCCCAGGCAAGCGGATTAAAAATATTTTGCGGAGGAAGCTGGCCGGCAGAATAATATTTTCTTTCGTTTTGCTTGAAATAATAATTATTCGCTTCGCGTCCGCTGACCGGATAAACAGACATCAAAGCTTTGCGATTGGCTTCAGACATATTTTGCCGCGCAATTTCCTGCTGGTCTTCGGGAATTTTTATATTCGCAAAATCACGCGCAAATTCTTCTTTTGTAGGGTATTTTTTGATGATCGTGGCGGCAAGGTAAACCGTATCTTTCGTCATCAGTTGGATCATACTTTGCTGGTTTCCTTCAAGATTTTTTGGAATGATAACGTCTTTAGGTTTATATCCAACGCTGGTAAATTCGATCCGGGCGCCTTTTAAAACAACTATTGAAAAAACCCCCTGGTCATTGGTGATCGTTCCCCGCCCATCATTCACTACCACACTTACAGCCGGCAAGGCCTGCAAACTGTCGGCAGACATTACCACACCATACAACTCAACGACAGAGTCCTTGTAATTCTCGAATTGCGCCTTTACTGAACCCAACAATCCAAACAGAAATATGACTAAATAAAGTACCAGTTTTTTCATACGCGAAGGGTAAAATTCGGAAATTCTTTGCAGAAAGTTCCGGATCGGGTAAACAAATTAAGGCTATCAATGGTTAAATTTGCAACTCCTATTTTCTTTTTAACAAAACATTGAAAGCATGACTGAGAAAGAAATTTTGAAAGCGTTGAGCACTGTAGAAGAACCAGACTTTAAGAAAGACCTCGTAACCCTCAATATGGTAAAGGACATCCGGATTGATGGCCAAAAAGTTTCGTTTACTGTTATTTTAACTACCCCCGCTTGCCCACTGAAAGACATGATTAAAGTGAGATGCGAAAAAGCAATTCATTCAATGGTGGACGAACAAGCGGAAATAAATATTGATTTTACAAGTAACACTTCTTCGCTACGAACTGACAAGAACGAGGTGTTGAAAGATGTAAGGAATATCATAGCCGTTGTGAGCGGAAAAGGCGGTGTTGGGAAAAGTACAGTCGCGGCAAACCTTGCATTAGCTTTGGCAGAAGGCGGCGCAAAAGTCGGTTTGATGGATGCGGATATTTACGGGCCAAGCGTACACATTATGTTTGGCATTCGTGGTGAAAGGCCGCAGATGCGCGATGTGAACGGCAAAGGAAAAATCGTTCCTATTGATCGCTACGGAATAAAAGTGATGAGCATTGGTTTGTTGGTAGATGAAAAACAAGCGGTTGTCTGGCGTGGGCCGATGGTGAGCAGCGCAATCCGGCAATTCGTAACAGATGTGGATTGGGGCGAACTGGATTATTTGGTAATTGATATGCCTCCAGGAACAGGTGATATACATTTAACGATCGTCCAAACCGTGCCCGTTACCGGTGCAATTGTTGTAACAACACCGCAATTGGTGGCGCTCGCCGATGCAAAAAAAGGAATCACGATGTTTAACCAGGGCGGATTAAAAGTGCCGGTTATCGGTTTGGTTGAAAACATGAGTTATTTCACTCCGGCAGAATTGCCAGAAAATAAATATTACATTTTTGGAAAAGAAGGCGGAAAAAATTTGGCTGAAGAATTTGACATTCCTTTCCTTGGCGAAATCCCTTTGGTTCAATCTATTCGTGAAGGAGGCGATTTGGGAATTCCGGTGGTGATTGGTGATGATACGATTTCCAAAGAAGCATTTGTTGAGTTTGGAAACAATGCTGCGAGAGCAATTTCAATGAGGAATGCACAATTGCCCGCAACTGAGGTTAGTGAGATTTTAGAGGAGATGTAATAAAATTGTCTTTTGAAAATGAAAAACAAAAAGCCGGACGAAAAATCCGGCTTTTTGTTGTCCCACGAGGATTCGAACCTCGACAGACAGAATCAAAATCTGTTGTACTACCTTTATACTATGGGACAAGGGTGTGCAAAAGTAAGGGTATCATTTTTATTTTCAAAACTTCAAAAGTTGATTTTTTCAAACTTTTTTTAATGCACAAAAACATTTCCAAAATGGCTCTTTTACAGTAAAAAAATCTTTTTATTGATTTTTTATTTTCTCCGGATAACTGGCTTTCAATCAAACGACTTTTACCAAAAAATAATTCTTTTTTCCTTTTTGTATCAAAAGATATTTTCCATTGAGCAAGCTTGTTTCTCCAATTTTTTCATCAGCAGAACCCGCTTTTTCCTTATTCATAAAAACGCCCCCATTTGCTATCATTTTTTTCGCCTCGCCTTTGCTCGGAAAGATTTTTGTTTCCGCTAAAAGACCGACCAAATCCAATTCGGCCAGTTCATCTTTTGCAATTTCAACAGAAGGAACACCTTCCATCACCTGCAACAATTGATCTTCTGTAAGTTCTTTAAGAATTTCCGCCGTATCGTTGTTGAAAAGAATGCTAGAAGCCTTAACCGCAAATTCATAATCCTTTTCAGAATGAACAAAACAGGTTAATTCTTCCGCTAGCTTTTTCTGCAAGATCCGCTGATGTTCATTGCCTTTATGTTGCTCAACCAGGTCATTGATTTCTTTTTCAGATAAAAAGGTAAAAACTTTCAAAAATCTTTCTGCGTCGGCATCAGCGGTATTCAACCAAAACTGGTAAAAAGTATAAGGTGAAGTCTTCGCCGGATCGAGCCAGATATTTCCTTTTTCGGTTTTACCAAATTTACTTCCGTCAGATTTTGTCAATAACGGGCAAGTGAAAGCAAAAGCTTCGCCACTGGCTTTCCTGCGGATCAATTCGGTTCCGGTTACAATATTTCCCCATTGGTCGCTTCCGCCAAACTGAAGTTTGCAGTTTTTATGTTGATACAACCAATAAAAATCATATCCCTGGACAAGCTGGTAAGTAAATTCTGTAAAACTCATTCCACTTTCGCCCTCGAGTCTTTTTTTCACACTGTCTTTGGCCATCATGTAATTGACGGAAATGTGTTTACCCACATCCCTGATAAAATCGAGGAAAGAAATGTCTTTGAACCAGTCATAATTATTAACCATTTCAGCAGCATTTTCTCTTGCGGAACTGAAATCTAAAAACTTAGATAATTGTTGTTTTACTGCCGCCACATTCTTTTCCAAAACGTCCTTGCTCAACAAATTGCGTTCTTCACTTTTCCCTGACGGATCACCCACCATTCCTGTTGCGCCACCCACCAAAGCAATTGGTTTGTGCCCATAATTTTGTACATGAACCAACACAATTATTGGGATAAGACTACCTATATGCAGGCTGTCGGCTGTAGGATCAAAACCAACATATGCTGCAACAGGTTGTTTCAAAAGTTCCTCTTCGGTTCCGGGAATAATGTCCTGTATCAGTCCCCGCCAACGTAATTCTTCAATTAAATTTTTCATACTTATTTCAAAAAGAGGTGCAAAAATAAAAAACCTTAGCCCGGCAGCGGCAATATTTGCCTATTTTTCTTTTAAAATCACGCCTTTGCTACAGTTTTACTTAATTTTATCGGCAAGTAACCAAACTATACAATATAATAAATTGAAGTCCGTTTTATTTTTGCCCGAATTTGCACTAATAAACAACGGATCATCCCCAAATGAAAATTTCCCCAATCGTTAGATTATTGTTTTTATTGCTGTTGCCCAGCTTTGGATTTTCTCAATTCAGAAAGTATTCCAATGAATTTTTAAATATTGGTGCTGGTGCGCGCGGACTTGGAATGGGCGGTGCACAGGCTGCTTCGGTTAATGACGGAACTGCAGGTTATTGGAACCCTGCAGGACTGGTAGGTGTACAGGATTTTCCGGAGATAAACCTGATGCATGCAAGCTATTTTGATAATATTGGAAAATATGATTACGCAAGCTTTTCTATTCCTGAAAATGACAATAAAAGAGTGATCGGAATTACTGCTTTAAGATTTGCAGTAGATGATATCCCAAATACACTTTTTTTGGTGCAGCCAGACGGAAGTCTTAATTATGGAAACATTTCGGCTTTTTCTTCTGCCGACTATGGATTTCTTTTTTCTTATGCTCAAAAAATAAGAGACGATGACGAACTGAAAATGAGTTTTGGTGCCAACGCAAAAGTTATTTACCGGAAAGTTGGACACTTCGCGACTGCATGGGGCTTTGGTCTGGATGCAGGATTTAAACTGCAAAAAGACCGCTATAATTTAGGAATCGTTGTTAAAGACATTACTACCACGTTCAATGCGTGGTCTTTTCATTTTACCGACAAGGAAAAGGAAGTTCTGTACCTGACGGAAAATGATATTCCGGTTAAATCAACCGAACTGACAGCGCCGCGGCTCACAATGGGAAACTCTTATAATTTCAGGCTTGGTTCTTCTGTAAACCTCTTGACAGAAGCTGATCTTGATATGACTTTTGATGGAAAAAGAAATACGATCATCAGTGGCAATCATTTGAATATTGATCCTCATGCAGGCATTGAAGCAGGAATCAAAAATGTATTTTTTGTAAGAGCCGGAATTTCGAATTTTCAACAAGCATTGGCCGATGGCGACAAAACCAACCAAAAGAAAGTCTGGATCTTCCAGCCCAGCCTCGGTGCGGGTTTTAAAATTCATAATGTTAGCATTGATTATGCATTTACCAACCTTGCCAATCAGTCAAATCCTTTATACACGCACATCTTTTCATTAAAATTTGACCTGGGAAATAAAGAAAACCAATAGGAATCGCTATGAAAAAATTGATCACCATATTTTTTATTTTTCTCACAGGTGCAATTGCTGCGCAAACTTATTCGAACAGTTGGATCGATTACAGCAAAACCTATTACAAGTTCAAAGTAGGTACTGACGGTCTTTATCATATCTCACAAGCGACATTGAATTCTTTAGGACTCGGAAGTGTCCCTGCTGAGCAATTTCAGCTTTGGCGCAATGGATCACAGGTTCCGATCTATACAAGTACCGCCACTGGTCCTTTGCCTTCCGGCGGTTATATTGAGTTTTGGGGAAAGATGAATGATGGAAAAGTTGATACCAAATTATACCGGGTTGCAGATTACCAACTCACTGATCATACAAGCCTTTTAACCGATACTGTTTCCTATTTTCTTACAGTAAATCCTGCAGGTAATAATTCGAGGTATGCCGATGCAGCTAATAATGTTTCTACAAACACTTTAGCACCCGAGCCTTACTTCATGAATAAAAAAGCCAATTATTTCAAAACGCAATTAAATGCAGGTTATGCAGCAATTGTGGGTACCCCGGTTTATTCTTCATCTTATGATATTGGCGAAGGATGGACGAGCACCGACATTTATCCAAGCAGGAGACTTGCAGCTAGCTTCAGCAATTGTAATGTGTATACAGCAGGTCCGGGATTTTCTTTAAAATTTGCAGCTGTCGGAAGCGCATTAAATGATCGTGATATAAGAGTAAAAGTATTTAATACAGTAGTTGACCAGGAACACATGCCCTATTTCACCTACATCAAAAAGGATCTTACCAATCTGCCTATGAGCGATTTGATCGATCTGAATAATATCCAGGTTTATTTCGAAAATACTTCTACAGTCACAACAGACAGGATGCTCGTTGCTTTTGATGAAGTAACTTATCCTAGTAAATGGATCTTTAATAATCAAACGAATTTTTATTTTGAATTACCGGCAACGAATACCGGCAATTATTTGGTGATAGACCAGTTTAATTATGGAAGTACCGCACCCGTTTTGTTCGATATGACAGCCAACAAAAGGTATGTTGGTGACATTAGTACTCCGGGAAAAGTAAAATTTGCACTTCCTGCTTCCAGTGATACTTTAAGAAAATTTGAACTTGTCAGTGAAGATCCTTCACAGATCAAAGATGTGTCTTCATTTCAAAAAAGGAATTTTGTGAATTTCGGGCTCAATGCTAACCAAGGTGATTACCTGATCATTAGTAATCCTCTTCTTTATTCAAGTACTTCGGGAGCTAATTTTGTTGATCAATACAGCCAGTACAGGCATTCAGCCGCTGGAGGATCATTTAATACCAAAGTGATTGACATCAATGAATTGGAAGATCAGTTTGCCTATGGAATAAAAAAACATCCTTCATCCATAAAGGATTTCATTCAATATGCTTACAACACTTTTACGGTTAAACCTAAGTTTGTATTCCTGATTGGTAAAGGCATTCAATATGATCAATATGCTTTGAATCAAAGTAGCCAATTTGCTGATAAATTGAATCTTGTTCCAACTTTTGGCGCACCGGCTTCAGACGTTTTATTGTCGTCGTCTTATGGAAGTATTGTTCCAACTGTTCCTATAGGAAGGTTAACGGCGGTGTCGGGGGATGAAATATCCAACTATCTTCAAAAAGTCAAGGAATATGAACAGGCTGAAAAATCAACCGATCAGTCTTTAGCCAATAAATTATGGATGAAGAAGGTGGTAAATATTGTGGGCGGAAAAGACAGTTCCGACAATGATCTTTTCGGTTATTATATGGGGCTTTATAAAAACATCATTGAAGACACCCTTTATGGCGCCAATGTTGAAACATTCTCCAAGTCTTCAAGCGCTGCGGTGCAGTTGATTGCCAGTCAGAGGATCAGTGATTTGTTTAACAGCGGCATCAGCATACTTGCTTATTTTGGTCACTCTTCGGCCAACATACTTGAATTTAACCTGAGCGATCCGAGCGAATACAACAACCAGGGGCGTTATCCATTTTTCATGGTGAGCGGATGTACGGCAGGGAACAATTATATTTACGACACACTCAGGTTGTTGCAGAATACAAAGACTATTTCCGAAAATTTTGTTTTATCAAAAGAAAGAGGAAGTATTGGTTTTTTTGCAAGTTCGCATCTTGGAATTCCTCCTTACCTGAACAATTACAATTTGCAGATGTTTCACCAACTAAGCGACAAGAATTATGGGGCGCCGGTTGGAGTGGATATTAAAAATTCAATTAAAAATTTGGGAGGTGATAATCCATCTCTTGATTTTTTTACAAGAATGCATTTGGAGGAAATGTCTTTAAATGGCGATCCTGCACTTACCATCAATCCGCATCCAAAACCTGATTATGTTGTAGAAGACCAAAATGTGAGCATTAACCCTCAATTTATTTCTGTTTCACAGAAAGACTTTACTGTAAAAGCAATTGCTTTCAATATTGGAAGAGCGATTAATGATTCCATTATTTTTCAGGTAAAAAGAACTTATCCAAACGGAACCATCGAGGAACTCCTAAGAAAGAAAATAAAGGCAATTTATTATGCTGATTCGGTCGAAATATCAGTACCAATCATTTCATCAAGAGACAAAGGGTTGAATAAAATTACTGTTACCATCGATGCAGATAATAAAGTAGATGAAATGTCTGAAACCAATAACAGTATCACAAAGGAATTTTACATTTATGAAGATGAAGCGCGCCCTGTCTATCCGTATGATTATGCAATCGTGAATGATGCGAATCAAAAACTATATGCGTCTACAGCCAATGCCACCAGCGCCGCCAAAGATTATGTGATGGAAATGGATACAACGCGGTTGTTTAATTCGCCATTCAAAATTTCTAAAACGATCAATCAATCAGGTGGTGTATTAAAATTTGATCCGGGAATTTCGCTGACTGATAGTACGGTTTATTATTGGAGAGTAGCAGTAAAACCAACCTCAGGTTCATCTTCAGATTATCACTGGAATACTTCTTCATTCATTTACCTGGCTAGCAGTTTATTAGGCTCAAATCAATCACATTATTACCAACACCTGGCGTCGGACAAGATTCGCATCAAATTAGATAGTGCAAGCCGTCAATGGAATTTTGATTCCGTTGTATATAATATTGAAGCAAGAAACGGAATTTTCCCAACAGCCGCACCCAATGCATCCGATTTCGAACTGGATATAAATGGAGCGCAAATCAGTAAGAGTTCATGTGGTATCTCCGGTATAGTCTTTAATGTGTTGAACCCCCTTAATTTGAAGCCATGGTTAAACGATATGACAACGCCAAAGTATGGAAGTCTGCCTGTTTGTGGAATCGACCGAATTGCCAACTTCCAATTTAATACCACAACACAAAGCGGAAGGAAACTGGCTATGGATTTCTTAGACACGGTTCCGGATAATTACATTGTTGTTGCCCGGAATATTTCAGGAAATGCGGTCTCATCAAACACATATGCACAGGATTGGGAAGCAGATACTACCACTTTTGGAAGTCATAATTCTCTCTATGATAAATTGAAGTCTGCTGGCTTTCTCCTGATTGATTCTTTCGACCGGCCGCGTGCATTTATTTTTATGTATCAAAAAAATAACACCATTTTTCCTCCTGTCTTTACTTTATCTGAGGGAATATCAGATAAGATCAGTTTAAATGCCGACCATACAACTCCGGATACACTTGGCTTTATCACATCTCCTGAATTTGGTCCGGCTGTTTCCTGGAAGCAATTGCATTGGCGGGGAAAAAGCCTTGAATCAATTTCTGCTGATAATCCGACAGTGCAGGTTATCGGAGTTGATTCTTCCGGAAATAAAACGACACTTTTCACGGTGGATAAAAACCAGCAGGATTTCGATATCTCTTCTGTTAATGCTGTTCAATATCCTTATATTCAGTTAAAGATGCGCAATATTGACAGCGTAAAATCAACTCCTTACCAGCTTACTTACTGGAGATTAAATTATCAACCGGCACCTGAAGGTGCGCTCGCTCCCAATTTGTATTTCACTTCCAAAGATACTTTGGAACAGGGAGAAATACTGCATTTTGGAATTGCATTTGAAAACATTAGTCCTGAAGCATTTGACAGTTTAAAAGTTAAATTAATTGTGATTGATCAAAATAATGTTACGCATGTTCTTTCACTTCCAAAACAAAAACCTTTGGTTTCGGGGGATACGGTAAAAGTGAATTATGAATTGGATACAAAAAATTATCCCGGCCTTAATACGCTTTATATCAACTTTAATCCTGATAATGATCAGCCGGAAGAATATTTATTCAATAATTTCCTTTATCAAAATATCTTTGTAAAAACAGATAGTTACAATCCAATGATGGATGTGACTTTTGATGGGGTTCACATTTTAAACAAAGACATCGTTTCCGCGCGGCCGCATATTGTTATCAAATTAAAGGATGAAAACAAATCGCTGGCACTTAATGATACTTCATTGATCAAGGTTCAAATTCAATATCCTGATGGTTCTTTAAGAACTTATCATTTTGACAACGACACGATGAAGTTCACCCCGGCTGACCTGGCAAAAGGAGACAACACAGCCACAATCGATCTGACTCCGGCCCTTGGTGGAGAAGATGCCCAATACCAACTGATTGTTTCAGGAAAAGATGTGGTTGGAAACGAGGCAGGAAAGATGGCTTATCATGTTGATTTCCGCGTGATCAATAAGGCAATGATCTCCAATTTTCTTAATTATCCAAATCCTTTTACAACTTCAACTGCATTTGTCTTTACAATTACCGGCTCGCAGGTTCCGCAGAATATCCGCATTCAAATTCTTACAATCACGGGAAAAGTGATCAAAGAAATTACCGAGAATGAACTTGGCACGTTGCACATTGGAAGAAATATTACCGAATACAAATGGGATGGTACAGATATGTATGGGCAGAAAGTTGCTAACGGCGTTTATTTGTATCGTGTGTTGACAAATCTTAATGGAAAATCCATGGATAAATTCAAGGATGAAGGTGACAATACCGATAAATATTTCACCAAAGGTTATGGAAAAATGTATTTAATGCGATAAACATATTTGCTATTCACTTTTTGAAATTCCGTTGAACTGGAAAAAGGAAGCAAAAGCTAATAGAAAAATGAATGGCGTAATGGTTAATACAAAACGGTTTTGCCAATTGACGCAGGTAAGCAAAATTGTAACCCACATTAAGAAAATGATTCCCAAGAAATAATAGGTTGCCCAACTTTTACTCTTCAACTTTTTGATCACGCCAATGATGGCTAAAATGTAAAGAGGGTAATAAAAAATTCTCAACAACCAATTGTGAAGAGTTGAATAATATTCCCTGGTAAATCCAAAGAACAAAATTGTTTTTAGGTAGCAAAGCCTTAAAAACCGTTCGAAGTTATGAACGATATAATATCCGAGTGCTTGTAGTGAATTTCCGTTTTTCAAAATTTTAATCGGCGCATTTTCGGTTGTATTTACACCACAAATAATATTTTCCTTTTTAAAAGGCAACATAAAATCCAGCGAACCACCCGAGCCAAGCATCAGGTTTATCACAAACGCGAGCAGAACTAATCCAACGATTGCGAAAACAATTTTTTTTACAATTGAAACTCCTTTAAAGAAATTGAAAAGCAGGTAGAAAATTGTAGGAATAAAAAATAAGATGCCTGTTGGCCTTGTTACTGACAACAAAACAAGCAACGCAAAAATGATAAGGCTGTTTCCAAAATTTAATTTTCTTATTCTGAGGAGAAAGCTACTGTAAATAACCGACAGGCTGTAAAAAATCGATTCGGTAAAGAGATAGGAATTATAAGTTTGATAAGGAATGTTTAGAACAAAAATAAGCGTTACAAAAAATGCAAGAAGCTTATTAGAATTCAAATAAAAGAAAGCCAGCCCGTAAAACATAATTGTCGCAAAAATGTTCAACAAAAGCTGTACAATAACAACTGCTGCGAAACCCAGGTGAAGTTTAAGGGCAAAAACAATTAAAAATATTTCGGTAGCATAAAGCGTGAAATTGGTGCTCGATAATTTTCCAAAACTGATAAAATGGTGTGCCTGGTCAATATATTTTGCAGATTCAAGACCGGTAACTAACCCATTTCTCCATAATAGAAAAGCCTGGACAAGTATCCAGGCGAAAATCAAAATCAAAAGTTGTGTTGAATCTTGCCTGGAAAAAGATCGAATGTTCGCTTTCATTTTCTCAAATTGAAATTGCAAGTCAGGTTTCAAATGCAATTTTAAGCAATTGAAATAAAAACAGGAAGATTATTATTGTTCATAAGTTTTCTGCTGGCATAACTGCAAGGGATACACGAAGAATAGCAGTAAACCAACAAACATCAAAAATTTATATTTTAGAAATAAGGAATTATGGATCATAATCAAATCTTTGCTCAATGAACAAACAAATTTGGCAGAGTTTTTATTTTCAAAAAGAACTAAATCACCGATGAAAAAATATAAAATAACTTCGCAGGCTATGGAAAAGAAACAAAAGACGGAACAATATGATGTGATCATTATTGGTGGCGGACCAATCGGGCTCACCTGTGCGATAAGAGCCAAGAAAGCAGGACTAAAATATGTGGTATTGGAAAAAGGTGTGTTGGTAAACTCTTTATTTAATTATCCAGTGAACATGACATTTTTCAGCAGCAGTGAGCGGTTGGAAATTGGGGGTGTTCCTTTTGTGAGCAACAATGTGAAGCCCAAGCGCAGCGAAGCTTTGGAATATTACAGGAGAATTGTTACTTCATTTGATCTTAATATTCACTTGTTCGAAAAAGTACTTGAAGTAAAAAGATCGGGCAATATCTTTAAAATAAAAACTTCAAAAAACAATTATAAAACTTTGAATGTGATAATGGCCATGGGCTTTTACGACATTCCTTATTTGCTGAATGTAAAAGGCGAAGATCTTCCTAAAGTGAAACATTATTATGACGACCCTCATTTCTATGCTTTCCAGAATGTATTGGTAGTGGGTGCCGCCAATTCAGCAATTGATGCGGCTCTTGAAACATGGCGTAAAGGAGCCACTGTAACAATGGTAATTCGTGGAGATAAGATTAGCGACCGGGTCAAATATTGGGTGAAACCAGATATTGATAACCGTATTAAAGAAGGATCAATTAAAGCGTATTTCAATTCGCATATAAAAGAAATAAGAGAACATGAAGTAGACATTCAAACACCTGAGGGAATTGTAACTACAAAGAATGATTGGGTTTTGGCGATGACGGGTTACAAACCCAACCTCGAATTTTTGAGAAAAGCAGGTATTAAAATTTCTGAAGATGAAGTTTGCAAACCGGATTACAGCGAAAAAAATTATGAGACAAACGTAAAAGGAATTTACCTAGCTGGTGTTATTTGTGGAGGAATGAACACACACAGGCTTTTTATTGAAAATTCACGCATACATGCTGAAAAGATCATAAAAGATATTGTGGCAAAAAGAAAAAAATCACAGGATTAGTTTTGATTTTTTCTTTCTCTTTCAATTATTGAACGATACTTTTTTTCGCTGTTTACATAGGTAAAATGAGTTGAAAAAAAACCAACAATTAATGCTCCGCCAATCATCATGTAAATAAGATTGGGACCGCCGGTCGCCCACAAATTGGTAAATAATTTCAGAAGAAAAAAGATGACAAGGAATGAAACCACCGTCCACGCGAAGGTGAACAACAAATAGTATTTCCATCTCGGGCCGCTTTTCTGATCTTGCCATTGTTCTAAAAACCTTCTTTCAGCATTTGTTATCATAGGAATACTTCAAAATTGTTGTTAATATTTTTTCGCTTACACCAGTAAACAAATAAAAAATTCTTCTTTTTATTCTGCCATCATTTCTTTCGCTACAGCAATCACATCTTCAACGTTTGGCTTACTAAAATAATCGCCATCGCTTCCGTATGAAGGCCGGTGATCTTTACTGGTGAGCGTTCTGGGGGCAACATCCAACCAGCGATATCCCCCTTGTTCTTCCATTACTTTATTGAACATAAATGCTGAGGCACCGCCAGGTACGTCTTCATCTACAAAAACGATCCTGTTTGTTTTCTTTAATGAATCAAGAATCAAGTGATTGATGTCAAAAGGCAAAAGCGTTTGCACATCGATCACTTCGCAACTGATGTCTAATTTCTGTAGTTGTTCGGCTGCCTCCACGATGATCCTTAAAACAGAACCATAAGAAACGATTGTAATATCCTCTCCCTGGCGAATAATTTCGGGAACACCCAGCGGAACTTTATATTCCAGCAAATTGTTGGGCATTCTTTCTTTGAGGCGATAGCCATTCAGTGATTCAACCATCAAACCGGGATCATTTCCTGCAAGCAAAGTGTTATATAATCCAACGGCCTGCGTCATATTACGGGGAACGCAAATGTACATTCCTCTCAATGAATTAACGATCATTCCCATTGGACTGCCACTGTGCCAGATTCCTTCAAGACGATGACCTCTTGTACGCACAATCACCGGTACACTTTGTTGGCCTTTGGTGCGATAATGGGTTGTACAAACATCGTCGCTCAAAGGTTCCAAACCGAAAAGCAAATAATCCAAATATTGAATTTCAGCAATAGGTCTTAAGCCACGCAAAGCCAAACCAATCCCCTGCCCCATAATAGTTACTTCCCGGATACCGGTATCAAATATTCGGCCTTCGCCATATTTTGCCTGTAATCCGCTGAATCCCTGGTTTACGTCGCCAATAAATCCTAGATCTTCACCAAAAGCAACGACTTTCTTATTTGTGGCAAAAAGCTGGTCGAAATATTTGTTTAATACTTCAAAACCATTTACCAATTCTGCATCTTCAGGAATATCAGGCGGAACACCTTTTACTTTTAAAGCCGATTTTGGTCCTTCATTATAAAGATGACTATCAAAAATTTCCTGGTTTTCATTTTTCAGCTTTTGATAAAACTCTTTTACTTCACCCACATCTTCATTAGGATTCGCCAGGTCAATAACAGATGCAAGCGTTCTCATCACATCACGGCGAAGAGGCTCACGAAGTGAAGAAAGATCTTTGATGCATTCCTGGAATTCGCTCTTTCTTTCAGCCGAGGCGGCAAAATTTTCAAGTAATTGAATGGCTTCGGCAACCTGGTTTTTGATCGGGGCAATGTATTTGTTCCACGCATGTTGTCTGCTTTCTTTCACAAACAACTTTGCTTTATCTTCTATCTCATTCAATTCATCTTCATCAGCGAGTGAATTAGCAAGGATCCAGTCACGCATTTGCTTTTTGCAATCCCATTCTTTTTCCCATTCAAGTCTTGCAGGGCTTTTATAACGTTCATGACTACCTGAAGTTGAATGCCCCTGTGGCTGTGTTAGTTCATCCACGTGAAACAGAGCAGGAGTGTGTGTTTCACGAATATTCCTTATCGCTTCATCCAAAATTTCGCACATCCCTGCATAATCCCATCCTTTTAATCTATAAATATTTATGCCGTTCGTACCGTCCTTCTTTTGTAAACCACTCATCGCTTTTGAAATGGAGGATTTGGTGGTTTGATATTCTTTTGGAACAGAAATGCCGTAACCATCATCCCACACAAAAACCGCAAGGGGGATCTGCATAACACCAGCTGCATTCATCGCTTCCCAAAAATGCCCTTCGGAAGTTGCAGCGTCACCAATCGTACAAAAGCATACTTCATTTCCATTATCGCTCAAATCTTTGAACTCATGCAAAACATCTACATCCCTGAAGAGTTTAGATGCCATTGCCAGCCCGACTGCCCGCGGCATTTGTCCTGAAGTAGGTGCTATGTCTGATGAAATGTTTTTCCTGTTGACCAGGTCGAGCCACTTTCCTTCTTCATCTACAAACCTGGTAGCAAAGTGAGAATTCATTTGTCTTCCGGCACTGAATGGATCATTCCTTAAATCCGGATCGGAATAAAGTTGGGCAAAAAACTGCTCAATGGTTGCCATTCCGATGGCAAACATAAAAGTCTGATCACGGTAATAACCGGCACGAAAATCACCAGGCTGAAAAAACTTCGCCATCGCCACCTGCGCCACTTCCTTTCCCCCGCCAAAAATCCCAAATTTTGCCTTGCCCGTCAGGACCTCCTTTCGGCTCAGTAAACTGGTCTCCCGGCTCTCGCAAACCATCCTGTAATCTTTCAAAACCTCCTCCCTAAACTTTTCGAATGAAAGGTTTTCCAAAAGATTTTCTTCACTGATTTGATTGGTATCCATGTGCGCAAAAATATTAATTATGTCGGATGAATGTTAAAAATGCCAAAACGGCTTCACAATTTGCAACCATATATGGCGTTTTAGTATCTTTGAAACCGCATCACTTCTATAATATGAAAAAAGTTTTTACACTTATTTGTCTCACAGCCTTTTCGTTTTTGGCAAACGCCCAAACAAGTGTTTCTGCTCAATCAACCATCACTAAAGTAAGCAAAAAGAACAAAACATCCGCAACAAACAACATCGAATCCGGAATTTCGGAAGGACAATTGAAACTGAAAGAATCGGAATTTGATTTTGGCAAAATACCACAGGGAAAACCAGTTACCCATATTTTTGAATTTACAAATACCGGGAATGCTCCTTTCGCACTGGATAATGTGGTAGCAAGTTGTGGTTGTACAACACCCTTGTGGAGTAAGGATACAATTCCTGCAGGCCAAACCGCTTCAATAAAAGTTGGATACAACGCCGAAAACGAAGGTCCTTTTACCAAACTGGTTACTGTGACTTACAATGGAACACAAACAAAACAAATCACTATAAAAGGCGACGTTTGGAAAACTCCACTTACTTCAGCGCCACTCAATACCGCTTTGAACTCTTTAAAAACCGAACAATAAAAATCATAAACAAAACCTCATCATGAAAAAGTTATTATTAGCCGTACTGGTATTATCATCCACAAGTCTATTCGCGCAAAAAAAAGCCGACGACATTGCAAGATTAAATACCGAAACCTATGATTTCGGGAAAGTGAAACAAAATACTCCACCAACAGCCACCATTACAGTGACCAACATTGGAACAGAACCATTGATCATTGAGCAGGCAACTCCTTCTTGCGGATGTACTGTTTCAGATTATACAAAATCGCCAATAGCTCCGGGAAAAACAGGAACGATCACTGCTACTTACAATGCAGCTGCAGTTGGACCAATAAATAAAACGCTTACCGTTAAATTTGCCGGCGCCGATGATGTGAAATTTGTGAAACTAACGGGCGAAGTTCTTACTCCTGAAGCTTATGCCACTTACATTGCATCACATCCCAAGGATAAGAAAGAAAGTAAAACAACAGGCAGCTCCAAATCGTAACTTATTAATCCTTTTTTAAAAAGCCTTCGCCAAAAGCGAAGGTTTTTTTTATTCGGAACGAAAAAAAGGAAAATAAAAATTTTTGAAATTTATTGTTTTACTGCTATACTTGTGAAATGAAAAAATGTAGTCAATTTTCCTAAAAATAAAGTTCCCCTGTAGAAACAGGGGAACACTTTAACGTATTGCTTGATATGAGACTCTTAAATCGATTTTGCGCTGATTCACAGCTTTCTTAATCCTCAATCCTTTTTTTATCAGAGTTTCTATTAACTCATTTGTTTCACAAAATTAGTGCGATATAATTTATCAGCATAATTAAGTTTAAGTTACCATTATTATTGCAGACTCCACTATTTTTTTCTGAAATGCTTTACTAATAAGCGTTTCACCGTAAAAACATCATGATGTCCAATCATTTTTCAATTATTCACTTTTAGAAAATATTAGCATTTATCGTTCCAAAAAAATAAGGAGCAGCTGTTTGAATGCAAATGAAAGGTTAAGGCGTATGATAAATATGCTTAAGCAAAATAAATTTTCATCTTTTTCTTCCATAGAAACGGGTAGCGTAAAAAAGTCTTTACTTCTTCCATTAATGAATTTATTCGAATCGTTCAGAGAAGCCGTCAAATAAGATTTCCCTGGCGCATTAAAATATGCCTGTATTTGTTGAATATGCCGTTTTTTGTAACAAAGCCAAGATAAACGTTGTTGGAACCGGTTACCGGCAAAATGCGCGTGTCGTGACTGTCCATAATCTGCATCACGTCATTCATAGAAGTGTTTATATTGATTATCTTGTCAGGAGGTTGGGCAATATCTTTTATCAATTGTTGGCGATCTTCCGGATTATTGCTTACAAGTAATTCCAACAAATGATCGCTGAATAAAAGGCCGGTAAGAATTCCATCTTTATTGACTACAGGGAAGATATTTTTAGTCGTATGAACAATATCGGCACTCCTGCTTTCAGGAGTGTCATCCGGTCGAAGGATCACAAAATCTTTTTCGATGAGGTATTTCAATTTTATTCTTCTCAATATTGCATGTTCCCTATTTTCCTGTGAAACCAATCTACCTTTTGCAGCAAGATCGAAAGTATAAATGGAGTATTTCCTGATTCCTTTGTTGATAAAATAAGAGATCGCAGAGACGATCATCAACGGAACCATCATTACATAACCTCCTGTTATTTCGGCCGCAAGGAAAATCCCAGTTAAGGGTGCATGCATTACTCCACTGATAGATGCTGCCATTCCTGCTATAATGAAATTAGTAATATTAAGATGAACCATCCCGGTTTGGTTAAGGCCAAATGAGTAGGCAAATCCTAATAAACCGCCCACGACCACACTCGGACCAAACATTCCCCCGTTTCCACCGCTTCCCATCGTAATTATTGAAGCAAAAGTTTTACCCACAAGTGTAAAAATTGCGAAAATCAGAAGCGCCCACGAAAGGTCCTGGTATCTTGAAAAAATACTGTTTGCCAAAAGTGACTTGAAATTTCCATCCAGCAATTTTTGAATTGTGATGTATCCTTCACCGTAAAGTGCCGGAAGTAAAAAGATAAGAATACCCAGTGTAATTCCTCCGATAAAAACCTTGTTATATTGGTTCTTTATTTTTCCAAAAACACCTCCCAGTTTAGAGTTCAATTTGGAAAAATAAACTGAATAAATCCCCACGATTATCCCCAAAACGATGTAATACCAAAAAGCATCAATAAGCCAACCACCACGTGAAACGAGCACAAACAGTGGCTCTTTATAGATCAATTGGGAAACTACTGAAGAAAAAGCGGAAGCGATCAATAATGGAATAACTGCCGGAATGGAAAACTCAGGCATGATCACTTCAATCGCAAAGATCATCCCCGCAACGGGGCTGTTGAATGCCCCCGAAATTCCCGCTGCCGCACCACAAGCTAAAAGCAAAGTGGTTTCACGGTAATTCAGGCCAAAGAATATTCCTATGTTAGAACCAATAGCTGAACCACTCGCCACAGCAGGCGCCTCTAATCCCGCAGAGCCTCCAAGCCCAACGGTGAGCGCACTTGAGATTACCTGGCTGTAAATATTATGAAAGTCAAGCCTGCTGGAATTGTGCGACACATTATAAATAATACTCGAGATTCCGTGCTGAAATTTGCTTCTCCGGATAAAAGTGCGTATGTATAAAACCGTTAGCAAAATACCAATCAACGGGAAAAAAAGCAGGAGGTAGTATTTATATTTCCAATGCAGATCACTAATGAGGAAGTTCGCCACGTAATGCGTTAATTCCTTCAAGACTGAAGAAGCGATGCCGCCCATGATACCCACTACCGAGGCAGCAATTATTAAAAAGTTGGAGTTGGAAATTCTTCGTTTACGCCATTGATTGATGGCTTCAATATATCTGCGGAGCTTTTCGTACATTTTGGCCGTAGACAGCAAAATCTTTTTTTAAATATGCGCGAAGGTAACGACAAAAAGGTGTATAAGGAAATGAATGGTTTAGATAAAAAGGAATTGATCGAATCAACTTAACCAAATTTAGTTTAGGAACGGCTGCTTATTTCAAATGAAAAAGTAGATCCTTTGCCTGCTTCACTTTCAAAAAAAATGCGGCCATTGTGTCGCTTGATGATCTCGGCCGAAATATAAAGTCCCAATCCCATTCCTGGAAAGGTGTAATTACTTTTTCCCGAAACCCTGAAAAATCTTTTAAAAATATTCCCGTGCTCTTCTGTTGGAATACCGATGCCATCATCCTGAACACTCAACTGCACTTTATTATTTTCACAAAATGTGGTAACAACAATTTTATCTCCTTCCGGAGAATATTTGATAGCGTTCGAAATAAAATTGACCACCACCTGACCCACGCGGTTTCGATCACCAATCACGGGGTCGCAGGGATGAAGATCTAAAGCGATCTTATGATTTTTGGTTGTACGCTGCATTTCTTCCACGACCTCTTCTACCAGGTTATTAAAATCAAATTCCTCCATTTGAAAAACCAATTCCCCTTTATCAATTTTAGTAACATCCAAAAGATCAACAATAAGGCTGGTTAATTTGTCGATCTGCTTATCCATTTTCGACAACATTTGCACAGCAGACTCATTATGTTCATCATTAAAAGTAGATTGGAGAATTTGAGTGTAAGCTTTTAGACTGGTAACCGGTGTTTTTAATTCGTGGCTGGCGATACTGATAAACTCATCCTTTTTCTTATCGTTTTCTATTCTTTCGGCAATGTCTTTTTTTACTTCCTCGTAAAGACGGGTATTTTCAAGCGTCAGCGCTACCCGGTTACAAAAATCCTTAGCAAAGTTCAAATCTGCTTCGTCAAAAAGATGTTGAGGATTACAGGAAATAAAAGAAATAACCCCGGTTGTCCTCCCTTTGATTTGCATCGGAATTATCATCACTGATTTCACAGAAAGTTGTTTGAGTATCCTCAACTGCTCTTCATCCATTGCTCCTTCTTCTATTATTTCGGGCGTCACTTGACGTACTAAAATTGTTTCTCCGGTTTTTAAAGCATATCCAACAGAATTTTTATAAGAATCTTCAATATTTATTGGATGCTTCTTTCGATATTCTTCAGCCATCTTTACCTTTTGGGGATCTACATGTCCCATTTTCAAAAGATAAGCAAAACCATCATTACCCATTTCATTTATAACGATCCAATCGGCAAATTCAGGAACGAGCAATTTCATGATTTTGTCAAGTGCTTCATTCGTGTCATGTGTGGCAGATAATTCTTCGCCTGCCAGGTTCATGAATTTCAAATAACCTTCTGATTTCTTGATTTCTGTAATATCTAAAGTGAAACAGCGGGTATGCCTGAACTTTCCTTCCAAATAATAAGCATTACAACTTATCAAAACATCTTTTATCGAACCGTCTTTACATTTTCTTCTCGCATTTTCATTAGTAATTTTTCCATTCTCTCTCAGTTTTTTCCAAAGTGTTTCTACATGGTTCGGATCGGCGTAAAATTCCTTTATCTGGTTGCCCACAAATTCACGCTCATCAAACCCGCAAAGAACAAGATCTGCTTTATTTGCATAAAGCACGATTCCTTCTTCGTTTACAATATGAATACCGATCGGCGCATTTTCGAGAAAATTCGTATCAACTTCCTTGCCGGTTAGTCCAGTGGAATTAACAAATCGGTCTTTTGAAGGCATAGGTGTGTTTTTGCGGAAAACATTAGAAGTTGTTAAAGATAACAAAAAATCGAAAAGAGCAAGTTGCGGATTATATGGCAGTACAAGGCAAAATATAATAGTTTTCAAATTGTTGCTTTACTGTAAAGAAAATGCTCCGCAAAAAGTATTGACATTAAAAAGTATTGACATTAAAAAGACTATATTTATCCTTCCTTTAATCCTGTCCCACTGCAAAGACCTCTTTGCAACCTTTATTAATTTTTTAACTTTTTTTCGGTTTTCAATTATCGGAAATTGGTGGCTTTACAAATTGTAGCAGAGTTTTTGTTTATAACAAAACCGTTTCAATATATTTATGCTTACACCTCAATTACAGAAAAGACTTGACGAAAAATGGAATAATTGCTGGCCTGTCAGTGATTTAAGACCCCTTGCCTTGCTCGATCTGATCAGTTATCTTTTTTTTATCAAAAAACTGGATGATTGGGAACTGATACACGAAAAAGTGAAGGCTGCTGCTCCGGAAAATTTCATTTTCACAAATGAGATTGAAACATTTACCTGGAGCAAATTGCAAACCTTGAATGCCCGCCAAATACAACAACTTTTTAGCAAAGAAAACGGCGTTATTGAGCTGATGAACAATTATGCACAGACCAATGCATTATTCAGCGATTTTTTCAAAGCGCCTTTATTGATCGAACCAACACCCAAACTGATCCTGAATTCTATTGAGATAATCAACATTATTGAAACCAGCGACAAGATAAGCCAGGGTGCGATAATCGAATACTTATTCAGCAAGTCAAAGATTACCGCGCAAAATGGACATGAATTTTTGCCGGAACCGATTTCAAAATTGCTCGTATCAATTGCTGAACCATCAAATGAAGACGTTGTGCTGGATCCTTGTGTAGGAAATGGTAGCCTTCTGATCAATTCTTACCGTTACATTTCCGAGAACAACAAACTTGCAAAATCAGCAGCCTTTAATCATTTGAACGAATTAAAGATCAGTGGCCTTGAAACTGATCTTGTTCAATTGCGACTCGCAGGAATCAACATGGTTCTGCACGGAATCAAAAACCCAAAAATCCATTTTACTCCTGCAAAAGATAAAAACTTTACACACAAACCTTCACTGATAATTTCCAATTTACTTTTCACTTCTGATGGGATTGCAGAAAACAATACTGAAGCACTCAGATTGGAGAGGGAAAATTCTTTATTAAATGAAATACTGGAAAGTCTTAACAACAGTGGTCGCGCAATCGTTTTAGTTCCACAAACTATTTTGAATAGTGGCAACCCGGCAATAATAAAAACCCGAAAGCATATTGTTGAAAATTTCAATCTTGAAGGAGTGATCACGCTGGCGCCAAAATCTGATTCCATGTTTTCAAGCGCCTGTGTTTTAGCCTTTAATCGCTTTCATTCAACTACATCAGATGTTTGGTTTTATAAATGGGCAAACAAAAAGAAAAAAACCGTTCATGAAGCGCTCGCAGAAAAAAACTCTGTAACAGTAGATTTTGAATTGAACGAACTTGTTGAAATTTTAAACCAATGGAAAAGCAGGAAAGAATTGCGAAATGACATTTCAAGAAATTCCTTCTTTATTCCTGCAAGCCATATAAAAACTAACAATTATCATTTAAGTTTTAATGATTACAAGTTGATTCGCCAACAGGATGGAATGAATGAAAAAAACGATGAAACCATTGTTGATGAATCCGGAAAAATACTTGCAGCAAAAAAAGAAAATTTGCATGAATTTTTTGAAACAAGTGCAGCTTTGCCTAAAGAAAAAACCAGAAACCACCTGGCGCCCGTACTTATCATTCTTTTGATTTTGCTCACCGGGGCCGGAGCCTTTTATTGGTTTTATCTTCGAAACGATCACCATCATTTATACACCGGCAAAAAAATTACCGACACCAGCAACAGTTTTAAAGTAAGCAATGTGTCTGAAAACACTCCATCGGATACAACAGCCAAGAATGAAAATCCGGCTTCAAATCCTGCACCTCAACAAGTTCAAAATACAGATACAGCTTCAACTTCAATAAACAGTGCGGAAGCCACGAAATACACAGTGATCAACAAAGCGTATTTTCATTATCAACCCGATTCTACAAAAAAGAAACCTGTATTTCTTACGCCAAGAAAAGACCTTGTTCTTTCGCCCAAAGAAGAAAAGAATGGTTTTGTTTATGTAGTTTATGTCAACAGCAGAGGTGAATCTACACACGGATGGCTGTCGAAAAAAGACCTTGAAGCTGTGGAATAAATTATTTTTCGTTTAGCATCACTGTTAGCACAGGAAAACAGAAATAAAAATCGTCAGAATTAGTTCGTTTGCTGGTTGTTGTTTGAATTTCCCAACAAACCCTAATTTAGCTTACTAAAAATTTTCAATTGCTAAGCATCAGTCACTTGTTTATTTACCCAGTGAAATCCCTGGGTGGGATTGATCTAAATTCTTCTAATGTTGGTGTTCGTGGTTTGGAGCACGACAGGCGTTTTCTTTTAATTGATGAAAACAATCGTTTTCTCACTCAGAGAGAATTTCCCAAAATGGCTTTGTTGCAAACTGAAATTAAAAATGAAGAACTGCTGATCTTTCCCAAACAGGCTCCTTCAGAAGTTTTTGTTTTGCCGCTTTCCCCAAAACCTTCAGGCAAAAATATTCAGGTGCAAATTTGGGATGATGAATGCCTAGCGCAATTAATAAGTGCTGAAGCAGATAAATGGTTTTCAGAAAACTTGAAAATCAATTGCAGGTTGGTTTACATGCCTGATTCAACAAAACGAAATGTAGATCCGAAATTTGCAATGAATAACGAAACGGTTAATTTCTCCGATGCATTTCCCATGCTCATCTTTGCGCAAGCTTCCCTGGATGAACTCAACAGCCGGCTTGCGGAAAAGCTTCCAATTAACAGGTTCAGACCAAATATCGTTTTTACCGGTGGCTCTCCTTTCCAGGAAGACATGATGAAGCATTTCAAAATAAATGAAATTGATTTTTATTGTGTAAAACCTTCCGCCAGATGTGTGATCACAACAACTAACCAGCAAACAGGGAAAACGGGAAAGGAACCGTTAAAAACACTTGCTACTTTCCGCCAAAAGAACAACAAGATTTTTTTTGGCCAAAATGTGCTGGTTTCCGGCGAAGGAAAAATCAATGTTGGCGATGAGATTGAAATTATTGAACAATTTGAAGAATCTTTTTTGACAGTTCCTTAAAGTGAAAAGGTATTGAATTTGTGGTGAAAAAAGAAAACGAAATAAAATGGAACTTCATAAAAATATGGGTCTTGCCGACAGAATTATCCGTCCGGCTGCTGCAGCAGCATTAATTGCAACATCTTTAGGTGGAAAAATTAAAGAGCCTTTTCAAACCGGCTTGCTTTTTTTATCAGGGATTTTATTGGTCACTTCCGCAACAGGAAAATGTCCGGCTTATGAAGCGATGCACATTGACAGCATGAGCAAGAAATAAGAAATGGATTTCAATTAATTCATAAGAAGTTCAATCCCTTGAACAAACGATTCAAAAGGATCTCAACTCTTATTTTGTCCTGCTCTACAAAAAAGGCAAACTGCTCGGAAATTAATTCAGCTAAAACAGTAAACTAACAAAAAAGGAAAATTTTATTTCTGCTTAATGCCTTTCATAAAAATGATAATTCATTTAATATTATTCTATGTAAATTTATGTGGCTTTTAAAGTTTGTCTTCACTTTATAAATTTCAAGCTATGTCAGAATATACTTTAAACGTCAACAACAAGGATTACAAGATTGATGTAGATCCGCAAATGCCTTTGCTTTGGGCCATTCGTGATTTTGTTGGGTTGAAAGGAACCAAGTTTGGTTGCGGAATTGCACAATGCGGTGCATGCACTGTTCATCTGGAAGGAACACCAATCCGTTCATGCAGTTTTCCCGTTTCTGCTGCTGCAGGAAAAAAAATTACAACGATTGAAGGCATTTCCAAAAATATTGATCATGCTGTACAAAAAGCATGGATCGAATTGCAGGTACCTCAATGTGGTTATTGCCAATCAGGACAAATCATGAGCGCCGTGGCTTTGCTTAAAAATAAACCCAAGCCAACTGATGCGGACATCGATGCCGCCATGCAAGGCAATCTTTGCCGCTGCGGCACTTATCAGCGCATTCGTCAGGCGATTCATCGCGCAGCGGAACTCGTGTAAAAGGTCTTCAATCTTTTTTCATAACCTTATTAATTCCCCAACATGGAACAAGTAATTTCAAAAATAAACCGGCGGCATTTTTTAAAGTTGACAGGTATCACAGGCGCCGGCTTTATCATCGGGCTTTCATTAAAAGGAAACGGAATCGCAGTTGCTAAAACCGCAGGCGATGTTGTGCCGTTTGGCCTCACTCCTTTTGTAATGATCGAAAAAGATGGAACGATAACGATCTTCAATCCGAAGCCTGAAATGGGACAGGGAACTTATCAATCCATTCCTTCATTGATCCTTGAAGAATTGGAAGTACCTATCGAAGGAGTGATCATTAAACAAACCGGCGGGCAAAAAAGATTTGGAGAGGGACAGGGTGCTGGTGGAAGTAGCTCTGTACGCGGAAGTTATTTTGAACTAAGGAAAGTGGGTGCATCTGCAAAAGAAATGTTGGTGCAGGCGGCAGCTAATGAATGGAAAGTTCCGGTTTCAGAATGTTACGCAGAAAACGCAAAAGTAATTCATAAACCTTCAGGCAAAAGTCTCGGCTATGGTGATCTTGCTGAAGCAGCGGCCAAACTTGAAGTGCCAAAAGATCCGAAATTAAAAGATCCCAAGGATTTTAAAATTCTTGGAAAAAATACACCACGTCCTGATGTTCCTTTAAAATCTTCAGGAAGAGCCGTTTTTGGAATTGACGTAGAGGTTCCGGGAATGGTGTTTGCGTCCGTGGCGCATTCACCTGTTTTCGGTGCCAAGTTGGTAAGTTATGACGACTCAAAAGCGAAAAAAGTAAAAGGTGTTGTGGGGGTTGAAAAATGCCAAAGAAAATTTGGCCCCTACACTTATGATTGCGTTGCTGTTTTGGGTGAAAATTATTGGGCAGCTTACCAGGGAAGAAATGCTTTGGAAATAAAATGGGACAACCAGGGAAATGATAAATTTAATTCAAAAGATTATGCAAAATACCTGCACGATTTATCCAAACAGGAAGCCGCTGTTGATAAAGAAATAGGAGATTTCGATAAAAGCTTTTCTGACGCGCCCGTAAAACTCGAAGCCTTTTATGAAACGCCAGTTGTGTCTCACTCTCCTATCGAGCCAATGAATTGCGTTGCCAACTGGACAGATGGAAATAAATTGGAAATATGGGCATCAACACAAGTTCCGGGAAGGATCATGAGCGAGTTCACAAAAGAATATGATATTCCTGAAGAAAATCTAACGCTTCATACAATGTTCAGTGGCGGCGCTTTCGGAAGGCGTTTGTACACAGATTTTATAGGGGAAGCTGTTCAACTTGCCAAACAAAGTGGCAAACCGGTAAAAGTGATCTGGACAAGAGAAGACGATACCGAACAAGGTCCATTCCGCCCGATGACTTTCTCTGCCTTAAAAGCAGGTTTATCAAGTGATGGAAAAACACTGGCCTTCCAGCATAAAGTAATTTCTCCAACCATCAGGTACAGCAAGGATTACGATAAAACAAAAACCGACGGAACAATGACCGAAGGAATAAGCTCGCAGGATTACGAATTTCCTAATATGAAGAATTTGTATGTAAATGCTGATTTTCATGTTCCTGTAGCAGCGTGGCGAGCCGTAACAAGCACTACGCTTGCTTTTGCTCATGAATGTTTTATCGATGAAATGGCAGTGAAAGCAAATAAAGATCCAATGGAATTTCGTTTGGGTCTATTGACAAAAGATTCAGATACAAAAACACTTTTGCAAAAATTGAAAGAGGTTTCCAATTGGGATAAACCACTTCCCGCCGGGTGGGGACGAGGTGTTGCTCAATATGCATTTTTCGCAGGACTGGCAGGTTATGTGATCGAAGTTTCTAAAAAAGGCAATGGCGTTAACATCGAAAAGATTTATTCTGTAATTGATTTGGGAACAGTTGTTAATCCGGATACCGTAAAAGGCCAGGTGGAAGGAGCAGCTGTAATGGCTTTGACTGCAGCTACAAAAGGAGGAATCACTTTTGACAAAGGGCAAACCGTTCAGAAGAATTTCAATACCAACCCATTGGTGCGTATCAATGAAATAACTCCTGTTGAAGTTCATATACTTGCCAATGGAGGACCAAAAATAAAAGGCGTTGGTGAACCGGGTTTGCCACCATTTGCGCCGGCTTTATGCAATGCAATTTATGCAGCAACAGGAAAAAGGATCAGAAAATTGCCTTTCGATATTCATAATATCTAATAAACAGTTTTTTCCGGACATTAAATTTGTATCCTAAAAAAATGAAACTATGAAGAAGATCGCGGTAACATTTCTTGCCTGCATAAGTGTGTTTTTTATCAGTTCAGCTTTTTATCAAAAATTTGATTTGGCTAAAAGTATTGAACGTGGAAAAGATGTTTACACAACCTATTGCGTCACCTGCCACATGCCCGCAGGAAATTCAACTGCCGGAGTTTATCCCCCTTTGGCTAAATCTGATTTTTTGAAAAAGCCAATTGATTCTTTGATTAAAATCATTTTGGAAGGCCAAACAGGTGAAATTATAGTGAATGATGCAACGTACAATGGTCAAATGCTTCCATTAAATTATCTTACTGACGAACAAGTATCTGACGTTTTGAATTTCACCCGCAATTCTTTCGGCAATAAAATGAAAGATCCTGTTCTGCCAGAAAAAGTGAAAGCGCTACGGAAATAATTTTTTCAATCAATGAAAGAAATCCAACAAATCATAAACGCGTTTGAAGAAGCGAATGAAAATGATTTGAGGACTGCACTTGCTACTGTAGTTCACGTGGATGGATCAGCATATCGCAGACCCGGGGCAAGAATGTTGGTGAGAGAAGACGGCGTTTTAACCGGCGCTATTAGTGGCGGTTGTTTGGAAGGTGATGCTTTACGTAAAGCAATGCACGCGATTAAACAACAACAAAACAAACTGGTGGTTTATGACACGAGCGATGAAGATAATGCGGAAATTGGATATCAATTAGGATGCGAAGGAACTATCAGTGTTTTGTTTGAGCCAATTGATCCGTCCGATGCTGAAAATCCATTATCATTATTAAAAAAGGCTATTTCAAAAAGACAGGAAGCGGTTTTGGTAACATTGTTTTCAACAGAAGATAAAAGAGGTGAGCAACCTGGAACTTCTCTTCTTTTTACAGAGGAGGAAAATTTTTATGGAAACATTTTGATTCCAGAATTAAAAGACCAACTGCACAAAAATGCACAAAAAGTTTTCGCCCAAAAGAAGTCTTCTTTCAAAAAAATTAATACAGCAAAAAGTTCGTTCACTGCTTTTTTTCAATTCCTCAAACCTGGAATTTCATTGGTAATTGTTGGGGCAGGAAATGATGCGATTTCCGTTGTTCAAATTGCCAATTCTCTTGGTTGGGAAGTGAGCGTTATTGACGGAAGAAAAACGCATGCAAAGCAGGAACGTTTTGAAAGTGCCTGCCAGGTTTTGGTTTTGAAGCCGGAAAAGATTTTGGAAAAAATTGTTGTTGATAATTATACAGCGTTTGTTTTAATGACACACAATTACAATTATGATCTTGGAATATTAAAAGCTTTGTTGCAAAAAGATATTCCTTACATCGGCGTTCTCGGCCCGAAACTAAAATTAGAAAAGATGCTGAATCAAATTGCCGACGAAGGCATAAAAGTTCCTGATCAAAAATTAAAAAGAATTTATGGTCCTGCCGGTTTGGAAATTGGTGCTGAAACGCCGGAAGAAATTGCGCTGAGTATCATTGCAGAAATAAAAGCGGTTTTTGCCAACAAACCTGCTGGCTTTTTAAGAGATAAAAAAGAGGTGATTCATTCAAGAAAAGATACACTGATCCAATCTTAACTTCGGCAGAAAAAAAACCTTTTCTAATCTTCGTTTACTGTCTCTTCAAAAATTTTTTACTTTTTTATTTCACCTTTTGCCGTCTTTGCATCAGTTCGTGCCAGGTCGTTAAAATAAATCCCTGGTCTTTCAGAAACTTTTTAAAACCAGGATCAAGCATTGCAAGCATATCTGCTTTTCTTTTATCGCCACTGTCAGTTATTTCTGGGAAAATAGAAGAAGGATCCGTGCAGTGCATGATCACCATTGTAAGTCCGGGCTTTAATTGGCTCATCGTTTTTTCATAAAGATCAACTCGCCATTTGGTTAAAGCCGCATCATTATTGGCAATATTAGCCGGAGGATTCCAGTCGTAACTGTAATTATGAAGATCATCCAAAACCGGCAAACCACCATCCCACACGATTTTTCCAAGTTTTTGAAAGAACGCAACCTGTTCTTTAGTAAAATGCATTTCGTCAGAAATGAGAATATCGTTTCCGCCAGGATACATCACCGGAATTTGTTTTTCGATTCCAAGTTGAATATACTTTTGAAGAAAAGCCGGACTCGCAAATAAAGTTCCCATGTGAGAATCCAAATGCGTTGGATGAAAACCCATTCTTTCAGCACGCTGCAATTGTGCACGAATTTCTTTGTCCACTTCATCAGCGGAAGCATGTCTTTCTACATCCGCAACATTCGACCACATGCAACCAGTAGAATCAGTCAAACCCGGAACCTGGGAAACGCCAGCCAAGGGCACCCAGCGATAATCCTTCCATTCGGAAGTGAGCGTCAGGTGCAAGCCCGCATCAATTCCCGGATGATCTTCGATATAGCGGACCATTTGAGGCACCCACGGACAAGGCATCATCACACTTGTGGAATTGGCCACTCCTTTCTCAAAAACTTTTTCAATACCCCTGTCAGAACTTAAGGACATCCCAGCGTCATCCATGTGAAGAATGATCACACGTGCATCTTTGGGAAAACCCAGCCTTTCAGCATAAGTGGAATCCTGTGAATGCGAATAAAGAAAAATAAAAAGCGAGAAAACAAGCAAGCAATACTTTTTCATATAATAAATATTTGCTGTAAATTAATTAATCTGAATGAAATTTTTTGAAGAGAATTTTATATTCAAACGAGGAATCAACCTTTTTTAGGGTATGCGTTGCTGTTATATAGACATCCTTTTAATTAAATCAAAACAAAAATTCTAAAAAGATGTTGGTTTACTCAAAAATGCTTCTTCAAAGATCACATTCAATTTTGTAATTCAAACTGAGCTTCAAAAATGCTTACCATAATAAAGGCTATTAATCTCACAGCCGCTTTCCTGCTCGAAATCGCAATGCTTGCTTCATTTGGATATTTCGGTTATAAATATCCTGAAAATAATGTATTGAAATATGTGTTAATGATAATTCTTCCCCTTGTTGCCACGACTCTCTGGGGAATTTTTGCAGCACCGAAATCTCAACGACGATTGCCAAAGGTTCAAAGGACACTTTTTGCACTCACCATATTTGGGGTATCTGTCTTTTTACTAAATCAAACAGGCAAAACTGCATTGGCAGCTGCTTTCAGCATTTGTATCATCATTAACCAAGTGCTCTTATTTATTTTTGAAGAATAACGAAGTTCAAAAAACAAAAAACCCCGCAACAAAGCGGGGTGGGATTTCAAAGGTTACGGGTAAACGGGCATCTATCTTCTGTCACCATCATAATATCTTCCATATTCATTTTGTGCGTATCCATTCATGTTGCGGTTTAGCATTTGCAAACGATAATTCCTTTCTCTTTGTGCATCCCGGATCGCCAATCTTTTTTGCCTCCTGTTCATGTAACGGTTATGTTCAATCGCCATCACTTTGTAATTGTATTCACGGTTAATTCTATCCATTTGAATTTGCCGTTGATATGCATATGAACGGTTTCTTTCTGCATACCTTTTATGATCACGTCGATCATCACGGTCATGATCGTCGTGATGGCCAACAGAATATTCATTATTTCGGTGATCACGATCGTTATTATGATGGTGATCTTTTTGGGCGTAAGAAGCGGAAAAAATGCCTGCAGAAAGCAAGAATGTGAATAGCTTTTTCATTGTGAATGTTTTAAGGTTGTCAAATGTTTCAGAAGTGAGATCGCATTTTGTTTTAGAAGTTTAACAAGGAAATGTTAATAGAAGAAACTGAATACGCGTCTATACCACTTTTAATTCGCTTCTAACGTATTCAATACTTATCGGCATACCGTTTGTTTAGGAGTTAAAATATGAAAAAAATTATTTTATTACTCATTATTCCTTCGTTGATTGTATTTTCCTGTGATCACGAAAGAAGCGAAAAGAAGGAAGAGAAAAAGATAAGTAAAAGGCATTATGAAATTACCAAAGCCAATTCTTACAACGATATTTTTCTCGACAGCATGGAAGTAGTCAATTACATCGATAAATATAAGATTCCGGATTCCGTGGCAAGAAGGATTATTAGTTTTTACAACACACGCAACTATGAATACGCCTGGTTTTCATCAGACGGGCTTTCAGAACAGGCAATGGGATTTTCCAGTCTTTTGAACTTTACGGGCGACACTTCCAAAGATTTAAAAAAGTTGCAAAGCCGGATGGATAAATTACTTGCTGATACAGATTTAAGCGTTTCCGGAAACGACAAAAATATTATTAACACGGAAATTAATCTAACCGAAAGACTTATTGATTATTCACTCACGCAGTTCCCTGATGGCTATGTAAAAAGAAAGGAACTCGAAAGATTTATTCCCTTTAAAAAACAAGACCCGATCAAACTTGCGGATTCGCTGTTGAATAAAAAACATAAGGACGACAAATATTTCAGCGACATTAATCCGCCATATAAACTTTTGAGTGAACAATTAAAAAAATATGTAGCGATTGTTAAGAGCGGTGGCTGGCCTGCAATAGGAAACATTGATCTGAAGAAGTTTAAGATGAATGATTCATCAGCAGACATATTAGCAGTAAAAAGAAAATTAATTCTTACGGGCGATCTTCAACCAAATGATACTTCATCGGTTTACGATACCGCACTTGAAAATGCAATTAAAAATTATCAGCAAAGGTTTGGTTTTACACCAGACGGAAAACTTGGAAGCAAAACGCTCGAACAATTACGAACGCCTGCGATTGAAAGGGTCAAACAAATATTGATCAACATGAACAGGATGCGTTGGTTGCCCACCCAGCCACAGGGGCGACTGATAGTTGTAAATATTCCCGCGTTCACATTACACGTGATAGAAGATGGCAAAACTGTTTTTACGATGCCTGTGGTAGTTGGAAAAGATGGTCACAACACCACTTTATTTTCTGACTTGATGACAACTATTGTTTTTAGTCCATATTGGAATGTGCCGCCAAGTATTGTAAAAAAAGAAATCCTTCCGGGAATGCAAAAAGATCCGGATTATTTGGAGAAAAATAATATGGAGATATATGGCGGAACAGACAGCATGCCGGAAATAAGACAAAAGCCAGGGCCTGAAAATTCTTTGGGTAAAGTAAAATTTTTATTTCCAAACGTGTTCAATATTTACCTGCACGATACCCCCGCTAAATGGCTTTTTAATAAAGATCAAAGAGCATATAGTCATGGATGCATTCGTTTAGGAAATGCAGAAAAAATGGCTGACTATCTTTTAAAAGACGACAGTAAATGGACACCTGAAAAAATTCAAGAAGCAATGAACAGCGGTGATCAGCAATTTGTAACACTAAAGGATCCTGTTCCTGTATTCATAACATATTATACAGCGTGGGTAGATGAAAACGGACAATTAAATTTCAGGGACGACATTTATGGACATGATCAACAAGTGGCTGAAAAAATGTTTGTGAGGTAGAAGTCCTATTTTCTTTAGTTTTTTATAATTTGAAGTGAATTGAATCTGTGGCCCATCTGTCTTTTTCATAATTTTTTTACGTTGCTGGGAAAAAATTCGGTATATTAATTCTTAAATTTGCTTAAGAATAAGTTATGAATACAACAGAACCTTTCAAAGTTGAATCAGAAGAATTTGATACGCTCGTTGCGGATGGCAATAATTATCAATTGGTAGTTTGGAATGACGACGTAAATACTTTTCAATGGGTTATCGACACTTTGATAGAGGTTTGTGGTCACACTGCCGAACAAGCTGAGCAATCGGCGATGATCATTCATACCAAAGGCAAGTACGCAGTGAAGGAAGGTTCCTACAATACATTAAAACCCATGCGCGATTCAATTGTTGATCGGGGCATCAACGCAACCGTGGAAGAACTTTCTGAAAAATAACCTTCCTAATCTAATTTTAAATTACTGCTTTGAATGACGAAGCAATTTATGATTTCCCCGAACCAATTATTGGTGACGAGTATGGACTTGTAGCCATTGGCGGAAACCTTTCTACAGGCACATTGATCAATGCATATAAAAAAGGAATTTTTCCCTGGTTCAATCCCGGTGAAATTATTCAATGGTTTTCCCCGGATCCCCGTTTCGTTCTTTTTCCTGAAAAAATAAAAGTTAGCCACAGCATGAAAAATGTTGTTAATAAAAATATCTTCAAATTCACTGTGGATTATGCATTCAGGGAAGTAGTCCACGGTTGCAGATTAGCTAAAAGAGATGAAGGCAACAGCAGTTGGATCGGTGAAGAAATAGAAGATGCGTATTTCGAATTATTTGAAAAAGGGATTGCACATAGTGCTGAAGCCTGGCAAAATGATCAGCTTGTAGGCGGACTTTACGGGGTTTTGCTTGGAAAAATTTTCTTCGGAGAAAGTATGTTTACTGCAAAAAGTAATGCTAGCAAATTTGCCTTTATAAAATATGTACAAAAGTTGCAAAAAGACGGTATTGAATTGATCGATTGCCAGGTCCACACAAATCATCTTGAAAGCCTGGGCGCTGAATTTATTACAGGAACCCAATTTAATTCTCTTTTGAAAAAACTAATACCACAATAAATTGTTTTGAAACAGTAAACGCACAACCAAGCGGGATTTTTATTTTATAAAGAAATGGCGGAAGGAGGAGTAAAATCAACTTTTTTGTAAGGATACATTTCAACGTGTTTAAAGATCATTCCCCTGATGTAATCATTCTCAACATAAGGCGTAAGATAATTTTTCACATCTTCAATATCATGAATAGTTGAATCTGCCGGTAAATAACCCATTCCATAAAATTTTCCTTTCTCAACAAGAATACAACTTTGCTCCTCACGGCTTAAACCCTCATCAAGCAAAGCAAAACTTGGCAATTCGTTTTCCAAAAACCCAAGGCATTTCAATACGCGCCCATTATAATCTCTTGTATCTTCAATTTGTTCACAAGCGCCCTTGCATTTTTGAATCAATAAAGATTGGCATTGTACATTAGCAGATTGAAGGAAACACAAACGCGGACAAAGGTCAAATTCGTCAACTAATTTTCTGAGCAAATTGTAACCATCCGCAAGGAGATTAAATGTGTAAAGAGCTTTAATATTTTTCCTTTTCTTTTCGATGCATAAACGCAAATATCCATTGCTGTCTTCAAAATAATACATCCCATAGGTTTGCTCAAATCTTTTCTGGCTGCGGTTTTGCTCGGGCCATAGTTTTTTGATTTGTGTACTTTCAAGAATGAACGCCATCAGTTCGGTTGCTGTCTTTTCATAACTGATGTGATAGATTTTTTTCAAAAATTCCTGCTTTTGCCGGTTCGGTTTGTTATTCGAAAAATGACTGTTCACTCTTCTTTTCAAGTTCTTTGCCTTGCCCACATAAATCACTTTTCCTTTCTTATCATGAAAATAATAAACGCCAGGATGAGCCGGTAATTTCTTTATTTCAACAGAAGGAACATTCGGTGGAAGAAATTGTTCTTTGCTCGAACTTTTCAACATCGTTTGCACGTGATCGTTAGTATCAATTTCCAAAAGATAATGAAACAATTTTGCAGTTGCTTCTGCATCACCTCTTGCACGATGCCGGTCTTCGATTTCGATCCCGAGGTGTTTACAAATTTTCCCAAGTCCATAACCTCTCAGGCCGGGAATTATTTGTCTTCCTAATCTAATCGTGCAAAGCTTTTTACAATTAAGATCATAACCACATTGCAGCAAATGATGTTTTACAAATGAATAATCAAAATTGACATTATGCGCCACAAAAACTTTATTATGTAGCAATTGATACAATTCATCTGCAATACTTCTAAAATCTCTTTCTCCTTCAACCATTTCATTCGTTATTCCGGTGAGCGATTGAATAAACCTGGGAATTGAATAATAAGGATTGAGCAGAGTATGAAATTGATTTACCACCTTTGTGCCGTCAGTGATGACAACAGCAATCTCAATGATGCCATTGGCAGAAGCATATCCACCGGTAGTTTCAATATCAACGATTGCGTATAACAAAAGGCTGGTTAAATTCTGATTTTACTAATGTGTTTAGCAAGTTACAAAAGCATGTTTGTATTACATTTGCTGGCTATAAATTTTTTACAAAAAAATGGAGTTAAGTAAGAATTATATTCCCGCTTCCGTAGAAGAAAAGTGGTATCAACACTGGATGGATCAAAATTATTTCAAAAGTGAACCTGATGACAGGACGCCTTTTACGATTGTGATCCCGCCGCCAAATGTGACCGGCGTGCTTCACATGGGCCACACTTTGAATGAAACCGTTCAGGATATTTTGATCCGAAAAGCGAGAATGACCGGCTACAATGCTTGTTGGGTTCCCGGTAGTGATCATGCTTCAATTGCGACAGAAGCAAAAGTGGTCGACATGCTCAAGCGGGAAAAAGGGATCGATAAGAATAATTTATCGAGAGAAGATTTCTTGAAATATGCCTTTGAATGGAAGGAAAAATATGGTGGCATTATTTACAACCAGATAAAAAGGTTGGGCTGCAGCGTTGATTGGGAGCGGGTTACTTTCACCATGGATGATCATTATTACAAAGCAGTGATCAAAGTTTTTCTTGATCTGTATAATAAAGGATTGATCTATCGCGGCGCAAGAATGATCAATTGGGATCCTGTTGCAAAAACTGCATTGAGCGATGAGGAAGTAGAATACAAAGATGTTACGGGGAAGTTGTATTATATAAAGTATGAAATCTTAGACGACGGACAACCGACGACCGACGACCGGAAGTTCATCACAATAGCGACGCAAAGGCCTGAAACGATCATGGGCGACGTGGCCGTTTGTGCTAATCCAAATGACGAACGGTATGCATTTTTGAAAGATAAAAAAGTAATTGTTCCGCTGATCAACAGGGAAGTGCCGGTGATATTTGATGAATATGTTGACAAGGATTTTGGAACAGGAATTTTAAAAATCACACCTGCACATGATATCAACGATTTTAATATTGGCTTGAAATTTAATCTTCCTGTAATTGACACTTTAAATGAAGACGGCACTTTGAGCGAAGCTGCACAGATCTTTATTGGAGAGGACCGCTTTGTGGCGAGGAAAAAGATCGTGGAGGGATTGAGGGAAAAAGGATTGTTAGTAAAAGAAGAAGAATACACCACCCGCCTCGGATACAGCCAAAGAACAAATGCTGTTGCAGAACCAAAAATTTCTACGCAATGGTTTGTAAAAATGAAAGATTTGGCGCAACCTGCACTGGAAGCTGTAACAAGCGGAAAGATCGAAATTCATCCAAACGAAAAATTCAATGCCACTTATAAGTACTGGCTCGAAAATGTAAAGGACTGGTGCATCAGCCGCCAACTTTGGTGGGGACAACAAATTCCTGCCTGGTATGATGAAGAAGGAAACGTGTACGTGGCAGAATCGGAGGAACAGGCGAGAAAACAAATAGATGGACATGATGATCGTGAATTAAAGCAAGATGAAGATGTTTTAGATACCTGGTTTTCGTCGTGGCTTTGGCCAATGGAAGTTTTTCACGGCATTAGCGATCCGGGAAATAAAGACATTGAATATTATTATCCCACATCGGTGCTGGTTACCGGGCAAGATATTATTTTCTTTTGGGTAGCGCGGATGATCATGGCGGGAATGGAATACAAACATGAGCGGCCATTTAATGATGTTTATTTCACTGGAATGGTGCGTGACAAACTTGGCAGAAAAATGAGCAAGAGTCTTGGCAATAGTCCCGATCTGCTCACGCTTATTCATGAATATGGAGCAGATGCTGTTCGTTTTGGCATAATGATCTCCTCTCCTGCGGGCAATGATCTTTTGTTTGATGAAAGCAGTCTGGAACAGGGAAAGTTTTTTAATAACAAATTGTGGAATGCAATGAAGTTGTTGAAGATGTGGGAAGAGGGCAAAGTGCAAGAGGCAACAGGCAAAGGGCATCAAAGTGGTGAGTTTGCGTTGCAGTGGTTTGAAAATCGCTTGCAGGAGGTTAGAAGTGAAGTTGAAAACCTGATGTCACAATTCCGTTTGAGCGAAGCATTAAAAACAATTTATTCACTTATCTGGGACGACTTCTGCAGTTGGTTTCTTGAATGGATAAAACCGGAATATGGAAAATCCATTTCACATGAGGTTTATGAAAGATCTGTTTCTTATTTTGATGAACTGCTTCAATTGTTACATCCTTTCATGCCTTTCATTACCGAAGAAATTTATCATTTGCTGAAAGATAGAAAAGATGATTTAATGGTAAAACAATTTGGTCCTGTAAAGGAAAGCAATCCTGAAATTCTTTCTTTAGGGAACAAATTAAAAAACCTGATAACAGCAGTTCGGGATGCAAAAAATAAAAATAACCTGAAACCAAAAGAAGCGGTTTCACTCTTCATCGAAACAAGTGATGAAAAATCTTTCGATTTGATCAAAGAGATTTTGGCGAAGCAAACTCATGCGGATGAAATTATCTTTAATAAAGTGCCGGATACCGCAGCAATAACAACAGTTGCAGGAAATGAAAAGATCTACATTAAATCAGATGCAACTATTGACACATCTGTACAAAAGGAAAAACTTGAAAAGGATCTCAACTATCTTAAAGGTTTCCTAATTACGGTAGAGAAGAAATTAAGTAATGATAAATTTGTACAGAACGCACGCGCGGAAGTGATTGAGTTAGAAAGAAAAAAGAAGGCAGACGCAGAACAAAAAATAAAAGTAATAGAACAAACGCTGGCTTCTTTGTAATGTGCAAAAACCACTTAGTAAATGAAACTTTTCCTTCGATTTTTTTTGTGCATCTTTTTTTTGCCACTTGCAACAAATCATTTATTTGCCCAGCAAAAACAAACGATTGTAAAAGAACCAAAATTTAAACCGCCGGTAGTAAAAACTTACCTCGGCGTAAATCAAAATGGTGCAAAGGTTACAGCGGATGAAGGTGTTCAATTGGCAGGCTTGCCATTGAAAGTGGTGGATGCAAATAATAATCAATACCCAGTCGTATCTTACCAGTTTCTTTATCGCCAAAAATCATTTATTCGTAATGATCAAACCGGCAAGCCAGAAGAAGTATTTACCATATCTGCAGACCGTTTTACCAACACACCGTTGCCAAAAGTTTGGGTAGACAACATCACCCGCAACCTTCAAAAAGATGAGCAACTATATTTTTTCGATATTGTTGTAAAGGATAAAGAAGGCCGGCAATTTTTTGCCCCCGAAATAAAAATCACGATTCAATAAAATGATTGAAATAAGAACGGCGCAAAAAGAAGACCTGCCTGTCATCCGGCAACTTGCGCATGAAATATGGCCTTCTGCTTACCTGGAAATTTTAGGACAAGCACAGCTTGATTATATGCTTGAAAAAATTTATTCCCTTCCTTCATTGGAGCACCAACTTACTGTTTTAAATCACCAATTTATCCTGGCCACTGAAGACAAAGTTCCGATCGGTTTTGCATCTTATTCATCTCATGAAGATGCAGCGATTTACCATCTCAATAAAATTTATGTTTTGCCCGATCAACAAGGAAAAAAGATTGGGAAAAAATTGCTTGATCATGTTTTAAAAGCTGTAAAAGAAGCAGGAGCTTCAGCACTGCAATTAAATGTAAATCGCTACAACAAGGCATTACATTTTTATGAAAAAGCAGGATTTAAGATCATCAGAAAGGAAGATATTGATATTGGTTCCGGTTATTTTATGAATGATTATGTGCTGGAAAAACAGTTAGAATAATAGTTCCTATCGCACCAAGATTATCAGCCAAAATAAAAATATAATTTAATTGGCCCTTCACTGTAACATTTCTTACTGCTTCCCCGTCTAAATAAAATCTTAACCAGTCAGAAAGAAATATTTACCATTTATACATAGTAATGTACTATGCAAAACATACTACTTAGTTTTGTAATGTAATATTTCAAACAAAGCAATTAAAAAGAAAATGAAAAGATCACTATTTTTCGTAGCTATATTTATCTTCATTTCGATTGGCACTTTCGCTCAAAGTCCCACTGGGTCTATATCAGGAAAGATTACGGATGGAGGAGATCAGAAAATAATTGACGCGGCTACTGTTTCATTATACACGAGCCCGGATTCATCTTTAGTGAAAATTAATATCACAGATAAACAAGGAAACTTCCAATTTCAGAACCTAAAGACAGGAAGTTATTTTTTATTGGCCAGTTCTATCGGGCATCTTTCCACTTATAGCCCAATTATAAATTTGAAAGACGGCCAACATCTGACTATTGCAACTCTTAAATTGGAACATGAAATCAAAACATTGAAAGGCATCACTGTTTCTGCCAAAAAACCTTTCATCGAAAGAAAAATAGACCGTACAATAATTTATGTAGATGCGTCAATTACAAACGCAGGAACAACCGCCCTGGAAGTTTTGGAAAAATCGCCTGGCGTTACCGTTGATAAAGATGGAAATGTGAGTTTGAAGGGAAAACCAAATGTGATGATCATGTTGGACGGTAAACCTTCATACCTGAGCGGTGATCAATTGGCAAGCCTTTTAAAAAATATGCCGTCGAGTGCGATTGATCAAATTGAGATCATGACCAATCCTTCCGCAAAATATGATGCAGCAGGAAATTCAGGCATTATAAATATTAAGACAAAGAAAAATAAAATGCACGGCATCAACGGAAGTGTTAGTGCAACCATGGCGCAGGCGTATTACAGTAAACCTAATACTAGTTTTAATATCAATTATCGCACAGGCAAAGTGAATCTATTTGGAAATTATACCTATTCATTATGGCAAAGCCATCGCGATCAAACCATTATCCGCCGGTTCAGAGATACTTCCACAAAGCAATTACAAACGATCTTCGATCAGGATATTATTTCTCATCACCGGTCTGACTACAGTGGATTAAAAGCCGGGATGGATTTTTATGCTTCTCCGAAAACAACTCTTGGAGTTGTGTTTTCAGGATACTTGAATCCTTATCGGGAAATAAGTAATAACCAAACAAATCTTAACAACGCTCAAAATCATACCGATTCAATTGTTATTGCAGATTATACAAACAAAGGCAATTCAAAAAACTTTTCAACTAACCTGAACTTTTGGCACAAGTTTGATTCAAGCGGAAAAGAATTTACTGTGGACCTTGATTATCTCGATTACGAACAGCCTGCAAGTTCACTTCTTGCGAACTCCTATTTTTATCCCGATTTTACAGTTAGGAAATCGCCAAATGCATTGATCGGCGATTTGCCCTCAAACGTAAAAATCTATTCGGCAAAAACTGATTTTACTATTCCTTTAAAAAATGCCGTGAAGATTGAAACCGGTTTAAAAAGCAGTTATGTGACCACTGATAATGATGCAGTTTATCAAAATCAAACTTCCAACGGAACGACAGTGGACGAAGGAAAAACGAATCATTTTATTTACAAGGAAAATATAAACGCGGCTTATGTTAACTACAGCAGGCAAATAAAAAAATGGGGCATGCAAGCCGGTCTTCGTGCTGAAAATACAAATGCAAAAGGACACCAACTTGGCAATGCAACCCATCCGGATTCGTCGTTTACTAAAAACTATGTAAACCTTTTCCCAACCGTTTATGTCAGTTATCAATTGAATGATAAGAACACTTTCACTGCAGACTACGGTCGCAGGATCGACCGGCCTGATTATGGTGATTTGAATCCTTTTTATTATTTCCTGGATGAATACACTTATGAAGTTGGCAACACTTTATTGCAACCACAGTTTTCCGATAATATTGAACTGACTCATACATATAACGGTTTCCTTTCGACTACAATTAATTACACCAAAATTCATCACGTATTTACTGATGTGATCAAACAAATCACCAGTGAAAGAAAAACTTTTCAGACAAAAGAAAACCTGGCTTCAAAGACAACTTATGGAATTGCAGTCAGCGCTAATTTCCCCGTTACCAAATTCTGGTCAACGAACTTATACAGCAATGTAAACTATAATGCTTTCAGCGGTGTGCTTGATGGTGGCAATCTCGAAATAAATGCCACAACTTTTATGGGCAACATGAGCAACCAATTCAAATTCAAAAAAGGCTGGAGTGCAGAATTGAGCGGATTTTACAGGTCGAAATCAATTGAAGGAGAAATTGTGATAGATCCGATGTGGAGAATGGATGCCGGCGTTCAAAAATTGATTTTGAAAAATAAAGGAAGTTTGAAATTTGGTGTTCGTGACATCTTCAATACACAAAATTTTAAAGGGAACATCAACTATGAGGACATAGATGCATACATTTCAAACTATCGTGACAATAGAACTTTCTCACTGACATTTTCCTATCGCTTTGGCAAGCCAATTAAAAATCAGCAACACCGCAGAACAGGTGGCGCATCAGAAGAACAAAACCGTGTAAAAAGCGGCGGAAATTAAAGTTCTAAATAAACCGTAAATGCACAACTGTTAAGAGCCTGGGACAGTTGTGCATTATATTACGGCACTTAAAACCCGATTGAACTGGTTATAAAATTTTCAACCTTTCAACTTGTTCTTTATGATGATTAAGGTCGGTTACTTTCAAAAAATAAATTCCGGGCGTTGGTTTCTTAGGCCAATTGATGTTGACAGAACTTTCCTTATTCAAACTGTAGTTTTTTAAATACAATAATTGTCCATAACTATTGATCAATTCAACCCGGTAATCACTACCAGGGCTGTTAACAAATTGAATATTCACTCCGGAGACTGTAGGATTTGGATAAATTGAAATTTTTGATTTTTGAGCATTAATAAAAATGCTCTTCACTTCTGAATAAAAAACCTTTCCGGAATAATCAGTTTGCTTTATTCTGAAATAAATACTGCCCGTGTAACCTTTATCGGGTACATACAAAAATTGCGAACTGATGCCGGAAGCTGAAGCTGTTTCCACCCCAAAGCCAAGGTCAGTAAAGTTTGTACCATCAGTACTCATTTGTATCATATTCTGAGCGGAAGATTGCTTATTTAAATTCCACTTTATAAGAATGTTGTTGTTGTTAGAAGACACTGAAAAGGCGCTTAAGTTGGATTCTAAAACATTAAACGGACACCAATAATAAACCAATTCCGCTCCCAGTCGTGTATAAGCTTTCAACTTTATAATTGCATTATCGCTTCCCGTTAAAATCGTAAAAGTACTTGTGGTAAGGTAATTCAATGTAACATTTCCTTGCCCATAATACGACGCTGTTCCACCAAAATATTGGGTATGTGCATTTTTGTTGAATACGGTATCCGGACCTACATTCACTTCGTCACCCGTACCCGTTGGATCATATGGACCGAGCGTATAAGGGCCATAGTCTTTTGGAGGAGAAATTACAGAGCTAAAAAATCCATCAGGGCCGGTAAATTGTGACCTCCTGTAGGTTTCAAAATTATAGTCCTCTGTTGTGTCAAGATTGTTTTCAATATTATAGTTGACAACTGTAGTTACTGTATCACTCAAACGAAAGCAAGTCAAAGTTCCAAGCGTATCATTGAATTGCGGGAATACTATTGAGGTGTTGGTAGAAATTATCGAGTCATAATATTGATAATATACAACTGAATCAGGAGAAATTCCTCCGCTGCATGTGCATTGTGCTAACAAGCTGTTAGCCGGCGCTAGAATATATAAGAAAAAACTACACGTGTATAAGGTTTTCATAGGTGGTGATTTGACAGTGAACTGTTTGAATAACCTTTATAAAAATATAAATTTGAAAGGTCTTCTTCAATGCCAAAAACACCCTAAAACAACAGCAGTAATTTCAAGAATTGAATGAGGAAAATTACTGAGGAAAGTAGTAAATCAACAATCCATTCAATTTTTTATTTTAATAAAAAAAACTTCCCGCCAAATGACGGGAAGCTCTTTATTATTCAGAATTTATTTTGTTCTAAGAAAACAAACCACCTTTTTTCAATGATACAGTTCCCTGGCCTATTTCAAACCCATTGTTATAAATTGAAATTTTATAATCCCCGGTTTGAAATTGATTGTTCTGCGACCATTCTACCTTCACAGGTTGTTTTTGCCCCTGCACATAATTTACCTGTATCTTTTTAGTATAAGGCTGTTGCACACCATCACGGGTAGTAAAGGTGCCGGAACCTAATTCACTATTCTGTACTGGTTTACCATCAGGAGCAGTGATGCAAACATAAATATCTTTAGGACCTGAAGATGTGATCCGGTTAGCATCCAGCGTAAATGAAATTCTTAGTTTATCAACACGCTTTGCTTTTGAAGTAACTTTTTCCTTGCCGCTGCTTTTTTCTTTAATTCCTTCAATGGAAAAATCAGAAGCGGTTAAAGTAGAACCAATATCAAGCAAAGTATCCTTATGTTGAATTACCTGGCTGGCAGAGTCGAAGCTGTGCTGAACAACATCTCTTTGTTGAGTTACTACCCTGTTGGTTTCTGTAAGTTGCGCGTTTGCATTCTGCAAGGAATCGATTTGTGCTGTGTACATTTCAATGTTTCCTTTCAATTGTGCAATCAACCTTTGTGCTTCGGCCAATTGGGCTTTTGTGGCGTTTCGGTTATTGATGATGCTTTGCACTCTTGCACGTAATGCATCAATGTCTTTGTCTTTTGTTTTTAAAAGACTATCGGCTTTTACATTACTTGTTTTTAAGGCATCCAATCTCAAAGCCGCATCATCCAGTTCGCGTTGCAATTCATTTTTCGCTGAGTCGCTGTTAACGATCTGCGTTGTGAGATCCTGCTTTTCCTGGCGGGTTTTGTTTTTGTCAAAAATTATATAACCCCATGTAGCAAGCAATGCAACCACAAGAATGGCTGTTAGAATATTACGACCACTGTTATTTTTTTTAACTACTTCTGTTTCCCCGGCATTCTCGCGTTCAGGGAAGTTTTCGTAACTCATGATATGCGTTTTTTATGTTTATAAAATTTAATACGTTAGGTAATTTTCCAAAATCATGCCAAGAAACTGAGCCTCAAAAAGATAGGTCAAAGCTATTCAATTCTGAACATTTAATTACGAAATATTTATCTTTGAAAAATGACCGCTTCCTCCATCCTTGCTAACTGGAAAAATAAGGATTTTAAACCTGTTTACTGGCTTGAAGGCGATGAAGATTATTTCATCGATGAGCTGATGGAATATGCTGAAAAAAATATTCTTTCTGAAGCTGAAGCGGGTTTCAACCGCACAGTATTTTATGGCAAAGATGCTAATTGGCCGGATGTAATAAATGCCTGCCGACGCTATCCCATGTTTGCAGAGAGGCAGGTGGTGCTCCTGAAAGAAGCACAACAAATGAAGGATGTTGAAAAGTTGGAAGGTTATGTAGAAAATCCATTACCATCTACAATTCTTGTCGTTTCCTACAAAGGAAAAACACTTGACGGCAGGACTAAATTTTCAAAAGTTATCAAGAAAAAAGGAGAAGTTTTTCAATCAAAAAAATTATATGAAAACCAACTGGAAGGCTGGGTCAGCAACTATTTGAAAGCGAATGGTTTTAAAATTGATCCTAAAGCGCTCACTTTATTGGTAGATCATATCGGCAATGACTTATCAAGAATCGTAAATGAAATTGAAAAACTTTCACTGAATCTTGGTAAAGAAAAAACGATCACTGAGGATGAGATTGAAAAGTTCATCGGAATCAGTAAAGACTATAATATTTTTGAATTTCAGAATGCTTTAAGCACAAAAGATCGAGCAAAGGCAATTCGTATTATCCAATATTTTGACGCCAATCCAAAGGCCGTTCCTGTACAATTAATATTGCCATCACTTTATTCTTATTTTTCAAAGATTCTCGGCATTTACCAACTACACGATAAGAGTGAAAAAGCAATTAAGCCAATTTTTAATTTTAATCCTGCAGTTGTTGAACAAGTGATGAAAACAATAAGGAATTATTCTTTTTCAGAAATGGAACAAGTGATCTTATTGTTGCACGATGCTAACCTGAAAAGCATAGGCATAGGTAATCCAAGCATTTCAGCCGGTGCTTTGTTGAAGGAACTTGCTTTTAAGATTATGAGCCTCGGAGAAAGAAGAAACTAATAGCTCGTACTTCCATCTATCACTTTTACATGTTTCTTTTTTGCATTCTTTTTTTGGTATTCCAATACTTCCTTTGGAACAATCTTTTTCATTGGCTGTTCGGTGGCTACTTCAGTTTTAGGAGGATGCAATAAATAGCCGCGGTCGTATTCTTCAGTCCGGATGATGTGACCATGATCATAATAAGTCCAGGTGCCGTCTTTCACGCTGTAGGGCTGTGCTTTGATCACTTTATAACTTACTATTTCATCATTACCAGTTCCATAAATCGGTATGGTATCATAAGGCTGGTCAGGATTATAAGCGCGCCAATTCTCTTCTCTTTCCAGGTCTCCGTAAGGAGTAAAAAACTGCCACTTTCCATCTTTATCGCCATGCTTGTAATTTTCAAAAGCGATAAAATCTCCTTCCAAAGTATATTTTCTCCAGGTGCCTTCTCTTTTGTTATTTACAAAAATCCCTTCTTCTTCATAGCCCGGTTCGCCCCGCAAAGGATCTACGTGTATTACCCATTTTCCCTGTTTCATTCCATTCAGGTCAATTGCATTTATTGTATCTCCTTTTATTGAAATCTTATAACTCTTGTATTGCGCATTCGCAGTAAACAAACAATAATTGAAAATTATTATCAGTAAGAATAATTTTTTCATTGCACGGATTTTGATTTTATTATAAGGTTTTCCGTTTTTCAAATTTACCACATTAAGAACGCTTATTGTACTTCTTAAATGCTGTAACAGAAATTTTAACTTTCGAACTAAACTTTTCAGGCATGAAATTTTATTGATGATTAACATCATTTTTTAGAATAACAATAGGATATACTTTTAATAAAAATAAAAATTAAGAACATGCAAATAAATCTGCAAACTTTAAAGTTCGATGCAAGGCAGGAACTGAAAGATTATGTGAACGAAAAAGTAGGCAAACTTGAACAATTTCATGACAGGATCATTAGAGCAGAAGTGACTCTATCCATTGATGGAGACATCGTGGAAAATAAAGTTTGTGAAATCAGGCTGGTGGTTCCCGGCAATGATGATTTCGTTAAGAAGAATGCAACAACTTTTGAAGAAGCGATACATAGTTGTGTTGAGATTTTAAAAAAAGTCTTGCGCCGAAAGAAGGAAAACGTATAAGCGATCAATATTGCAAATCTGCTTCAATTGGATAATGATCCGAATAAGGAACATGAATAATTCTCATTTGATTCACCTTTAAACTTTTGTCAGCAAGGATATAATCAATTCTTAAAGTTGGGGAAATAAAACGAAAGGTTCGGCCGATGAAAGAACCTTTTTTCAAAAAAACATCCTGCAAATTCTTGCTGATGGTGAAATAAGTATTTGAATTGGGCACGTCGTTAAAATCGCCTGTAAGTATTACCGGGTAAGGGCTTTTTTCAATTTGTTTTCTGACGATCTTTGCCTGGCTGTAGCGATACTGGTATCCTTTTTTCAATTTCGAAATGAGCGTTTTTGAATCATGGAAGCCAGGATCTTTCGCGTGTTTCAATCTACTCAGGCTTTCATATTGTGCATGATCAAAGCGCACTGACTGCAAATGCGTAGTAAATATCCTGAAAATTTTTCCGTCACATTTAATATCTGCATAAACCAGGTGTTCTGCATTCGTATGTTTACCGTATGAAATAATAAGAGAATCAACTATGGCATATTTTGAAAAAATAATAACGCCTTTTGGGTAATACTTTGAATCAGCATCGGTCGGGGCAAAAGCAAAATAGGGATATCCCAATCTTTGAATACTGGAAACGGTTGAGTTTGAATCGGAAATTTTTTTGGTATCTGCATATTCTTCAAAACAAAGTATATCGGCATTTTGCGCTTTAAGTAGCTGCAACATTTTAAAATAATCACTCCTCAGTCGTGCTTCTTTTCCTTCATAATAAGAATCCCAACCTTCCACATTCCAATGAAAAACACGCAGTGTGCGCGGTTGTTTAACCATTGAAAATTTCTGAGGCAAATGAAAAGAAAATGCTGCGAGAATTTGCTGAGTGCCCAATAACATTACAATAAGTGAAAGCCAAAACCATTTTGATTTGAGCAACGCCCAAAGAATAATGAAACAAAATAATGCAAAAAATATCAGTGGAAATGCGAGACCCGGATATGCAATAAACCAAAATTTCCCCGTGTTTATAAAAGGTACAAGGCACACAAGAAGATAAAGAAAGATAATTCCGAAATTGATTAAGAGCAGAATTGTTCTTAAAAATGAGCGTGCTTTTTCGCGCATAAAAAAATTAATTGATTTTGTAATAAATCAATTCCGAAAGATACAGAGGCAAATGATAAAAAACCATTAAATAATTTTAAACTCCTCATGCAGTTTTTGCAATTCTGCTGCCAAAGAATCCTATCAATATTGTAAATCCGTTTCAATAGGAAAATGATCCGAATAAGGAACATGGATTATTTGAAACTGGTTCACTTTAAAACTCCGTGAAGCAAGAATATAATCTATTCTAAGTGTTGGTGAAATGATTCCGAAACTTGTCCTGGTAGTTCTTCCCGTCCAGGCACCTTTTTTCAAAAAGGCATCCTGCAAATGTCCCTTTACATTAAAGTACGTACTTGAGTTGGGAATATCATTAAAATCCCCGCAGATTACAGCGGGATAAGGACTTTCAGCCACTTTTCTTCCCACTAATTCCGATTGAAAATAGCGAAAGGCATAACCCCTAAGAAGGCTCGAAAAAATCTTGCCATAACCATTTCCTGCATCATCCCCATAAATTTCTTCACTTCTTTCCTTTTCATTCTGCCAGTCGGCAAACCGGATGGGTACGAGATGGGTCGCGAAAATTCGAAAAGTTTTGTTTTGAACTTTAATATCTGCATAGATCAAATGCTCTCCTTTATTATCAAGATTGAGACTAAAAGAGGCTGTGTCAACACATGGATATTTCGAAAAAATGGCAATGCCTGAATTGCTTTTCGAATCCTGATTTTGAACCGGAACAAAATAATGATAAGCGAACCCCATTGCGGTTATGGTTGAAATGTTGGATTTAAAAATTGAAGTGTCTTTTGATTCATAAAACTCTTCAAAACAAAGAACATCGGCATTCTGCGACTGAACCAAATCCATCATTATCGGCCTTAATGCATGTCCGCCATTTTCAATATTTCTTGTTTCATTTTCCTGGTCCCAGCTCATTACATTCCATTGCAAAACGCGCAAATTGTTTGGCTCTTTTTGATCAGTAAATCTTTGTGAAAAATGAAACGAGAAAACCGCTAGTATCTGTTGTGTTCCAAGAATTATAGTTATAATATTAACCCAAACAAATTTGGATTTAAAAATGATCCAAACAATGGTAAACAAAAGCAATGTAAAAAGCAGTAAAGGAAATACAATTCCAGGAACCGCGAACAGCCAGTTGGAAGCTGTATTTACAAACGGAACAAGACAAACAAAAAGGTAGGCAAGAATGATGCAGATGTTGAAAAAAATCAGAATCTTTTGGTAAACGGGTTGCCGGTAATAAGACATGTTATTTTATTTCTTGCCTGAAAATAAAAAAATAAAAATTCCGGAATTTTCTACGTTTACTGTTACCACAATCTCATTGGAACGCTAATGACCTCTGCCCCATCCGAACCAGTCATTTCCATTAGCGTAGATCAATAAAGCGAACAAGATAACCATTCCTGCAATTTGCGCATATTCCAAAAATTTATCGCTTGGTTTTCTGCCTGTGATCATTTCAACAACGGTAAATACAACATGTCCACCGTCAAGCGCAGGAATCGGCAATAAATTCATGAAAGCAAGAATGATCGAAAAGAAAGCAGTTATCTTCCAGAAAACCTGCCAATCCCAACCCGATTTGGGAAAAATCGAAGCCATTGTTTTGAATCCGCCGAGTCCCTTATAAGCGCCTGTTTCAGGATTTAAAATCATTTTAAACTGCTGGATATAAAAATTTAATTGCTTCCCAGTTTCTCTAACGCCAGCTGGAAAAGAAGCAAGAAAACCATATTTTTTGTGCTCCAGTTTAAAAATTCCAAGGCTATCGTATTCCTGCATTGAAAGCCCATTGATCCCTATTTTGCCGGATGTATCAACCGGAACTTTCATTTCAATAGGCTGACCATTTCTGACAACAGAGAGTGTTACGGTATCGTTTTTCTTTTTGCTTAAATAGGAGGCCAACTGATCGAAATAGCTAACCGGTGTGGAATCTACTTTTACAATTCTGTCTAAATGTTGCAGACCCGCGCTCTTCGCCGGTGTTGTATCTTTTGGATCATAAGCTCCCGCAATTAATGGTGAACGAGGCATCAAAAGAAAATTGCTTTTCTTTCCTTTCTTTTCAACCAGTTGTTCTATTAAATTCACAGGAATATTGATCGTTTGTTCTTTTCCATCCCTTATAACAGTTAGTTGCTTGCTTACAATAATTCTCGGCGCAAGATCTTCATAATAATTTACCGGTTCACCATTTACAGCCACCACTTTGTCGCCATTCTTTAAACCAATTTTACTCATCAGGCTATCTGTAACCCAGATGCCATCTTTCATATTTTTGATTGGCAACTTTGTTTCTCCCCAGGTATAAAGGACCATTGCGTATATCACAAAAGCCAGCAAAACGTTCATGGTTACACCTGCAATCAAAATGATCAGTCGCTGCCAGGCCGGTTTGCTCCGGAATTCCCAGGGTTGCGGTGGTTGCTGCATTTGTTCTTTATCCATACTCTCATCCACCATCCCGGAAATTTTTACATAACCTCCAAGTGGCAACCATCCAATACCATAAACGGTTTCACCAACTTTCTTTTTGAAAATGGAAAACCATGGATCAAAAAATAAATAGAATTTCTCTACACGGCATTTAAACCATTTGGCAGTAATAAAATGGCCAAATTCATGCACAATTACTAAAATGGAAAGAGAAAAAACAAGATAGCCGGCTTGCAAACCTATTCCCGGCCAATTAATTGCTAATAATGTCATAATACCCCAATCCGACTAAGACGGACATTTTTCTTTGATTAAAATTATTTCTACCCTTTCATCCCACAAAATGGGTTGGGGTCACATATTTACCAACGAAGCAGCAAAATTACGCGCCTCACCATCGCTTTCAAAATAATCAGAAAGATTTGGCTTTTCTATAAATTTTATTTTATCGAGGCTTTTTTCTATAACAGCGGTAATATCAAGAAATCCAATACGGTTGTTGAGGAAAGCCCAAACAGCAATTTCGTTGGCCGCGTTCAAAATGCAAGGAAAATTGCCACCCTTTTCAAGTGCAATTTTTGCGAGGCTCAGGTTCCTGAAAGTTTTGAAATCAGGTTCTTCAAAAGCCAGCACAGGAATTTTTTTGAAATTCGCACGTGGACTATTATTCGCAACTCTTTGTGGAAATGTCAGAGCATATTGAATCGGAAGTTTCATATCCGGCAGCCCCATCTGCGCTTTAATACTTCCGTCTTCAAACTGAACCATGCTGTGAACAATACTTTGCGGATGAACGATCACTTCGATCTGGTCAGGCGAAAGATTGAAGAGCCATTTGGCTTCTATCATTTCAAGTCCTTTGTTCATCAGCGTTGCCGAGTCGATCGTTATTTTGGCGCCCATTTTCCAGTTGGGATGCTGGAGCGCATGATCTCTTTTTACGTTTACAAGGTAATTCGGTTTTTTACCAAGAAAAGGTCCGCCGCTCGCGGTCAAAATTATTTTCTCAATCCTGTTCCTTGTTTCCCCTACCAGGCATTGGAAGATTGCTGAATGTTCGCTGTCAACCGGAATAACAGGCACTCTTTTTTCCACAGCCAATTGCATTACCAAATCGCCGGCAACCACCAGCGTTTCTTTATTTGCCAGCGCAATTGCTTTGCCTTTTTCAATTGCTTTCAAAGTCGGCTTAAGTCCTGCAAAGCCAACAATAGCTGCGAGCATCATATCGTAAGTATCAAAATCTGCAACTTCATCAAGCGCATTTTCGCCTGCAAAAACTTTTACATCTGTTGATGACAAAGCGTTTTTTACCTTTTCAAATTTGTTTTCATCAACGATGACAACTGTATTCGGCTGAAACTTTATTGCCTGTTCAACAAGGAGTTTATCGTTTGTATGTGCAGTAAGAATTTCTACCTCGAATAAATCAGGATGTTCTTCGATCACCTCCAGCGCTTGTGTGCCGATGGAACCAGTCGAACCAAATATTGCAATCCTCTTTTTTCTGGATTCTGCCATTTTTGCATCTTTAAAAAAATGATTTAGCCGGAATTATTACTTTCTAATCCCAGACAGAAGTTGGCAATTTACTGTATTAATTTTTGTAACGCGTCATTCACAGCCCGAAAATTGAAACGGTTTACCACCTTTTCCATCATCATTCTTATTTGTGGATTTTGAAGATTCCCTATCGAACCTTCATGAGTATGGCTTATCTTTTTATCAGTTTTGAAAGTGCCGGCTTCCACCTCAGCACCGATCTTTTTATAAGCATCACGAAGCGGCATTCCCTGGTTTACCAGTTTGTTCATTTCTTCGACCGTAAAAAGATATTTATACTTTTCGTCCTCAAGAATATCTTTTTTGATTTCAATATTTTCAAACATCAGTGTAGCCATGCGAATGCAATCGCCCAGATTTTTGATAGCAGGAAAAAGATGTTCTTTCAACAATTGCATATCACGGTGATAACCCGAAGGCAAATTAGTGGTCATCATCGCAATTTCGTTTGGCAAAGATTGAATCCTGTTGCAATGCCCGCGAATCAATTCAAAAACATCCGGGTTTTTTTTATGAGGCATGATGCTGCTGCCGGTAGTCAATTCATCAGGGAAAGAGATAAATCCAAAATTCTGGTTCAGATAAAGGCAAGCATCCATGCTCATACGGGCAAGCGTAGACGCAATATTAGAAAGTGATTGAGAAAGAATTCTTTCGGTTTTGCCACGGCTCATTTGTGCATAAACTACATTGTAATTCAAATCCTCAAAACCAAGCAGTGCGGTTGTATAGCTGCGATCGATCGGGAAAGAAGAGCCAAACCCTGCTGCAGAACCTAAAGGATTTTTATTTACAATTTCCCAGCTAGCATGAAGCGTGATCAAATCATCAACAAGGCTTTCAGCATAAGCGCCAAACCAAAGTCCGAAAGAACTGGGCATCGCAAGCTGCAAGTGAGTGTAGCCGGGCAAAAGATAATCTTTAAACTTCTCGCTCTGTTGTAAAAGCAATTCAAAAAAACCTTTTATTTCGTGCACCAATTCTTCAATTTCATTACGCAAAAAAAGTTTCAGATCAAGAATTACCTGGTCATTTCTTGAACGGGCCGAATGAATTTTTTTTCCTGCATCGCCAATTTTTTTTGTTAAAATAAATTCAACCTGTGAATGAATATCTTCTACACCTTCTTCAAGGTGAAATTTTTCAGCGATGATGTCGGCATAAATATCTCTTAAACCATTTTCTAACTCATGTAATTCACTCTCCGACAGTAAACCAACTTTATTCAGCATTTTTATATGCGCGAGCGATCCTAAAACATCATAAGGAGCCAGAAATATATCAAGTTCACAGTCTTTACCAACAGTAAATTTTTCAACTTCTTTTAATGAATCAGTATTTTTTTGCCACAATTTCATATTCAATTACGAATTAAAAATTACGAATTACGACCTTTTACAGTGATCTGAATTTTACCCAAAATCTTGCAGATTTCTTCTGCATCTGTTAAGATACTTTCTGCCTGGCCTTTCGAAAGGTAAGAAGAAGCCGATAATAATCTAAGCCAATAAATCGTTTCTCTTGCTTCCTTATACGCGATACTTAATTTTGAAACAAAATCTTTACCCGATTGGCCTCCGATTGCCTCTTCAACATTTGCACCGATGGATGTGCCACTTCTTAGAAGTTGTTTCGACATCACAAACTCATTCTTTTCTTCAATTAAAAATTTATAAAGATTTACGATACGCAACGCAAATGCAAAACTTTTGTCTTGTATGAAATTGTTTTTCTTCAATTCGTATTTCTTAATTCGTAATTTTTAATTAATTGAATGTAAGTTTCAATTCCTTCTTTTATTTCTTTTGTATAAATAAATTCATCAGCACTATGGCTTCTTGCCGAATCGCCGGGTCCGATTTTCAGAGAAGGAAAATCCATCAAAGCCATGTCTGAACAGGTTGGCGAACCATAAGAAGAAATGCCCATTTTCGTTCCGGCAATTACCAAAGGATGATCTTCAGGAATGAAAGAAGATTTCAACCTTATTGATCGTGGTTGAACTTCACTTTCGATGTTTGCTTTTATGATCGCAATAATATCTTCAAAAGTGTACAACTCATTTACCCGTATATCGACAATAAATTTACATTCGGAAGGAACAACATTGTGTGTCCGGTTTTCAGTAAAGATGGAAGTTACCGCAATATGCACTTCACCCAAAAGAGATGAAGTCTTCGGAAATTTAACTGTACTTAACCAATTGATATCTTTCATTGCAATATACAATGCATTGATACCTTCATTCCTGGCAGCATGACCGGCTTTTCCATGTGCCACACAATCCAATACCAGCAAGCCTTTTTCCGCAACCGCCATGTTCAGTAATGTTGGTTCACCAACTATCGCACAATCAATTTTTGGAAGATGACTGAGCAAAATTTCAACTCCGTTTTTTCCCGAAATTTCTTCCTCGGCTGTTCCTGCAAAAACGATATTGAATGGAATATCCTCCTCGCAAAAATGAACAAACGTTGCTATTAAAGAAACCAAGGGACCACCGGCATCATTAGAACCGAGGCCATATAATTTTCCATCTTTTTCAATCGGCTCAAATGGATTAAGCGTATAGCCTTTGTTAGGTTTCACCGTATCATGATGAGAGTTCAACAAAAGAGTTCGCTTTTTCTCATCAAAGTATTTATTGGTAGCCCAAACATTGTTCAGGTAACGGTTGGTTTTTATATTCTTTTTTCTGAAAAATTCTTCCAGGCAATCGGCCGTAAGATCCTCTTCCTTACTGAAGGAAGGTATGGCGATCAGTTCCTTTAAAAGAGTAACAGCATCAAAATATAAATCGTCAATATTTGTTGGCTTACTGTCCATTAAAAAATATTTTTGTTCCGCCCTCACCCTTAATTAAAGAGGATAACTGAGAAGAATTTCCGATGATAACTTCATTCACTCCTTTTCTGATCGCATCAAATGCATTGTCGATCTTAGGAAGAATGCCGGCAAATAAATTACCTGATTCTTTCAATGCCAAATATTTATTATGATCGATCTTGTCAATGACAGAACCTTCATTTTGCACGTCCATCAACACACCATTTTTCTCAAAGCAAAAAACAAGTTTCGTTTCATAAGTTTTTGAAAGATTTACTGATACAACTGAGGCGATCGTGTCTGCATTCGTATTCAGAATATGGCCTTTGGAGTCATGCGTAAGTGACGCCACAACAGGAACAAGTCCATTTTCCAAAAACAATCTCCAGTTTTTAGAATCGATATATTCATCTTTCAAATCACCAACCCATCCATAATCAATTTCTTTTACCGGGCGTTTTTTTGCGGGTAACAAATTTGCATCTGCTCCTGTCACACCAATCGCATTGCAATTTTTTGCCTGGAGTTGTGCAACAATTTTTTTGTTTACCAAACCTCCATAAACCATTGTCACCAGATCTATCGTTTCATCATCAGTGATCCTGCGACCATCAATGTAAGTTGATTGAATTCCCAATTTGTTGCCGATGGAAGTAGCAATTTTCCCCCCACCATGAACAAGAATTTTCTTTTCTTCAATTTGAGCAAAAGAATCAAGAAATGAAGATAGCTGCTCTTCATCATTAATCACATTTCCACCAATCTTTATCACAAAAAGTTTATCCATTTGGAGTTGGGTTTCATTCATGACAAACCAGTTAAAATCTCTGAGATTACCGCCTGCGCCGCCCAAACCCGATTTCCGGCTTCTTCCGTAATGATGCTGTGATCGCTGTCCAAAACTTCATCGCTCAATTCAACATTTCTTCTCACCGGCAGGCAATGCATCACCTTTGCGTTATTGGTTATGGATAATTTATCTTTTGCTAGCATCCAGTTATTTTCAACCGGTAAAATCTTACCATAATCTTTATAACTGCTCCAGTTTTTTACGTAAACAAAATCTGCATCCTTTAGCGCATATGCCTGATCGTTAGTAACGGTAGCATTGCCAGTAAATTCCTTATCTAACTGGTATCCTTCAGGATTTGTGATGACAAAGTCAGCCTCTCCCCATGCATTCATCCATTGTGCAAAACTATTGGCGACACATTGTGGTAAAGGTTTAACATGAGGCGCCCATGTGAGCACCACTTTTGGTTTGGATTTTGATTTTACAGGAAGTCTTTCAGAAATTGTGATCACATCTGTCAAGCTCTGCAAAGGATGAACTGTAGCACTTTCCAGGCTTACGACCGGAATTCCCGCATATTTCACGAACTGCTGCAGTATTTTTTCCGAATAATCTTCTTCCCTGTTTTTCAAAGACGGAAAAGTTCGCACACCAAGAATGTCAAAAAATTTTCCCAATATCGGCGCCGCATCTTTCACGTGTTCTGCAGTTGAACCATTCATTACTGCTCCTTCTTCAAATTCAAGCGACCAACCGTCCTGTGTTGCATTAAAAACAATTGCTTCCATTCCAAGATTTTGTGCTGCAATCTGCGTGCTCAGCCTCGTTCGCATACTTGGATTTAGAAATAACAAACCGATTCTTTTTCCTTTACCCAATTCATTGCTTTGCAAAGGATCATTTTTGAAATTTAATGCAGTCTTTATAAGATGATTTATGTTGCCTGCATCATGAACAGAAAGAAAATTTTTCAATAATTATAAATTGTTTTTAAAATGAATAATTATGTAGCACTTGCCTGTGAAGCCGGCACTTTTGTTTTTGAAAGAAATGATACTTCTTCTTTAAGCGCTTTTAAAAATTTATCTGCATCATTCTTTGTCAATGCAAGCGAAGGTAATAACCTGATCACATTCGGTTTTGCTTCGCCCGTGAAAATTTTATGTTTGAACAAAAGATTCTTTTTCAAATCTTTCAATTCTTCCGTCACATCAAAACCTATCATCAAACCTTTGCCACGGACATTTTTTAATCCTTCAATTTTTTCAACTTCTGTTATGAGGTAGTTCCCAATCTTACCTGCATTTTCCATCAGCTTCTCTTCTTCCATCACTTCCAAAACCGCTATAGCTGCAGCACATGCGAGATGATTACCTCCAAACGTTGTACCGAGCATTGAATATTTCGGGGCAATTCCAGGAGAAATGCTGATACCCGCAACCGGGAAACCATTGCCCATTCCTTTTGCCATCGAATAAATATCTGCTTCAACGCCGGCATAATCCTGGGAATAAAATTTACCCGACCTTCCATATCCGCACTGAACTGAATCTGCAATAAAGACAGCACCATACTTAGAGCACAATTCTCTTGTTAATTGCAAAAAAGAGTTTGTGGCAACCCTTATCCCACCAACACCCTGGATGCCTTCAATGATAACTGCACAGATCTCACTTCCATTTTTTTCGAAATGTTCTTTCAATGCTTCTTCATCATTAAAAGGAAGGAAAACAACATTTTCAGTTTGATTAACCGGCGCAACAATAGAAGGATTGTCGGTTGCTGCGACAGCAAGTGAAGTGCGCCCGTGAAAGGCTTTTGAAAAGGCAACGATTTTTTTTCTCCCGTTATGAAAAGAAGCGAGTTTCAATGCATTTTCGTTTGCTTCTGCACCTGAGTTGCAAAGAAATAATTGGTAATTTTCTTTACCCGAAACTTTCCCTAATTTATCAGCCAATTCCTGCTGCAATGGAATTTTTATCGAGTTAGAATAGAATGCAATTTTCTCTAACTGCTCTTCAATTCTCTTTACCCAATGAGGGTGTGTATGACCAATACTAATAACAGCGTGCCCCCCATACATATCAAGATATTCAGTTCCTTTATCGTCCCAAACGTAAGAACCTTTCGCTTTTACAATATTGATGTTGTTAATTGGGTAAACGTCGAATAGTTTCATTTGCTTATGTTTTAAGTGCGAAGGACTACTTAAAAATAATTGGCTTTTAATCTAAGCCCAGATGTTTCTTCAAGGCCAAACATCAGGTTCATATTTTCAACTGCCTGCCCGCTGGCGCCTTTTAATAAATTATCGATTACAGAATGAATCACCAAAATATCATCTTCCATTTCAAGATGAACAATACAATTGTTGGTGTTTACAACCTGCTTCAAAAAGATGGGATCTTTGCTAACGGTAGTAAATGGACTTCCTTCATAAAAACTTTTATAGATCTCAAGAATTTCCTCCAGGGGTTTCAAACATTTCACCTGTGAGGTTACAAAAATGCCACGCGTAAAATCACCGCGCCATGGAACGAAATGAATCGACGCTTTTGAGTCTAGGGAAAGCTGGTTTAACGTTTCATTGATCTCGTGTAAGTGCTGATGAGTAAGGGTTTTGTAAGCCTGCACATTATTTTCGCGCCATGAAAAATGAGAAGTTGGCGACAGAGATTGACCCGCGCCGGTTGAGCCCGTAATGCCTGTTGTAAAAACATCATTGAGCAAATTCATTTTTGCCAACGGCAATAAACCCAATTCAATTCCTGTGGCAAAACAACCGGGATTGGCAATATTTTTTGCCTTTTTTATTTGTTCACTGTTTATCTCAGGTAAACCATAAACAAACTCCCGACCTTTAAAATCAGCATTCTTCTTTAATCGGAAATCCTGCGATAAGGAAATGATCTTTATGTTGGAAGGAATTTCATTTTCTTCCAAAAATTTCTTTGAATCACCATGACCAACACATAAAAAAAGAACATCAACATCATCGTTCATTTCGTGACTGAATTCAATATCTGTTTGTCCAACTAAATCATGGTGAACCGAATGAAGTCTTTTGCCTGCATTACTCTTGCTGTGGATGTAAACCATTTCAGCAAAAGGATGATTTAACAAAAGTCTTATCAATTCTCCGCCTGTGTAACCTGCGCCACCAATAATTCCAACCCTTATCTTATTTTTCATCTGCGCTATTTTTTACAGCATGATAAATCGCTGTCTGATTTCCAAAAATTTTGCTGAAGCCTCTTACATCTTCCCCACTCCAACCTGTATTCATTTCGCCGTATTTTCCAAATTTACTACTCATCAGATCAAATGGCGATTCGATACCGGTGATCTGAAATCGGTAAGGCATCAATTGAATAAACACATCACCGGTAACATTTTTTTGGGAAGAAATAAAGAAAGCTTCAATATCACGCATCACCGGATCGAGCAATTGTCCTTCATGCAGCCAGTTTCCATAAAAATCAGCAAGCTGGCTTTTCAAAGTTAGTTGCCATTTTGTGAGCACATGTTTTTCCAAAGCATGATGAGCTTTTAATATCAGCATTGATGCTGCCGCTTCAAAACCAACTCTTCCTTTGATGCCGATGATCGTGTCGCCAACATGCACATCACGACCGATAGCAAAAGGGCCTGCAATTTTTTGTAAATATTGAATGGCTTCAACAGGATGATCGAATGTTTTATCATTTACTGAAGTAAGCTCGCCTTTTTCAAAATGTAATTTTAATTGTTCCGGTTCATGTTTAGTCAACTGGGTTGGCCAGGCTTCTTCCGGCAACATACCATTTGAACTTAATGTTTCTTTTCCACCAACACTTGTTCCCCACAAACCTTTATTAATTGAGTAAACTGATTTTTCAAAATTCATGTCTACGCCTTTGGACTTCAGGTAATCAATTTCTTCCTGGCGTGAAAGTTTCATGTCGCGAATTGGAGTAATGATCTCGACACCTGGAATCATGATGTGAAAGATCATGTCAAATCTCACCTGGTCATTTCCGGCGCCGGTGCTTCCGTGAGCAACCGCATCTGCACCTATCTTTTTTACATGTTCTGCAATATGCACAGCTTGGGAAACCCGCTCTGCACTTACACTTAAAGGATAGGTATTGTTCTTAAGTACATTTCCAAAAACGAGGTATTTGATAATCGAATCGTAATAACTTTGGGTTGCATCAACTGTTGTGTGGGAAGCAACACCAAGCGCCTTTGCGTGTTTTTCGATCTGATCCAATTCCTCTTTTGAAAAACCGCCGGTGTTTACAATTATGCTGTGTACTTCATAATTTAATTCATCCGTAAAATACTTTACACAATATGAAGTGTCCAGGCCGCCACTGAATCCAATTACAACTTTTTTACTCATTATTGATTACAACTTTTAGAGATTGAAAAATAATAAACTCAGGATCGATTTAGGTTTTTCCTGCTTTTTCTTTTTTAAATAATTCAGCAGCCTGTTCTTTTTAAGCCGCATGAATCTTTCATACACTTTTGATTTCTCCTTAAACTCGCGGGCTGTTTCTTCCGGAGTATAATGATCTTTGGGATCATAAAGCATGGCTGTACACAAGCAATTCTTACGATCTTTACTCATCAGGATGTCGTAGTTTACACAACTCTTGCATCCGGCCCAAAAATTTTCGTCGTCGGTAAGTTCCGAATAAGTTACTGGCTCATATCCCAATTCACTGTTGATCTTCATTACCGCAAGGCCCGTTGTTAAACCAAATATCTTGGCTTCAGGATATCTTTTTCTCGACAACTCAAAAATGCGCCGCTTGATGATTTTTGCAATACCTGATTTTCTGAATTCAGGTGCGACAATAAGTCCGCTGTTGGCTACAAACTTTTCGTGGCCCCAGGCTTCAATGTAACAAAATCCAACCCAGGTACCATCTTTAGTAAGGGCTATTACGGCTTTGCCTTCTTTCATTTTATCAGAAATATATTCGGGAGAGCGTTTGGCAATTCCTGTTCCGCGTGCCTGCGCAGACGAAGCCATTTCATCTGTAATGGTAGATGCGTAAATAATATCAGCAGGAGTTGCAACCCGAACAATTATATTTGATTGTTCCAATTTGCAGGAAATTTAATAATTTAAAAAATAAGAGGAGAAATCGGGGGATTTTGTTCCACTGATAGGTGCGCTTTCAAACGCAAGGGCCTATCAGCATCCACGTCGTAATAATAAATATACCGTTGCCGGACAGAAGGAATGATATTTATTGATTTTGTTCAACGTTACCTTTATTTAAATTGAGGGAACAAAAGTAATATAATATTTATTACAGCAAATTTTTTTACGGAAATTTTTTGTTATCAGTATTAAAAAAAAAATCCCTTGCATTCTTCACTAATGTGCTTTGTAGTAAACCAAGAAATAAGCCAGTTTTTTTACTTTAAGCGGCTGATCTTCCCGGGAAAGCAATATTTATAATTTGAATCCGAGCGTAAGAACTACATTTCCTTTGTTATTCTTCAAATAAGCAGGGAAATTGGCTTTGTCCTCTAAACGGTAGGGATAGTTAACATCTTTTAACATCGAATAGACGTAAGCGAGATCAACAAAAACACCTTTGTTCCTGTAGCCCAAACCTCCGGTAACTTTTACCAGGTTAGAACTCTCTGCCTGGTAAGGATTGCCATAATAAGCGCCGCCCAATCTAACCATAAAAGTATTGAACTTAAGCTCGCCACCTAAGCGCGCATTGATGGCATTCTTGTAAACATTGCCCAAAGTCTGGGTTAGGGATTTATAATAATCAGCTGCGCTGGCATCATTGCCTGCATCATGGAATGAAGCATCTTTGTAATTGACATACTCAAGATCGGCGGTAATGAATCCCTTTTGATTTTCCACATTTTCAACTTCGCTGAAAATGTAAGATCCACTCAAGATCACGCGCCAGGGAGTTGTAAGATTATACCTTGATTCCAACGGATTACCATTGGTCAGATCAGTGGAACTTTGAGTTTTAAGACCCGATCCTCCATAGCCCTCGAGGTCAGTTGTAACTTCCGCTGTGTAATCATCCGTAAGTTCGTAAGCCGTGGGCGAATGAAACGCAAGTCCCAGGCGAACATTTTCTACGGGTTTAAAAATCACACCCACTTTTGCATTGATACCAACGCCTTTTGTTTGCAGACTTTCACTTGCCGTAAAGTAGTTGAAATTGTTATTGGGATTGGAAGTGGCATCGCTTTCTTTATAAGAAGCATTTCTGCTGTACTTCAAAAATGGGATTGAAATCGTTCCACCAAAATACCATTTATCTTTTACGTTAAGCCCCATTCCAAAATCAAGATCAGTGATGCCCCCGGTTGTGTTGATCGTATTTTCCTGGATAAGGCCTGTTGATGGATTTGCCTGGGTTTTATATCCGCTTACCGAGCCATCCTGTCCCTGCAGCGTATCGATCAAATAGGTATTGAAAGCAAGACTTGCGCCATAAGGATCGTAACTCGCCGCCTGGTTCGGATCCGTAATATTATCACTGATTAATTGCTCGAGGTATTTTTCCGAATAAGATGATTTGTTATTGGTTCCTTTATAATAAACGTGGTTATTAAAATCAGCTACACGGTTTACAGCAATTCCAAAAGCCATACTTCTTACACTTTTCCCCCTGTTGGGCCCTCCCAAAACAAATCCGGTTGCACCCACATTAAAATTATTGCTGATTGCACTTTCGGGTTTAGTTAAATAAGTGGATTTTGATTTGTTGAAGGAATAAGATGGAGTGAGTACAAAATCACCCGTTTTATAAAATCCAAGACCGGCAGGATTGATAAATAATGAAGAAAATTCTCCACCCAAAGAACCTCCTGCACCACCAATTGCCTGGTTCCTGGCTGTGCCGCCCGGTTGTCTCAAAAATGAATACCGTAGCGCGTCTTCAGGTTGTTGTGCATAAGAAATCACAGTTGCAAATGAAAAAACCAGGAGCAGATAAACTGTTTTCATAGTAAACGAATAAATAATTCTCTTTTTTATTTTATCAACTTTTTGGCCAGAAAAAATGATTTTAAAAAGGGATGAAAATCATCCCTTTTTAAAAATTTAGTTAAAGCAATTATCTCCTGAAAGTTCTGACAGGAGCGCTGTTGTTGCCACCTCCTCCTGAAGAAGAAGATGATGAACTTGAACTTGGTGAAAAGGTTCTTTGAGGAGTATTGTAGTTATTATTATTATTATTGTTGTTATTGTAATAATTGTTGTTATTATAAGAGTGCCTTGTAGTATTGTACCTGTTGTTAGATGGTGGAGTATAAGTGCTTCTTTGAGAAGGTGTAAATACTCTCCTGATCACATTGCCTACACCAGTTCCTCTTGTTGGCTGAACCGTTCCTGTACCTGTTGACCTGATTGGCTGAACATTGGTTCCTGAATTCGTTTGATTGTGATTGTACACGTTCAAATTGTACCTTCTTGGACCAACATTGGTATTCACGTTTTTTGTTGAAAAAAGTATTGGTGAATAGTAGGGTGAATAGTAAGGTGAATATCCATACCCAAGTGTAAATGAATTATAATAGTTATAAGGAGAATAAAATCCAAAACTGTTATAACCATAAGGATCATAATAATAGGGATTGTACATGCTCTTAAATCCATAAGGATCGTACGCATAATTGTTATAGAACGGATTACCGAACGCGTTGTAATAAGGATTGTAAAATGAATTGTACGGATAAAAAGAATAAGGACTATACCCGCCCATTCCCATGCTGAAAGTTATCGCATTGCGATAAACAGGGTCTTCAATTCCTCTACGTATCTGTTGATCTTCCTGGTTGCGATAGTAATAGGAATTTTTATCCTGCTCATTAGCAGTTGTAACATATTCACTTTCTTGTGGTGCCGGAGAATAATAAACATCGTCCGGTGTTTGCCCTGAACGGTATGCTGTACTGCAACTGCCCAGCAAAACCACTGCACAAGGCAATAACAAATCTTTTATTTTCATCGGTGTGAGTTTTTAGAAGTTAGATAATGAAGCTTATTTTTGCCGCATCTTTCTGTAAATTTAAGAAATATCCTCCGATTATTTTAGGATTGTTTTTATGAACCGTTGTTAAAAGTAAAAAAGGTAAAAATTAAGTAACGAAAGAAAAACTCAGGAAAATATACATTAAAATTCGAACTTACATGAGTAAAGAAATTACATCGCGCGAAACGGATTATTCTCAATGGTACAATGACCTGATCATTAAAGCAGGCCTGGCTGATTACAGCGCGGTGCGGGGTTGCATGGTTATAAAACCTTATGGATTTGCCCTTTGGGAAAATATGCAAAACCAACTTGACAAGCGTTTTAAAGAAACAGGTCATCAAAACGCATATTTTCCATTGTTCATTCCCAAAAGCTTTTTAAGTCGCGAAGCTGCTCATGTGGAAGGATTTGCCAAGGAATGTGCTGTGGTTTCTCATTACCGTTTAAAAATGGACGATAACGGAACCGGAATTATCGTAGATCCCGATGCAAAACTTGAAGAAGAATTGATCGTGCGGCCCACTTCAGAAACGATCATTTGGAATACTTATAAAACATGGATCCAATCCTACCGCGATCTGCCGGTCCTAATAAATCAATGGGCAAATGTGGTGAGATGGGAAATGCGGACACGTTTGTTTTTGCGCACAACCGAATTCCTTTGGCAGGAAGGCCACACGGCACATGCCACTGCGCAGGAAGCGATAGACGAAACCATGCAAATGCTGAACGTGTATGCCGAATTCGCAGAAGAATGGATGGCGATGCCGGTGATCAGGGGCGTAAAAAGTGTGAACGAAAGATTTGCAGGCGCGGTTGACACTTTTTGTATTGAAGCGATGATGCAGGATGGCAAAGCTTTGCAAGCCGGAACTTCCCATTTCCTCGGGCAAAATTTTGCAAAGGCTTTTGATGTAAAATTCAGCGACAAAGAAAATAAACTCGATTATGTTTGGGCAACCAGTTGGGGTGTCAGCACAAGATTAATTGGTGCTTTGGTAATGGCGCACAGTGATGATGACGGGCTTGTTCTTCCTCCAAAGCTTGCACCCATTCAGGTTGTTATTGTTCCTATTTATAAAAACGATGAACAAAAAAATGCAATCGATGAAAAGGTTCATGCGATAATGCAGGATTTTAAAGCGCTTGGCGTTTCAGTAAAATATGATGATGACGACAGCCGTCGCCCGGGATGGAAATTTGCAGAATATGAAATGAAAGGTGTTCCGGTGAGAATTGCTCTTGGCGCACGCGACCTGGAACAAAACGTTGCAGAAGTGGCACGACGTGATACAAAAACAAAAGAATCAGTTTCACTTGATGGAATTGCCAACACCGTTTTTGTATTGTTAAACGACATTCAAAATTCCATCTACAATAAAGCAAAAGAATACCGTGATGCGCACATCACGCGAGCAGATACCTGGGAAGAATTTGTAAAGATTCTTGATGAAAAAGGTGGCTTTGTTTCTGCACATTGGGACGGAACTGCAGAGACGGAAGAAAAGATCAAAGAATTAAGTAAAGCCACAATTCGTTGCATTCCTTTAAACAATCCAAAAGAAGACGGAAAAGATATTCTGACAGGAAAGCCAAGTTCAGAAAGGGTTTTGTTTGCAAGAGCTTATTAAGATCAAAATAAAAAGTTTCTCATTTGTTTGTTCACTATAGCATCAATTGAGAAGGATTTATTTTTTTAATTCTTTTTCTTTCATATCCGCTTCCATTTTTTCTTTTTTCATACCTACTCTTACAAAAGCAAAAAGGCTCATATAAATATTTGAGATCCAAACAAGCGCAAAACCGCCGATCAAATATCCGCGCCAATCACTAAAAAGCAAGTGATATCGCGTAATGATCAAAAAAAAGATGGCGATGTAATGCGAGAAGCAATATTCGCAGGTGAAGAGATAATAAAATTTTCTAACTGCCAAACTCTTTGCACGCTTTGATCGATCAACACAATACCGCCGAGGTTCTTTAAAAACCTCTTCATGCGTAACCGTCCATGAAATACAGGAAATAGGTAAAGACAATAAAAACAAATCACGCACCTGTGATGATAAATCCATAATAATTCATTATTAATAATGAACCTAATTCAATAAAATGTATGCCAGCTTTTTTTGATGAATTATATTCTATTCTTCAGAAAGAATGCGCAAGGTCTTTTCATCTTTTTCACCATCAAAAAACTTTTTCAAGACGTATTCAAAAACCGGATCCGTATTTGGAAGTGAACCAAATAAGGTCATTGAAGATTTTAATTTCAAGTCATCCGGACTTCCAAAAACCTGGTTTGCGTCATTGGTTTTAAGCTTGAGAAGTTCACTTGAAATTTCAATTAACCGTTTTCCCAAAACCGGATCTGCTAAATATTCTTCAGCTTCGTTTATATTCTTTATCGCATAAAATTTTGAAGTTTGGCTGAAGCCCAGCCCTTTAATTTGAGGAAAAATATACCACATCCAATGCGAACGTTTTCTGCCTTTTTGAATTTCACTTAACGCAATTTGATAATCGCGTTCCTGCGCATTAATAAATCTTTGTAAAGACATTTTATTTAATTTTCTTTCATCAGGTGCTTATCAAAACCAAGAGCAACCAGTTTTTCAAAAGCTTCACAAACCTCTGCAGGAATTTCCTGGTAAACCTGGAAACCTTTTTCGGGATAATACTTTATCCGTTGCAAATCGCCGGCCATAATATTGATCACGCGCTCCATTGGAATTTCTTCATTGGGATATTCTTCATAAGAAATTTGAGGTGAAGTAACCAGCAACTTTTTTTCAGGCCAATGTTTTTTAAAAGTAGCATACGCACGCCTTTCCATGTAAGGTTTTTGAACAACAATAAAACTTTGTGGATTTAAACTTTTTTCCTCTAAAAGTTTTTGGGTGAAGCTGATATTTTCACCTGTATTGGTCGAATTATTTTCAATTAAAATAGCTTCTTCTGGAACGCCCATTTTTATTGCAATCGCGGCAAACTTATCCGCCTCTTTTTCTGTCCAGGTTTCTTTTGTGAAATTTCCCAATCCGCCTGACATGATCATTAAAGGTGCAAATCCTTCTAAATATAATTCGGCAGCTCTTTCGGGAACACGAAGATCATGGCTTCCGAGTGTAAGAATGCAATCCACTTTTTCTAACCGGTCATTCATTTGGTGATAATCCCAAAGTTTTTTTCCAAGCGCAAGTATTTCATCATTTAGCATAGTTGCAAAAATAGAGAAGGAAATCTGATCAATAGTAAACGAACAAAAAATCAACAATTTTATTTTCATAATTTTCAGCAGGATGAAAAGTGGCATTAAATTTATAGCAAGTAATTGAACTTAAACCTTCAGTTATGAAACACCTCAGTGCGATTTTGATCGGATTATTCTTACTTTCTTCATGCAACAACGGCTCTTCAAACAAAAATGTAATCTCAGATTCAACTACGACAAAACAAGACACGACACATCTGCCTGCAACAAGTAATCTGCAAAACTCCGGTAGCCAGGACGTGGACACAAACGGGCATATTTTGGAGAATGGAAAAGTAAGAAGCGGCAACGACAAAATAATGTCAGGCGATCTTAAAATGTCTGATAGCAGTAAATAATTTTGCCGAAAGCACGGCTGAAATGAATGGCAGCTTTATGCACTTTTAAAGAGCGGAAAAATTATCTTTGAAGATAATAGATGAAATTGAAGGAAAGATTTGTATTGCGTGATCTTCAAATTGTCGCTAATGCCTTTTTACCGCTTATTGCTTTGTATATCGTTTTTGTTTATGGGTTTTTCATATTCCGAAACTTCTCTTTGCCAAAAAAATGAAGAGCTCGTTCTTCATAAGATTGATGAACAGAATGGATTGAGTGATAACAATGTGCAATGCATTTTCAAGGACAAAAATAATTTTGTTTGGATAGGAACTTCTTCAGGACTTAACCTGATGGACGGTTCAGATATTACAGTTTACAAACACCAAGCTGGAAATACAAACTCTATTGCCAACAATAATATCACTGCTATCACAGCCGATAAAAAGGGATTATTGTGGATCGGAACGACTGGTGGCACAAATTCTTTTGACCCAATTCACGACAAGTTTATCTGGTTTCCTTTACCAGGAAAAGGCATGGACGATCAACAGGTCACATCACTATTAGCTGACGATTCAAATAATATTTACATTGGAACATTTGAAGGACTGTTTTTTCTTGATGTGAGGAAAGGGCATATGAAAAAGATTACGATTTCCGCAAAGAAATATGTTGCGGCCTCCAATGCCATCAACCATCTTGTTGAAGACCATTCAGGAAAAATCTGGATCACCACTTATAACGGGCTCTGGAGCTACGATAAAAATCAAAATATTTTTACTCACGAAGTGAGTCAAAAAAACGATCCTGACTTCACAAACCTTTTTGTTTATTCTATAATTGATCATGAAGGAAATGTTTGGATGGGAACATGGGATAAAGGGTTGAAAAAATACGATCCCATTTCAAAAGAGGTTTCTACTTATGATGTAAAAACCAATGAAGAAATAACTTCTCTGGCAGAAGTAAAACAGCCGGATGGAAATTATTTGATTTGGATAAATGGAAATTTTAAAGCCTTTGACCCATTGAATAAAAGAGTAGTAACCATGCCCGTTTCTCCTGCTTTTTCAAAAATTTCTCACATCAATTATCTATATACTTCCACAGATAATTGGCTATGGATGGGTACACACCAGGGGCTTTATTTTTATAATCCTTCCAAGTCTTTATTCCTTCAGCACAGGTTTCCAAAACAAATTACCCCACAGGTCGTTGCCTTGCTTCAATGGAATAACAAAATTCTTGTCTCGGGTATGGGCACCCATTTTTTAAAAACCTATGATTCCAATTTTCATCAAATTGCAGACTACAGTAAACCAATAAATAACCCCGATATTTCTTGCCTCTGCCTTAAGTTCTCAGGAAAGAATTCTATAAAAGCCGGCTCGTCTGAAGGAATAGCTGATATCGGTCTTTTAAACCAAAAAATCGAATTCAATCACCTTGATTCTTTGGCAAAAAAATTTGCTGCCGGCAATTTTATTACTTCAATCCTCAAAGATAGAAACCAAAGCTGGTGGGTGTTTCCATGGAGGTATGGAATTTGGCGAACGGATTCTTCCGGAAAAAAATTGCACCGTGTTTTTTATAGTTTTATCAGCCAAAATGGTTATCCAAAGCCTTTAGTGATAGCCGATGCCATTGAAGATAAGAATGGAAATGTTTGGATGGCCGATCTTGATGAAGGAATCGTTTTTTACGACAGGAAAACGAATACCTTTTCAAAACCCTTTAAGAATATTTTGGGCGAAAAAATTTCAATGTCTCAGGTTTTATATTATCACAATAATTGTTATTCGTTTGCAGGACCAGAGGTTTATGAATGGGATCCAGGAAATCTACATCTTCAGAAAATAATTACCGATGAGCAAAATGACAGAATCATTTCATCCATGACTATAGACAGCAGTGGAAATTTATGGATGGCTACAAAGAAAGGCCTGCTTGTTTATGACGTCAACCATAATAAATTTGACCGGTTTACAACCGCAGATGGATTAATTTCAAATGAACTGGACGCCACAATGATCTGCACTTCAACGGGAAGAATAGTAATGGGAAGCCCGGATTACCTTTCTTCTTTCGATCCGGCGATGTTACTTGCTTCAATTGATCAAACTCCTAAAATTAGGCTTACAAACGTGAAGGCAAATGGGCGTTCGGTTGCGGCAGATTCAATCGATAAAATGACTTTTGGATACAGGGTCAATAATTTCTTATTTAACTGGACGGTTACTGACTACAACAATCCGTTAAACAACCATTTTTATTACCGTTTAAAAGGAATAGACCAGGCGTGGCGATCAGCAGGAAACCATGGACAGGTTGAGTTTGCCAACCTTTCGCCCGGGAATTACACTTTATTGCTCAAAGGTGAAAATTCAAACGGGGTAAGTGCCGACAAAATCCTTTCCATCCATTTTACGATCCTTTTACCCTTTTGGCGTAGGTGGTGGTTTTTATCTTTATTGTTCCTCTCAATTATCGGATTTTTCTATGGGCTTTATCGTTACCGCCTGGCCCAAGGTTTAAAAATTGAAAAATTAAGAAATAAAATCTCGCTCGATCTTCATGATGATATAGGTTCTACACTAAGTTCCATTTCAATATTGAGCGAAATGGCGCTTCATGAAAAAAAAGCACGCCAGGCAGAAGAAATGCTTTTTGAAATCAAGGAAAATTCGCTCTCATTGATGGAGCGAATGGATGATATTGTTTGGAGTATCAATCCTCAAAATGATTCGCTCGAAAGTCTTTTTTTAAGAATAAAGACTTTTGCCTCGCGTCTTTTTGAAGCAAAAGAAATTAATTACAAAATCGCAATTGACGAGAAAATCAGGCACGAACAATTAAAGATGGAATACAGGCAGCAGATTTATTTAATAATGAAAGAAGCTATCAACAACCTTGTAAAATATTCATGCTGCAGGAAAGCGGAAATAACCGTCCATCACACTGGATATCACTTAGACATTCTTGTAAAGGACAATGGGAAAGGGTTTGACGTTCAAAAATCGACGAACAGAAATGGCTTAAACAGTATGAAGCAAAGGGCGAAGAATATGAATGCCGATCTGAAGATCAATTCAAAGATCAATGAAGGCACGACAGTTTTTTTATCAGTAAAAATCAAATAAATATATGATGAACTTTTTCAACATCATTATTCATCTTTACACCAATGATAAAAGTTGCGATAGTTGAAGATAATAACACATTGCGACGATCGCTGTGCAATTTGATCGGCCAGGCGGAAGGCATGGATTGTGTGGCATCTTTGGACAATTTATTAAATGTAGTCAGCGAATTTCGAAAATCCTCGCCAGACATAGTTTTGATGGATATTGGACTACCGAATATTTCCGGAATTGAAGGCGTGAGAACGGTAAAGGAAAATTTTGATAGAATACAGGTTTTGATGTTTACTGTTTTTGAAGATGATGAAAAAATTTTTGAAGCAATAAAAGCAGGCGCTTCAGGTTATCTCTTAAAAAAATCTTCGCCTGACGAAATTGTGGAAGCGATAAGATCTCTTTATTATGGTGGCGCGCCGATGAGCGCCAACATTGCACGAAAAGTAATTGAATCGTTTCGGCATCCTCCTATCCAACCAAAGGAGGACTTTCAACTCACTACGCGTGAAACAGAAATTTTGCATTCCCTGATCGAAGGAATGAGTTATAAAAAACTGGCAGAAAAATATTTTATCAGTATTAGCACAGTTAGGACACACATCCGCCACATTTATGAAAAACTACACGTTAATTCCAAATCGCAGGCAGTGGCGAAAGTGCTGAAAAAATAATCTTTATTCAGCGAGTGAACCAACAAAAAATAAAATTATTTTCTGCGAGCCAACCTTAGTTTTTAAAAAAAATCAACCTTTTATACGATAGCCCTGCACATCCAAATTCTTTTATTTTGAAATACCAAAATCAAAATAAAGATGAAACGCTCAACTTGTTTTCTTACTGTCTCTTTTGGAATGCTAACACTATTTAGTACGCAAAACACCAACGCCCAACTCCTAAAAAGGCTTAAAGAAACGGTCAAAGATCATATTGAAAATCGCGCAGAAGAAAGAACAGGAGAAGCGACAGACAAGGCTTTGGACAAAACTGAGGATGCAGT
>DASTXM010000048.1:0-2502 GCA_035765495.1 Hanamia sp.
ACGAATCATTGATGCATCTCCTGATGTGGTAAGCCATAATATCGAGACCGTTGAGCGCCTGACACGCAATGTCAGGATCCAGGCGAAATACTGGCGCAGCATGGAAACCTTGCGGATTTTGAAAAGAGGCGGCATGAGAACCAAAAGCGGCATCATGCTCGGATTGGGAGAAACAAAGGAGGAAGTGATTCAAACCATGCAGGATCTGAAAGATAGTGATGTGGACGTAATCACCCTTGGACAATATCTTCAGCCTACGCCAAAACACTTGCCGGTACAGCGTTATGTCCATCCTTCCGAGTTTGCAGAGTATCGTGAAATCGGTTATCAAATGGGATTGGACTATGTGGAAAGTGGTCCGCTGGTTCGCTCATCCTATCACAGTGAAAGGCATGTGCACCCGGGACTGGGAAGGGAAGCATGGCAGAAAGCAAATGCTTTAAAAGCAATGGCTGCTGCTAAAAATAATTGAAACGATTACACCATAAATTAATGCTGAACCGCAACTACCTGTTCCTGCTTCAGGTTGTATTGTTTTTGTGTCCCCTGAATTCTTTTTCACAATACATTCTGAACGGAGACGCCCAAAAAGATAGTTGTAATTGTTATATTCTTACTGAGCCGGAAGTGTGGCAGGGAGGAAGTGTGTGGCAATCCACTAAAATTGACCTGAGCCAATCTTTCGATTTCAATTTTAATGTTTATCTCGGCAATCTTGATGAAAGCGGCGCTGATGGAATGGTTTTCATGTTACAACCTTTAAGCACTAACCTTGGAACGCAGGGCGAAGGAATGGGATTCCAGGGAGTTTCTCCCTCCATCGGAATTTCTTTGGACACGTGGCAAAATGTAAATGAAAATGATCCCGTTTATGATCATATCAGCATCCAGGCAGATGGAGTTATCAAACATGGAAATGACCTGGCAGGGCCGGTTCCGGCTTCTGCAACCAGCAACAATATTGAAGATGGAAAATGGCATATTTTCAGGATAAAATGGGACGCTTCTTCAAAAACTCTTAGTACTTATTTTGACGGAGTTCTAAGGCTTACCAAACAGATAGACATGGTAGCTGCTATCTTCAATAATGACCCAATGGTTTATTGGGGTTTTAGCGCGGCAACCGGGGGAAGTTACAACCTGCAACGATTCTGTACCGCTTTGAATCCTGCTTTTAATTCATCATTAACTGATAATTCAAGTTGTATTGGCACTCCCATCATTTTTGAAGATAATTCCGTTTCATTTACCACGATAAAAAGTTATTATTGGGATTTTGGTGATGGCACCACAAGCACACTTGCCAATCCTCCAGCCCATTTTTATACCACTGCAGGAACGTATCAGGTTAGCCATTCTATTACAGCAATGGACAATTGTGAGAGTTCTTTAAATACCCGCGAAATCTATATTGGTGATGGCCCTGAACTTTCATTCAAGGTTTTTGATACGTGCCAGTCATTGAATCCCCGAATAGATATTGATGCAAAAGTGAAAGTTGGGAATGTCAACCAGTGGAACTGGCAGTTAAACGGTGCCCCGTTTTCAACAGATAAAAATCCTGATTTTACCAAACTTTCCGCGGGTAATTATTTATTAAAACTGCAGGTTGGAACTACTCTTGGATGCATTTCCAATGATTATTCAGCTAGTTTTAATTTAAAACCGGCGCCTTCAATTATTGCCGATGTAAATAATGGTTGTAAAGGAATGGCCGTTTTATTCAATGGTAAGCAATCAGATAATTTTCCTGCTGTAAAAAACTGGAAATGGAATTTTGGTGATAGTAGTTTTTCAGACCTGCAAAATGCTCAACATATTTATCCAAATGAGGGAAATTATCAAATCCAGCTTTCGGCAGAGGGCGCGAATGGCTGCTCCTCAACGGTTACAAAAGACCTTTTAATTAATGCAGCTCACGCCAATGCAGGAAATGATACCATTGTTGCCAGAAACACCTTATTTCAATTGCATGGAAGCGGTGGTGTTTCTTATTCCTGGTCGCCGGCAACAGGATTAAGTGATGCTAATATTTCTGATCCCATCACCAAAATCACCAACGATACGAGGTTCTTTTTAACGGTAAAAAATCCGGAAGGATGTGTTGATACGGCTTCGATGAAAGCCACTGTTTTCAATGGTTCTGCTATTTATGTACCCACTGCTTTTACTCCCAATCACGATGGTTTGAATGACATTTTAAAACCGTTTTATGTAGGAATTAAAACGCTTTATTATTTTACGATTTACAATCGCTGGGGCGAAAAAGTTTTTTCAACAACCGACATGAACCAGGGCTGGGACGGAAGCTGGAAGCAAACTGTTGACAATGGAAGTGCCTACGTTTGGGTGTTGAAAGCAGTAGATATGCTTGGAAAAATGTACAACCTGAAAGGAAGTTTTATTTTACTTAAATAATAATGATGATGAAAAAAATGGTTTTTTATTTTGTGTTGAATTTATTTTTTATAACAACAAATGCGCAAACAAAATGGATCAATC
>DASTXM010000049.1:0-29197 GCA_035765495.1 Hanamia sp.
TATCGTCATAAAGCCTAAGTGTCCGTGAAAGAGTGATTGTTGTTGGACCGCCATCACTATTGATAAATCCTTCTACAACAAGATAGCCTGTTTTTGGTGATTCAACCGGAGGCCGGTATTCAATCTTGCAACCTATTGCAAAAAGCTGGATTAAGAATAAGCAGGAGATCGATTTTATATGACTCATAAAAAAAGGAGCAAACCGGTAAATGAATATGATCTATTGGTAGTACTTTCATGTAAGTTAGTATGATTTTTATTAAATAAAAAGTTTATTTAATAACATAGGTAATACAGGCCATAAAACAGGAATTCAGTAAACGAATAAATAACGGGTTTATTTATTTTCATTTTCCATTGTGTCAAATAAACACATAAAATATTTGCTTTAAATTTCGGGTTGGTAATTATCTTTATCAGATGTATCTGAAAATCGTATTGCTTGGTATGCTTTCTGCGTTTACGCTTGCCTGTTATAGCCAGGGGCAGGAAATTTTTGCTCCTGATTCAATTAGAAAAACAATAGAGGCAGAACCAATACGCGGAAACCTGCATATTGACGGTTTGTTGAATGAACCGGAATGGCAAATTCCGAGACCTTCGTCCCAGTTTGTCGAGATAGAACCCGTGCAGGGAGATCCCGCAGGGCAGCCAACTACAGTCAAGGTTTTGTACAATCGCCAATTTTTATACTTCGGCATTTTTGCCCATGATTCGTTGGGCACAAAGGCAATTCTCTCAACAGATTTCAAAAGAGATTTTGATGACAAGAGCCGCGATCTAGTAGGAATTGCACTCGATTGTTTTAATGACAAAAGAAATGCGATGGCGTTCATTACCGATCCTTATGGCGTGCAGCGCGACCTTTTATCATTCGATGATCTTTATTATGATGTAGACTGGAACGGGCTTTGGCGTGTAAGAACCAACCGCACCGATTCCGGCTGGACCGCTGAGATCGCTATTCCATGGGAAACCTTGCGTTATCCCAATTCTGATTCACTTCAAAAATGGGGATTGAGCATTTATCGTGTTCGAAGAATCACCAACGAGATCACTTCTTTTTCTCCTTATCCGCGTGCGTTTACATCATTAAGAATGGCTTATGCCGGTTTGCTCACCAACCTGAAACCGCCCCCGCCCAAAACCAATATCCGCCTTGAACCGTATGCCCTGGCTTCTTATGATCATTACAAAGGTTTTGATTCAAGTGTAAAAAGAAGTGAAACGAATTATAAGTTTGGCGGCGATCTGAAATGGGCTATCGATCCGAATTCAGTTTTGGATCTAACCGTTAATACTGATTTCGCACAGGCAGACGTAGATCAGCAGGTTAACAATGTAACACGCTTTTCTGTTTTCTTTCCTGAGAAAAGGCAATTCTTTTTGGAAAATGCATCCCTGTTTGGTGTGGGCATTTCGCAAGCAGTCGACGGTTCCGGCGGACAAATGCGTGTGCAGCCGTTTAATAGCCGGAGCATTGGCCTTGATAGTTTGGGAAATCCTATCCCAATCGAAGCGGGAGGAAGATTTGTGCATCGTTCTTCAAAAACCAATTACGGTGCAATCGTGATGAGACAGCGCGCCGGCGATTTTAGTCCTGCCACTAACTTTTTTGTGGCCCGGTTTTCTCAAAACGTCGGCGCCAACAGTCGCCTCGGTGGATTGGTAACAATGAAAGACCAGCCGGGCAATACAAATATTGTAAGTACGGTTGATGGATTTTTCCGGTTGGGTGAATCGCATTCGCTTAATACTTTGCTGATGCATTCGGCCAATACGAGGAAAGGGAAAGATGGATTTGCAGGCTTTGCGCAATATTATTATTCCACCAATCACATGAAGATATGGTTAACGCAATCAGTTGTCAGCAAAGATTTTGATCCTGAGATGGGATTTGTTTCAAGAACTGATGTAGTAGGAACAACTCCCGGGATGAACTGGTATTACAGGGGAAAAAGATTACCATTTAAAAAAGTGCTGCGCGCATTCGAGCCGGGATTTTTGCCTGAATTTTATTGGCAGGCATCTACAGGAAAATCGATAGAAAGAACATTTACCTTTTTCCCCGTATGGCTGAACTTCCAGAGCGGAGCTTACTTTGGCTACGCATTTGCGCCGCAGTTTCAACGGCTGACTGAGCCTTTCGATCCATTGGGTGTTTCCATTGCTCCGGGTGATTATTATTTTACCAATCAACAAATATGGATCAGTTCGGATCCTTCAAGAGTGGTAAGCCTGACAGGAATTTACACATGGGGAAAATATTTTAATGGGAAATTGAATTCCGGTGATTGGCGGTTGCAGTTTGCACCTGTTCCTGAAATATCGATTGCAGGTAGATTTAACCGCAATCATTTTATGAAAGTAGGTGCGACAGCAACTTCTACATCCATTGATTTATATGGAATCGAAGCAAGACTAGCCGTGAATCCAAGAGTACAATTGATTGGATTTTATCAAAAAAATGCAAGCGATAATTCAGAGAATTATAATGTTCGATTGTCGTGGGAATATACACCGCTGTCTTATGTTTATCTTGTGCTGAATCATTATGGATTCACCAATGCCTTTTCGAAGATCCAGGCAGAGGATCACGCGATTGCCAAGATCAGTTATTTGAAGCAGTTTTAAAACCGGCAATAAACAAATAAACTAATTGATTTTTTCTTTTGACTGTAGCAAAAATTACTCTTTCAAACTCTTCAAATAAGCAATACTTTTTGGCACCTGCTCATCTACATGGTTACTTTCATCTTCAATAAAATAATGTTTGATACCTACTTTCTTTGCTTCTTTTAAAATAGCAGGAATATTTATTTCTCCTGTTCCCAACACAACATCGTTTTCCTGGGAAGTGCCACCTGATAAGTCTTTCGGGGTTCCTTTGCGCAGGTCTTTTAAATGCATTAGTTTCCAGCGCTTGCCATATTTTTTAAGCAAGGCAACATTATCGCCGCCGCCAAACTGTATCCATAATATATCCATTTCAAAAGAAACATCTTTTGGATTCGTATTTTGAATGAGGTAATCGAGCAACGTTCCATTTTTGTAAGGTTGAAATTCATAACCATGAGCATGATAACAAAAGGTGATGCCACTGTCTCTTAATATTTTGCCTGCGTGGTTAAAAACCTGCGCTGCATTTTTTGCATTCTCCAATGTAAAACCTGAATTCTGATGCGGTATCCACGCGCACATTACATATTTTGCTCCTAACCTTTTTGCAGTATGGGCAACGCTTTCAGGTGATTTAACCAATTCTCCATAATCAGCACCGGTTGAAATGATTTTGATTCCTCTTTCGCTGCACAATTTTTTAAATGCTTCCGGCTCCATTCCATAACTACCGCCTTCATATTCTGTAAATCCAAGTTGTTGAATTGTATCTAATGTTTTAGGAATGCTTTTGGGAAAACTGTTCCGGTAAGTATATGATTCTATCCCAAAGGGGAAAGAATACAAAGTTCTCTTTTGGCCAAAAGATGACATGCTGACGAATGAGAACAGCAAAGTAGTGAGCGTCAAATATTTTTTCATGGTAAAAATTTAGGTGATTTTTTTATTGCAAGTACTGCAAAAGGATCAGGCAATCGTTTAATTAATAATAATTGAAGATAAAAAAAGCAACAGAAGAATCAGTAATTTTTTTTGAAACTGGCACAATAAAAGCATCAATAAAAAAGTTTTTAGGTTATTAAAAATTAAACTAAAATTGTATTTTGCATCTTTAACTAATTGCTTTATGAACAAATTACTTTTAATTTCCTTCCTGGTATTTTGCGCTACAGCAGCTTTTTCACAGGATTCTTATACAACTTTAGAGGGCCAGAAAATAAGTGGATCTGTAGAGAATAACAGGGAATGGTTGAAAAATCCATCAAGTGTTGTCTTTACAAACTCTGATGGTTCGAAGATTACTCTAACCCCTGAAAATTGTAAAAGTTTCACGGCTGGCACTGACTATTATTTAAGTTATCATGGAACAAGGGTTGCTAATCCGGATCATGTTCTTTCCTCTCACAACGACGAAGGCGCCGGAATAATCAAAGACACGGTAGATGCTTTCTTGAGGCAGGTTTATAAATTTGACGGTTATGCTTTGTACGAATTATATGATAATAAGAGAATCAATTTTTACCTGGGCAAAGACGATAATATAAGAGAACTGGAATATTATGAAACAATCAAGGATGGCAATGTTAGCCCAATCAATTCATACAAGGCTTATTTGTACCAGCAATTTGCATCAAGGAAAATCTCTGATTTTTCCGAAAAATTAAAAGACCTGCATTATAATGAGAATGACCTGCACAACTTTTTTGCACAGGTGCTCGGTGACCAGGCTCATGCTTCAGAAAAACTAAGGAACAAATATCCCTCTGAAACATTAGTGGGAGTGGGAGCGAATGTAAATGCCGGAACGATGCATAGTTGGACTAATTATCCTTACTACCATCAAACTTCCATTGCACCTTCAGTCGAATTTGGCCTCAGGCTTTATAGCCAGAGAAATTTTGGTAAATTTTTCTTTCAGCCAACGATTGGCATAATGCCTCTTTTAAATACTTTCAAAGGATCTGCAATCGCAACCAAGACAGTAAAAGCAACAATAATTGATTTCTCAATGGGTGCGGGTTATATGATTATAAAAAAGCAGAACATTTCTGTGTATGCGAAAGGTGCAGCGGAGATGCGGCTGTTTGCTGGTTATAAAACAAAGGATGGTAAATATCTTGGTGATGATGGTTCAAATGGCAGAATTACCGGTGTGGCAGAATTAGGGTTAATCATAAAGCGCAATTTAAATATCGCATTTAATAATACTTTTCCCGTCCGGATGACATTTAAGGCGAATACCAATTATAGTTATAAATTAAGCGGGATGTCACTGGCTCTTCGATATGCGTTTATCCATGGCGGAAAGAAATAAGGTGATGTTTAAGGACATTAAAAAACAGTTGCGGTTTTTTGTGGTAATGGCAGTATCTATGTTTCTTTTGCCAACAGTTTTACTGGCTCTGGGCGTAGATTCATTGACGTACCAGAATGTGTCCTCGCTATTTATCATTGGCGGTGTTATTACATCCATTATCTCCGGTATTATTGGGCTAATAATTATTTATAAATCAAAAAATGCCGATCGTACATTGCAGAAGGCAGAACTGCGGGATCAAACATGGGATGAAGATCGTCTAAAATACACAACCCGTTTTATTTTTTATAAAATAATGAATGCATGGAATAGCGGTAACATTTCTGTAATAGAAGATTTTGTAACTGCAGAATATCTTCGTTCATTCCGTGATAAATTAGCACAAAAAACTGATGGTCCCATTGACGATATCATCAACTCTGTTGATATTTTAGAAACGAGAATTATTTCTTGCCAGGATTATTTGAATAATAAAGAAGACAAGTTTGTAGGATATATAAAATGGAAGTTTTCTGATGAACTTGTCAATACGGATGATTTAATTCGCCCTAATCGGTCCGCAAAGATTACATGGTATCAGGGTGATGATGAAAAAGAGTATTTCCAGGAAGTATATTATTTTATCCGTGTTTCAAATGATTGGATGTTGAATGAAACGGATGATAAAATTGGCTTTTGGAAATTGCTGCGGCAAAAGAATTATTACCAGGATAACGATTAACCATTTTACCAGGTAAACAAACAAATAACCCGGTTTTTTATTTACGATTGACCACTTTCTATAACCACCTTCTCACCTTGTTTTTGTAGTCTAAATACTCTGTACCAAACCGGCGAAGCAAATATTTTTCTTCTCGAATGATCACGTATTGCTGAATTACTAAAACAAGAATAGGCAATAAGAGAAGGTTCCACCAATTTCCGAGGAAGCATGTAAGACCCAGATAAAGAAACAGAAGGCTGAGATACATTGGATTTCTTGTAAATTTATATATGCCCGTTGTCTGCAAAGATGTTGCGGGTTTAATAGTAACGATCGTGTTCTTTGAAAGGAAAAATTTCCGCAGGCTGATGACAGTCAGGATTAATGCAATAAAAAGTAAAATACTTCCCGCAATTTTTGCAGGCCCGGTTTCAAAAAAAGAAGCATTTAGAGGAATCCTTTTTTGAATATAAACGGCTGCAAAAAAAATAGCTGCGTAAAGCAATGGCGGAGGAACGCGCACACCGGGATTGTCTGTTGATGTCATGTTTTCGATTGTTGATTTCCTTCAAAATTAAAAACGACATGACTGATTTGCTTAGTAAAAAAACGACATTTATCCTGTAGGAAATTCACTGAATCCACTTGTAGGTTTCAAATAAAAATCGCTTGGAGGAAATTCGGCAAATTCCTTGAACTCCCGTAAAATATGTGATGAATCTGTATACCCTGCCTCTAAAGCAATTTCAGACCAGCTTTTATCAGGATATTTATTCTTGATACACATTGCATTTCCAAATCGAACGATTCGAATAAACAATTTTGGAGAAATGCCTACCCTTGTTTTAAAATTTCGCTCAAATTGCCTGATGCTCAAGCATGCTTTACATGCCCATTCTTCCAGGGTGTTGTTGTAGGATGGATCGGACATTTGGATCGCTATTAAATCAATCGGTTCTTCCGGCCGGCAATTATTGTCAAATTTTTTCTCGATAAAGCTTATAACTTCTGTTATCACTTCATCATAACTATTCTTTTCTTTAAGAATCGAAATCACTTCAAGAATTTCATTGCCCCAAAATGTTGTTGCATCCAATCCGGTGTTGACAGTTTTCTCCATATTAATGCCCAAAAGCCGGAAAGTTCCTGTGGGATGAAAGGCAACTTTTATCATAAAATGATCTTTGCCAAATAATAAACCTACAGGTTTAAACTTAGGACCCGTAACAATTACCTTTGGAGCCGGAATTTCAACTTTTTCTGCAGGTACAACTTTTATCTCGTCGTTCAGGTAGATATAAAGATTTTGTTCAGTATTGGCAAGGCATGTTATAAATGGAGGCGGAAGGTCTTTTTCTTCATTCCAATTTGCATGATAGATTTGAAATTCCCTGATGATGCTTTTCAGTGAGACCGGAGGCGGATATGATTTGAAGAAAGGCATATTTCTTATTTAATAAAGTTAGGATAAGAACTGAAATAAATATCTTTTGAAATGTGCTTCCATCGATAATTTTAATTAAGTGATCAATAATCTATTGAGATGGGAAGTTTTAAAAAACGAAATAGTTATTTTTGAAACACAATTGCCTGGTATGAAAAAATTATTATTCCTTCTTTTGCTTTCTCTGCTTATGTTGAGTTACGCAAATGCTCAACGCCTCCATAAACTTTTTGATGCTTCCTGGAAATTTCATCATGGCGAGGTGGCTCATGCTTCATTTGAAAATTTTAATGATCAAAACTGGCGAATACTGGATTTACCCCACGACTGGAGTATTGAAGATTTACCGAATCAATCTGATTCTGTTATTGGCCCTTTCTCTGCAAAAAGTATTGGTGCAACAGCGACAGGTTATACACTTGGTGGGATTGGATGGTACAGGAAACATTTTTCTTTTGAAAATAAAGCCGGTAAAAAAGTTACGATTTATTTTGATGGTGTTTACATGAACAGCGACGTTTTTATCAACGGTCATCTTCTTGGCAATCACCCTTATGGTTACACGCCTTTTAGTTACGACCTTACTCCTTATTTAAAAAATGGAGAAAACGTCATTGCAGTTCGCGTGAGCAATGAAGGAAAGAACAGCAGGTGGTATAGTGGTTCAGGAATTTACCGGCACGTATGGTTGACCGTTACACCTTTGTTGCATTTTGCGCAATGGGGCGTTTACATTACCACTCCTGAAGTAAGAGATAGATCAGCAACGATTAAAGTGAATTCGAAAGTGGTAAATGCAAATACAACAGAACAAAATGCAATTTTGCGAACTACCATTTTTGATAAGGCAAATAAAAAAGTAGCTGAGGAAGAAAAGAAAATTGATATTGGAGAAAAGAATTCGAATGAAACTTTGCAAACATTCCAAATTTCAAATCCGCATCTCTGGTCGCCTGAAACCCCTTATTTATATCATGCCGTTTCTGAACTCGTTGTGAATAATAAAGCGATTGAACGCGTGACCAACACTTTTGGAGTCCGTTCCATTTCCATCACTGCTTCCAAGGGTTTTTTGTTGAATGGAAAAAGAATATTACTTCGAGGTGGTTGTATGCATCATGATGATGGTCCGCTTGGTTCTGCAACCATTGATGCTGCAGAAATAAGAAAGGTTCATCTTCTCAAATCTTTTGGCTTTAATGCTGTTCGCACAAGTCACAATCCTCCTTCACAACAATTCCTGGATGCTTGTGACAGCATTGGCATTATTGTTATTGACGAAGCATTTGATCAATGGGAGCGGCCGAAAAATCCACAAGATTATCATTTGTATTTTGATACCAGTTGGAAAAAAGATATTGATGCGATGGTGCAACGTGATCGTAATCATCCTTCAGTTGTTTTCTGGAGCATTGGCAATGAGATCAATGAAAGAGCAGATTCTTCCGGTCTTGTAATTGCGAAAAATTTGCGCGATGAAGTAAAGCTATTTGATAATACACGACTGGTTACAGAAGCGATTTGCGGTTTCTGGGATCATCCCGGTTATAAATGGGATACGACTGCTGCAGCCTATGAATTGTTGGATGTTGGAGGTTATAATTATCTCTGGAAAATGTATGAATCAGATCATGAAAAATATCCTGAACGCGTGATCATGGGAACCGAAAGTTTTCCGATGGAGGCTTTTGATAACTGGCAACAGGTAAAAGAACATCCTTATGTAATTGGAGATTTTGTATGGACAGCAATGGATTATTTAGGTGAAACCGGAATTGGTCATACAGGCATTGACAGTACGCCCGGTTTTCAATTACAAACATTTCCGTGGTTCAATTCCTGGTGCGGCGATATTGATCTGATCGGTGGAAAGAAGCCGCAATCTTATTATCGGGATGTGGTTTGGGGGTTGAGTAAGATGGAAATGCTGGTTCATAAGCCGATTCCGGCGGGACATAAGGAAGCAGTAAGTGCATGGGGCTGGCCGGATGAAGTTCATTCCTATACTTTTCCCCGAGACGAAGGCAAAACCATGCAGGTGCATGTTTATACATCCTTTCCAAAAGTGCGTTTATTCCTTAACGGGAAAATGGTTGGCGAACAAAATGTTTCTGAAGCAACAAAACTAACAGCAATATTTAACATCAATTATGAACGGGGAAAACTTAAAGCGATCGCACTTAAAAATGGTGTTGCTGTCGATTCAGTCATTTTGAAAACTGCAGGAAAACCTTCAGGCATAAGGCTTACAGCAGATCGTGACAAGATAAAGGCAAACCGGAATGACTTGAGTTATGTAACGGCAGAAGTTGTAGACGAAAAAGGAAATGTAGTTCCAGATGCTATCATCCCCTTACAGTTCAGTATTGAAGGTCCGGGAAAGATTATTGCAACAGGCAATGCGAATCCCTCTGACATGGAAAGTTTTCAGCAGCCTCAGCATAAAACGTTTCGCGGAAAAGCGCTGATGATTGTGCAACCCAAAAAGGCCGGAACGATCAGGTTAAAAGCAACCGCTAAAGGATTAAAAAGTGGAGAATTGGTTGTTGAAGCAAAATGATTCCTTGATGTTGAGTGCTATTCAATGAACAAACAAATTCTTTGATTTTTTATTTGCCAATTATTTAAGGCTTGAATAAACCATATCCTCAAACTTCTGTGTGAGGTCGGCGTGACTGTTAGGAGTTTGTTGCGTCATGATCAGGCAAATGAGGTGGGCTTTTGGATCGGCCCAAAAAGTCGTGCCCCAATATCCACCCCATGCAAATGAGCCTTTGTTTCTTGGTCCCCTGTTGCCGCCTAATTGAGAGACCACTTCAAAGCTGAGCCCGAAACCGTTTACTCCAAATTTAAAATCAAGCTGATTGCTTGTCATCATTTGAACGGAACGTGGAGAGAGAATTTCATGTCCATTATAAGTGCCGCCGTTCAATAACATTTGTAAAAATTTTGCATAATCAAGTGCAGTTGAAGTAAGATCGGCGCCACCGGAAAAATAAGTTTTATGGGCAAGAGGATAATCCGCATCAATACCACTTTTTTCTTTATCCAGGGGAACTATGTGGTGCAGTGAATCTTCTGTATAAACAGCAGCAAGCCGGGTAGCTTTACTTTTCGGTACATTAAAATAGGTGTCATTCATACCGATTGGTTGAAAAATATTCCTGGTTAAAAATTCTTCCAAACTTTCGCCACTGATGACTTCAATAACGCAACCAAGCACATCATAATTTAATCCGTAGGTCCATTCTTCTCCTGGCTGATGAATGAGAGGGAGTTTGGCAAGAGTCTTAATTGCCTCGAGCAAAGTTTGCCCTTTCTTTTCCATATTGAATCCCGGTTCCAGGCCGGCTTTCGCATAAATTGCTTTCATTTTTTCGCTTCCGATAGTAGCGTAATCGATGCCTGAAGTATGAGTTAACAAATCGCGAATGGTGATATGGCGTTTAGCCGGCACTGTTATATAGCTCGTATCGGTTGAGTCGAATTTGCTAAGTACGGTTGGATTTTTAAACTCAGGAATAAAATCAGCTACCGGTTCATCCAGGTAAAGTTTTCCGCGTTCATACAAAATCATTATTCCTGTGGCCGTAAGCGCTTTCGTTTGCGAAGCAATTCGAAACAATTCATCTTTTTGCATTGGTATCTTTGCTTCTGCATTTCCATAGCCGTAGCCTTTGTATTGTATCACCACATTGTCTTTTACAACAATAGTTGCTACTCCTTTAATCCAATCATTTTTGATATAATCATTGATCAATCGATCAATCTTTGCAAGTCTTTCGTAATTTACTGAACTGTTGTGCGCGGTCATTTGAATAACCTGGGCATATAACGGAAATGGGCAGACGAATAATAGCAATAGGACAGAATTTCGAACAGATATTGGCTTCCTTTTCATGATATTTTCTTTTCAAAAAATGAGAAAATTAATTTTGGTGCAATAGATACTGTGCAATACGCTTCTCATTCCAAATGTAGGACTATAAACAGTAAACCAATAAAAAATAGGAAAATTTATAAGGTGATTTATTGTTTACGGACTGGAAAGACTTTCCGAATCGCTGCTTTTCTTCAGCATTTTGTAGAATTTTCTCCATGAAATTAATTAATAAGAAGGTGTTTTTCTTTTTAGGGTTTTCGAAACCTCTTGCGTTAACGTTATTGTAGAACCTTTGTAAACCGGCTTTTCAAGTTTGTAGTAAGTATAAACGGGAAAATATTTGCCAACAAGGGGAGTGAGAAACCCTTTTTTAAGTACCGAGAAATTTTCCTCAAGAACTTTAGAAACTTTCTTTCTTGCATCAGAAAATTCTTCTTTTGGTGATTTTCTTACATAGAAGGAGAGAAAAAAGTCGAGGATGGCACTTTCCATGGGAAGTATTGTAATGAAAACTCCGTCTTCACGTAGAATCCTTTTTATTTCATTTACCGCTTTTTCAATATCCGGTACAAATTCCAACATACTTAGAGCGACTACAGCATCAAAAAATTTATCAGGATAATTTGTTTTATCAATACTTTGGCGGCAAAGGTGATAATTCTTTACACCACATTGATCACACATGGAAGCGATATGGTCAAAATAGTTGTGAATATCACACGCATATAGTTCCTTGCAATGTTTTGACAGTTCGGGAAGAAAAATTCCACTCCCTGTTCCCGCTTCCAAAATGGAATCGTATTTCTTTTCACCTAAAAGATCGAGAACTTTTTTATAGCGGAATCTCATGAGGTATTTAATCGGAAATTGGTAGGTCCAATTGTAATAATCAACTTCACCGGTTCTCATTAATAGGTTCTTATCCGGAAGTTGGAGGTAGTGTTTAGTCATCAGGTTAAATTTATTCACAACGAATTCTAAAGGCCAGGAGGAGTTAAAAAGGCTAATACCATTTTCCTGCCAAACTTAATTTCTATCCATTGCAAAAGAAAAAAAGAGACAGGTGCTTCCAGATTATCTTTGTTTGTAATTTAAATTCATGTGTATTCTTCACACCCGTTACTGATTGAATTACACTTCGATATTCATGAAAATCTTTATTGCAGAATTTTAAACCAATGAATATTTTTTTAAAAACGGCATTTTAAGGACAAACCCCTAAATTTGAAAACCAATCTATTATTCTTTGAAAAGGCAACGATACCAGGAAAGCCAGGAAGTTGAATATGTAGTATTCATTTTAAAAGAAGGAAAAATGATGAAGAAGTTACTTTTCATTTTTTTATTGATTGGCAATTCCTGTTTTGCACAGGATTGGGTTGCTGAAGTGATGGTTGGTGCTTCAGGTTATACGGGTGATCTTACTCAACAAAGAATTCCTCTTAATACTATCCGTCCTGGCGTTGCAGTTAATTTGAAATTCAATACCGGAAATTTTATTAATTATCGTGCAGGGCTGGCATATTTACCTATTGCAGGAAACGATAAATACAATATTGATCCTCTATTAGTCGCAAGAAATCTCAACTTTAAAACCAATATTTTGGAAGCGAATGTTGGAGTTGAAATTCCATTGGAAGATCCTCTTTCTTTTTATTCTTATCCATATGTTTTTGGTACAGTAGGTGTATTTCATTTTAATCCTTATAGCTACGACAGTAATCATGTCAAAACTTATTTGCAACCTCTGAGTACAGAAGGAGAAGGGTTGTCTCAATATCCGGGCAGAAAAAAATATTCGCTTACGCAAGTTTGCTTTCCCGTTGGTTTAGGCTGGAAGGTTTCAATTAACGACAGGATTGAGATTTGTTACGAAATCGGATACCGTTTTCTTTTTACAGACTACCTCGATGATGTGAGTAAAAACTATGTCAATCTTGATGTGCTCCGGCAGGCTAAAGGTGATAAAGCCGTGGAAATGGCTTATCGAAAAAATGTCCCTTTTAGAGAAGAAGACCTTCCGAGAGGAAACCCTGGCAAAAATGATTCTTATTTTTTTACAGGTATTAAAATTGGCCTAGTTTTAAATACAACTCCGAGGTATTAAATCAATCCCTTTCAAATCGTCTTGTTTCCAGGTTGTTGGATGCTTGTTCACTAATGCTACTAAACGAGTTTGCAGCAAATAGTGTCTGAGTAGGATACGCAAATTCAATATTTTCTTTTTCGAATGCTTCCAATAATTCAAGATAGATTTTTTGCTGGGCATCCATATACAAATTGTAATCAGGGCTTTCGATATAATAAACCGTTTCGAATTTCATACTAAAATCGCCATAAGCTGAAAAATGGCTTCTGTCAAAGGTTGCATTATTTGTTGATTCAATGATTGATTTAATCATTCCGGGAATCTTTTTCATTTTTTCTGCTGATGTTTGATAAGTTACTCCAATAGTAAAAACAACTCTGCGACGAAGCATTTTCTTATAATTGTGTACTCTTGAATCAGTCAGGTCTTTATTGGAACAAACGATTTGTTCGCCACTGATGGCTCTTACTCTTGTTGTTTTTACACCAATATATTCTATGGCACCAATCACTTTATCATCCACGATTATAAAATCACCTATCTCAAAAGGCCGGTCGAAGAAGATTACAAAGTAGCTGAAAAAATCTCCCAAAACTGCTTGTGCCGCAAGGGCAACGGCAATACCACCAATTCCCAAACCAGTTATGATGGTTGTAACATTATAACCAAGATTATTGATCAGGAAGACAATTCCCAAGATCCATACAATACCTTTTAAAATAATGAGCAGGCTTCCTGCCTGTTTTTTCTTTATCTCACTGTTTTCCTGTTTATCAAGAAAAGTGAAAATAAAATATTGGATGGCAGAAGTCAGAAGCCTTAAAATAAAATAGGTGATAATGAATAACCTGGCTACTTGAATGATATGGGTAGTAAAGACATTAAAAGTAAGATAGCTGATCGCCGCAAAAATGGCTGCGAAATACAGGAATGGAACCAATATCTTTTCAATTCCAATCACTACAAAATCATCGAAGGTTATTTGTGTTTTAGCGGACCAATTTTTCAATTTGCTGATTACTGGCCCTTTCACAATTTTGATGAGCGCAAATGAAACAACAATGATTCCGATTGCGATTGCCCAATCCCTGATGGGGTTTCCAATTAATAATCTGTCCCAAAAATTGATCATACTATAAGTTAATTAGTAAAGAACGATGCTTTTCCTCCTGTTCAAAGAAGTTAATTTAGCAAAGAATGTAATAATTTTCTTTTGAATAAGAAAATTCTCTGCTAAAGGAGTTTTCTCAATCTCAAAAATAGTTAACTGCAAAATTAATAAGTGAACAATTGAATGCCAATTGCATGGTGGAGAAATAAAAAAAAACGAAATCAGTGTAAAATAAAAAACTCCTGTAAATTGATGCAGGAGCTTTTCTTAAAAAGAAAAGGCGGAGAGAGAGGGATTCGAACCCCCGGAGGTGTTACCCTCAACGGTTTTCAAGACCGCCTCATTAAACCGCTCTGACATCTCTCCGGCGCAAAAGTAAGGTTTGGCGTTTAATCAAAAAACAAAATTGAAAAGTTTTTTTTAGTATGAAAACTTTAACATCTTTCACCTTTAATTTGATGCATAGACGAAAATAAAAAACCGTCCCCAAAGGAGACGGCTCTTAGATTGCCAGTCAAAATAAAAATTATTTGACAATAAAATAATTAAGAAATATTATTTCTTGGTAGTATCTGCACTCATTTTGTTGGTTGTATCCGAAGTAACCATGTGAGTTGAATCCATAGGAGCTGCGGTAGTATCAGTTGATGTTACTGAAGTTGTTGAATCAGTAGTAGATTCTGTGTTAGAAGAATTACCGTTACAAGCTGTCAAGAAAGCTGCTACTGTGAAAACGAGCAATAATTTTTTCATTTTGTTTAATTTTAGATTTTTAAATATTTCTCATTTATACTCATTTTTTTAAAAAGTAACCCAACTATAAAATTTTTTTAAAAATTTAATTGGGTTACTTTTCCATTTTATACGTATTAATATTCAGTTGAGTGAAAACGATCGAACAGGAAACGCTCTTATTACAAGGCCTTGCAGCCAATGATACAGAAGCAATTGAAACTATTTACCGCGATAATTTTACTGTGATCAAGGCTTTCGTTATTAAGAATAATGGTTATGCGGATGATGCGCTCGATGTTTTCCAGGAGGCAATGATCGTTTTGTTTGAAAAAGTAAAATCAGGTTCTTTTACATTGACATGTCAATTGCAGACTTATCTCTATTCAATTTGTCGCCGGCTTTGGTTAAAGAAATTACAAAAACAAAACCGGTTCAACCCGGGGATTGAAACTATTGAGGAAATTGTGCCGGTGGATGATGAAATTGAATACCACGAGAAAAAGAATAAGGATTTTCAGTTTATGGAAAGTGCATTGGAGAAGATAGGAGAGCCTTGCAAAAGTTTGTTAGAAGCTTTTTATATCGAGAAAAAATCAATGCCTGAAATTGCTGATCACTTTGGATATACCAACGCAGATAATGCTAAAACGCAGAAGTATAAATGCCTCGTGAGATTGAAAAAAATATTCTTCGCACAATATAAAAATAAGGACTGAAATGGAAGACAATCTACTTTTTGACGCGATTGAAAGATATCGGGCAGGACAAATGGATGAAAAGGAGAAGTTGTTTTTTGAAGAATTGAAAAAGAATAATCCCGAGATCGACCAGGCTGTTGCCGAACATTCTTTTTTTCTAACCGAACTGGAAAGAATGAGCGACGAAAAAAAACTGCGTCACAATCTTAATGAAGTTGAAAACAAATTGATGAACGAGGGAGTGATCTCAGGGAAAAAAGGAAAAACAAAAGCCAAACTCATTTATTTGTGGAACCGTTATCAGCGTACCATTGCTGTAGCAGCTGCAATTGCCTGCCTTGTTTCTCTTGGTGTTGCCACTTTTATTTCACAATATTCTGAAAACAAAAAAGCGGCTGTTATTACACCTTTGGTTGATAATAAATTAAACCAGTTTGAATACAAGCTAAATCAAATTGAATTCAAATTAAATAAAGCTTCTGCATCAACAAACCAGAAGTTTGAAGCTAACTTCAGGGCTACCGGGTTTTTGGTGGATGGGAAAGGTTATTTAATTACCAATGCGCACGTCGTGGAACACGCTAAAAACCTGATTGTTGAAAATAAGAAGGGTGAACAATTTTATGCCGAACAAGTTTATCTTAATCCGGCAACAGATTTGGCGATTTTAAAAATTGCTGATACTGCCTTCAAAGCAGTGAAAGATATTCCCTACACAATTCCAAGGTCGTCAGCTGAGTTGGCAGAACCAATTTTTACCCTCGGTTATCCGCGCGAAGAGGTGGTTTATGGTGAAGGCTATCTAAGTGCCAAATCAGGTTATTATGGAGATACAACTTCTTACCAGATCAGCATTTCTGCGAACCCCGGAAACAGTGGTGGGCCTGTGATTAACAAAAATGGGGAAGTAATAGGTATTATCAGCAGCAAGGAAACAAATGCAGACGGAGTAGTGTTTGCTATTAAATCTGAAAATATTTACGATGCCTTAAAAGAGGTTAAAAAAGAAAAAGACATTTACATAAAACCTCCAACACAAAATAGTTTGAAAGGACTTGACAGAGTTAAGCAGATCAAGAAGCTGGAAGATTTCGTTTATAAAGTCAAGGGCAATTAATTTTATTACTTAATAAGAAATATAATAAAGCCGCGAATTTTTCGCGGCTTTATTTTTTACAGTAAACGAAAAATTTCTGCTAATTTTTATTTGGCGGTTTCCTTTGCAAATAAATGTTCAGGATAAATTCCTTGTTCGATCAGTTTGTTGATTTCGCTTTTTACCTGTGGTGCATCTTCTTTATAAGTTACACCAAACCATTGCGCAGAAGTAGGGATAACTTTTATTTCTCCTTTGCCTTCTGCAATAAATGAATCGCCAATGATTGGAATAAAAAATTCTGCTTTCGGATTGGTACCATACTCCTGCAAAAATTTAAAAAATAATTTTTGGATATATTCAAAAACATTTGGATCAAATCCCCAAAAATTCATGCTTACAACTGTATCTGGAGGCAAAGGAACCTTAAGACCCTCTTCGGTGTAATAAATCTTACCTCCTTCAGGAAATATCTTTGTACGCTCATTGATGTGTAGCAAATTTCCCTCAAAATCCACATCACAAACGCCACGGCTTACTGTTCCATTTTCAGAAATTGTTTTTGAAAGTTGGTAACCAATGATGCAATATTTTTTAGGTGAAACATCGTTAGTCAGAAACTGTACTGCTTTGTCGAATGCATCTCTTCCATAAAAATCATCTGCATTAATAACTGCGAAAGGTTCTTTAATCGCCTCTTTTGCACACAATACGGCGTGAGCAGTTCCCCAGGGTTTTGTTCTTTCTACGGGTAAATTAAATTCGCCAGTGTAAGAATTCAATTCCTGAATCACGTATTCGGTTTGTACTCTACCATTTAATTTTGCTTCAAACAAATTTTTGAAGTCATCAGCAAAAGATTCACGAATCACAAAAACAACTTTTCCAAAACCACTTGCAATTGCGTCGTAAATAGAATAATCGATAATAGTTTCGCCATTTGGCCCAAAAGAATCCATTTGTTTAATTCCGCCATAGCGGCTTCCCATACCTGCTGCTAAAACTAAAAGTGTTGGTTTCATCTTTAAATTTTTATTGTTATTCAAGAGAAATAAATCCGGCCTAACTTTACCGCATTTACCTGCAGAGCAATTGACTTATAACTTTTTTTTAATAATTATATTGCTGCGAAAATAAGCAAGAAAGATTTATGCCACAATCTGCTGTGACAACGATAATTCAAGAGATTGAATTTTACCAACCTTCGATTGTGCAAATCAAGGATGAGCATTTTGAAGAAAAAGAAGTTCATGTTTCGATGCTAAGGCTGGATGAAGTGCATCCTGTTATTTCAGGAAACAAACTTTTTAAGCTAATTTATTTTTTGAAAGAAGTACAAGAATCGCAACACAAAACAATGATAACTTTTGGTGGCCCCTATTCTAACCACCTTGCTGCTACTGCTTTTGCGTGTGAACGATTGAATATAAAATCGATTGGAATCGTTCGTGGTGAGCAACCAAAATTACTTTCACACACTTTACAATTTTGTCGTGAGCATGAAATGCAATTGAAATTTGTCAGCCGTTCTCAATGGAAAAATTTAGATGAGCGTTTTATTGAAGAATTGAAATTCGAATTTGGCCAACACATTTTAATTCCTGAAGGTGGGTTTTCAATAAAAGGAAAGCAAGGCGCTTCGTTAATTAATGAATATTTCCAGAACAAAAATGTTACTCATGTGTGTTTGGCTGTGGGTACTGCTACAACCTTTGCTGGAATTGTAGAAGCTAATAATAAAAATATAGAAATTATTGGTTTTGGCGTTTTAAAAAACACGAAAGATGTTCCCGAAAGATTTACAGAATTGCAGGTAAATCCTTCCAAAAAATATTCTTTTATCAGCGATTATCATTTTGGGGGATATGCAAAAAAATCAAGTGAACTGATTTCATTTATGAATAGGTTTTATGAAAAATATTCCATCCCGCTTGACTTCGTTTACACCGGAAAAATGATGGCCGGAGTTTATGAATTGATTGCTAAGAATTATTTTCCAGTGGGATCAAAAATATTATGCATTCATACCGGTGGATTGCAGGGAAATAATTCTTTACCAAAAAACGAATTGGTCTATTAAAACTATAAACAGTAAAGAAATAAAAATCGTGAATTTTTTATTTGGCATAAATCGAATCCATCGTTTCAACAGAATGCAAATTATTAGCATCTTTTTTTCCTGCATATGGGTTTTTGCCTTGAGATGAAATGCTCAACCAGTTTGCAGGTTTGTCCTCGCCAAATGCATTTGGATCATTTTGCCAATAAAGCTTTCGTCCTTCATATCCAACAGTTTTTAAGAACGGGTACACATTTTCAGAAACCATGCTAAAATCTCTTCTCATTTCTGAAATGTTGCTTTCCTGCAAAATCGGTGCTGCATTGGCTTTGATGTCACTCACGTTTTGTTGAATAGCCAGGTAAAATGATGAATCTTTTTCCTGCAATTCATTCAAGTGAACACTGTCGGCTGACGTAATAAACTGGTTGGTTTTTGCTTTGATCTCGCTTGTGTCGCCATTAGCAAATGCATTTTTCATTGCCATGTAAGAATCAATGAGCGATGAGATTTCTTTATCAAATTCCGGGGAATGTTTTTTGGTAACCGTATCTGTTGTTGATTGTTTGATAACGGTTGATTTGCCAGATGGCTTAAAAAACAAAAACCATAAAAGTAAAATAATGGCAACTACAATAACAATTGCGAGAAATCTTTTCATTACAAATTATTTTGAATCCAATTTTAGGAAAGCTTATCCAGGCTGCCTTTGATCCTCTTAAAACCTTCTTCAATATTTTCCATGCTTGTTGCAAAAGAGATCCTGATATAGCCCGGTTGACCAAAAGCATCTCCGGAAACAGTTGAAACATGTGCGTGATTCAATAGATACATACAAAGATCACCTGAATTATTAATCACTTCGCCTTCGTAACTTTTGCCAAAATAATATCTCACATCAGGGAAAACATAAAATGCGCCCTGAGGCTCTGTGCATTTTAAATTCGGCATGTCTTTCAAAAGTTCCATAACTCTTTCCTTGCGCTTTTTGAATTGTTTTACCATATCCATTGTGGCTGTCAAAGGCGCTTCCAGTGCGGTAATGCCGGCTCTTTGGGTGATGGAATTTGTGCCGCTTGTAAATTGTCCCTGTATCTTTTCACATGCTTTGGCTATTTCCGGATGTGAGGCAGTGTAACCCAAACGCCAGCCGGTCATTGCGAAACCTTTACTCAACCCGTTGATAATTATTACACGATCTTTTAGTGAAGGAAATTGAGCGATGCTTTCATATTTACCACTTTCATGCGAATAATTTATGTACTCATAAATTTCATCACTGATGATAAAGATCTGTGGGTGTTTTTCAAAAACTTTTGCCAATCCTTCCAATTCATCTTTTGAATAAACAGAACCGGTAGGATTGCAGGGAGATGAAAAAATGAACAATCTTGATTTTTCAGTGATTGAATTTTCCAATTGCTGAGGAGTGATTTTAAAATCCGTTTCAGGCGTTGCGTTTACAAACACAATTTCCGCCCTGCATAAACGTGCAATTTCTGAATAAGAAACCCAGTAAGGAGTAGGAATAATGATCTCATCGTCGTCATTCAAAATGCTCATCATTGTGTTTGCAATACATTGTTTTGCACCGGTGCTCACGACGATTTGGTTCGGTTTATAATCAAGATCGTTATCGCGCTTTAGTTTTTTGCAAATTGCTTCCTTCAATTCCGGGTAACCGGAAACAGGAGTGTAATGGCTATAATTTTCGTCAATGGCTTTTTTAGCCGCTTCCTTAATATGATCAGGTGTGTTGAAATCCGGTTCGCCAAGGCTGAGATTGATTACATTGATTCCCTGCGCTTTAAGTTCGCGCGCCAATGTTGACATTTTGATCGTTTCCGATTCGCTGAATCTTGATAGGTTGGAAGAAAGTTGCATGTTTTAGAATTTTTAAAATCTGCGCAAAAGTACATCAAATCACGTATGAGCCAATTACCAAATGAGCTAATTTTATGATTCAGTTTTCAGTAAATCAACAAATAATTGTAAATTTTTTTTTAGCCACATCCCTCTACCACCTAAACTACTAAACCTTCTGCACTAAACTCCAATTAACCATTTACTTTTGATAATTTGGCCTTTAACCGATAATTTTGCGTTTCATTTTTTGAAAACCTTTAATTTAATTTTCAAGCTATTTTAAATATAATTGCATTAATGAAAGAAGTTGCTTTTAGAGAAGCATTGCGTGAGGCGATGCAGGAAGAGATGAGAAGAGACGAAAAAGTTTTTTTGATGGGTGAGGAAGTGGCAGAATATAACGGTGCTTACAAAGTGAGCCAGGGAATGTTGGAAGAGTTTGGGCCGAAAAGAATTATTGATACTCCGATTGCTGAGTTAGGTTTCACTGCAGTTGCTGTTGGTGCTGCTCAGAATGGACTTCGTCCGATAGTGGAATTCATGACCTGGAACTTTGCAAATTTGGCACTTGACCAGATATTAAATACGGCTTCAAAAATGTTGGCAATGAGTGGAGGTCAAGTTGGCTGCCCGATCGTTTTTCGCGGACCAAATGGAAGTGCAGGCCAATTAGGTGCGCAACATTCTACCGCTTACGAATCGATGTATGCAAATATTCCAGGACTAAAAGTGATTTCTGTAAGCAATCCTTACGATGCAAAAGGTTTGCTGAAAAGTGCTATCCGCGATAATGATCCTGTTATTTTTATGGAAAGTGAAGTGATGTATGGCGACAAGGGTGAAATTCCGGAAGAAGAATATTTAATTCCTATCGGAAAGGCAAAAGTTGCCCGGGAAGGAAATGACGTAACGATCGTTTCATTTAATAAAATGATGAAAGTGGCGCTGGGAGCGGCCGAGGAATTGCAAAAAGAAAATATAAGCGCAGAAGTGATTGATCTCAGAACGATCCGTCCATTGGATTGGGAAACGATTCTCGAATCGGTAAAGAAAACAAACCGCCTTGTGATTGTTGAAGAACAATGGCCTTTTGCTTCTGTTTCATCAGAAGTGGCTTACAGGATCCAAAAGGAAGGTTTTGATTATTTGGATGCGCCAGTACGAAGAATTACTTCTCTTGATGCGCCAATGCATTATGCACCCAATTTGGTGGCAGCCTATTTACCCGATATTCCCAGGACTGTAAACCTCGTTAAGGAAGTAATGTATTTGAAAAAATAATTTTAGCGCCGGATTTCTCTCCGGCCTTTTATTTTATTCTTTAATTGTTCCAACACTTGTTGGACAAAAATTATTAACGATGAAGATTGGAAATTTTTCATACCCAATGCCGGCAAATGAGCCGGTTTTAAGTTATGCGCCTGGAACAAATGAAAGAGCACTTTTAAAGAAAGCTTTAAAGGATCTTAAAAGTAAAAAGATCGATGTGCCAATGTACATTGGAGGCGAAGAAGTTTTTACAAATGACAAAGTCGAAATCCGTCCGCCACATGAAAGGAAATTCGTTTTAGGTACATACAACAATGGAACATCTTCGGATGTAAAAAAAGCAATCAATGCTGCGTTGAAAGCAAAAGAAAAATGGGCATCCATGAGTTGGGAAAACCGCGCAAATATTTTCCTGAAAGTTGCCGATCTTATTTCAACTAAATATCGTGCGGAAATGTGTGCAACAACGATGCTTGGTCAAAGTAAAAATCCTTTCCAGGCAGAAATTGACGCAGCGTGTGAGTTGATTGATTTTCTACGATTTAATGTCCATTTTTTAAATGAAATTTATGGTCAGCAACCAATAAGCAGCGCCGGCATTCACAACCGCATGGAATATCGTCCGCTTGAAGGATTTGTGCTTGCTGTTACTCCATTTAATTTCACAGCCATTGCAGGCAACCTGCCAACTTCTGCTGCGATGTGTGGCAATGTAGTGGTTTGGAAATGTGCCAATACGCAGGTTTACAGCGCGCAAATGTTTATGCGCATTTTAAAAGAAGCCGGTTTGCCGGATGGTGTTATCAATTTGGTTTTTGTTGATGGACCGACGCTTGGTGATGTATGTTTTAATCACCCTGATTTTGCGGGAATTCATTTTACAGGAAGTACAGGTGTTTTCAACACCATGTGGAAGCATATTGGTGAAAACACAAACACCTATAAATCTTACCCGAGAATTGTTGGAGAAACGGGTGGCAAGGATTTTGTAATTGCTCATAAAAGCGCAGTTGTTGATGTTTTGGTAGCCGCACTTTGCCGTGGTGCTTTTGAATACCAGGGCCAAAAATGTTCTGCTGCCTCACGCGCTTACCTTCCTTCAAATATTGCTTCAGAAGTGAAAAAGAAACTGGTGGCAGAGATCAAAACCATGAAAATGGGAACGGTAGAAGATTTTTCTAATTTTATCAATGCGGTGATCGATGAAAAAAGTTTTGATAAACTGGAAGGATATTTAAAACAAGTGAAGAAAGATAAGGAAGCAAAAATTTTGGTAGGGGGAAAATGTGATAAAAGCAAGGGGTATTTTGTTGAGCCGACGGTTATTGAAGTTACCGATCCGAAATATGTTACGATGTGTAATGAATTATTTGGGCCGATTCTTACCATTTATATTTATGACGAAAATAAATTTGAAGAAACATTGAAAATTGTAGATACGACTTCACCTTATGCGTTGACGGGTTCTGTTTTTGCACGTGATAGAAATGCAATAGAACTTGCGACTACGAAACTCGTTAATTGTGCGGGTAATTTTTACATTAATGATAAACCGACCGGTGCAGTTGTGGGACAGCAACCTTTTGGCGGAGCAAGAGGAAGTGGCACTAACGATAAAGCAGGAAGTATTTTGAACTTGTATCGCTGGTTGAGTGCAAGAACGATCAAAGAGACTTTTGTACCTGCTACTGATTACAGGTATCCATTCTTGAATGAAAAATAAGAAGAGAAAATTTTAATTTCGAACAGCAGCAAACCAACATTTAAAAGCGATTTTTATTTTAAAAGAATTCATTGCGGGCGGATGCAAACCATACTCAATAAATATCAACTTCAAATTACGATCGAACGGCTGGCTTGCCAGGTGATTGAAAATTATCCTGATCTTTCTTCTGTAGTGCTGATTGGTTTGCAACCTCGAGGAATTTTTTTGGCCGATAAGATATACCAGCAATTAAAAAAGATCAATCCTCATCATCAATTTTTATACGGTAAACTGGATATCACTTTTTACAGGGATGACATTCGAAAAGAATTGCATGAGCCTAATCAAACTGATATTTCGTTTTCATTGGAAGATAAAAATGTGATCCTCATTGATGATGTTTTGTTTACAGGGAGAACGATTCGTGCAGCTTTGGATGCGCTGCTCTCGTATGGCCGGCCCAAAAAAGTGGAATTGTGCGTTTTAGTCAATCGCCGTTACAGTCGCCAATTGCCTATACAACCTGATTATTGTGGTAAATCGATCGATTCTATTATTTCCCAGAAAGTAAAAGTGGAGTGGGATAAAGAAGAAGTGAATTTGTATTAGAGGTTTGTTCTTATTGATCTTTTTTGCCGCAATAATTTTTTTTCATTTAGCTTTGACATTTAATGCAACTATCCACCAAACATCTTCTGGGCATTAAAGATTTACAACTCCGGGATATTGAATTAATTCTTTCAACTGCCACTGAATTCAAAGAAGTTTTACAAAGGCCGATCAAGAAAGTTCCTTCTTTGAGAGATACCACGATCGTGAATTTATTTTACGAAAATTCTACCCGCACAAGAATTTCCTTTGAACTTGCTGAAAAAAGATTAAGCGCCGATACGCTCAATTTTACTGCTTCCGGAAGTTCTGTTTCAAAGGGCGAAACTTTATTGGATACGGTTAACAATATCTTGTCGATGAAAGTCGATATGGTGGTGATGCGACATAGCGCAAGCGGGGCTCCTCACTTTTTGGCAAAGCATATTCCTGTTGCTATTGTAAATGCTGGGGACGGGATCAATGAACATCCCACACAAGCATTGCTGGATGCATATTCCATAAAAGAAAAGTTGGGAAGATTGGAAGGGAAAAAGATTGTGCTCATTGGGGATATAATGCATTCAAGAGTTGCGCTAAGCAATATTTATTTATTAAAAAAAGCAGGTGCTGAAGTTATGGTGGCAGGTCCCCCAACACTGATCCCTAAATACATCGGTCAAGCTTTTGACATCCGTGTTGAGTACAATCTTGCAAAGGCTTTACAATGGTGCGATGTGGCGAATGTTTTGCGTATTCAATTGGAGAGGCAAAACCAGGTTTTGTTTTCTTCTTTAAGAGAATACAATCAATCATATGGGGTTAATAAAAAATTGCTCGACCGGCTGGATAAGGAGATTGTGATTCTTCATCCGGGGCCGATAAACCGTGGCGTGGAAATCGATAGCGATGTGGCAGATTCCAAACAATCGATTATTTTGCAACAGGTGGAAAATGGGGTGGCTGTTAGGATGGCGGTTTTGTATTTGTTGAGCAACAAACAATCTTTTGCCTAAAATTTTTTCATCCACAAACAATCTTCATGGAACGAATCTGCTTATTTCCCGGCACTTTTGATCCGGTAACACTTGGTCATACCGACATCATTGATCGTGCACTTCCCTTGTTTGACAAATTATACATTGGCCTTGGAAGGAACAGCAACAAGGAGCCTATGTTTTCAGAAGAACAAAGATTGCAATGGCTCCGCGAAATTTATAAAGATGAACCACGGATAGGTGTTCTTGCTTATGACGGCCTGACCGTAAATTGTTGCAAGGAAGTAGGAGCTGATTTTATTTTGCGTGGCATCCGTTACGTGAATGATTTTGAGTATGAAAAGGCGATTGCTGATATGAACCGCAGTCTAAAGCACAATGTAGAAACCATTTTCCTTACCACTCTTCCAAAATATACTTCCATTGCAAGTACCTTGATTCGTGATGTACTTCGCAATAATGGAGATATTTCTGAATTTCTTCCTGAAGCAGTAAGAAAGACGCTTTATCCAGGATAGTTATAAATTATAGGTTAGAACAGTTTGTGCGAATAAACTATTCAGAAATAAATTAATAAACCAATAAACCAATCCACCTTAAATGTCAATCTGGTTTCACAAAAATATTTCGATCAGCGATCTGAAGCACATCGGTAAAAACACGATGGCTGAATTTCTCGATTTGCAATGGGAAGAAATTGGAGCAGATTATTTGAAACTTTCAATGCCGGTAAACGAAAAAACGCAACAGCCTTATGGATTTTTGCATGGAGGCGCTTCATGCGTTTTGGCTGAAACTGTTGGCAGTGTTGCTTCTGCCCTGGTTATTGACCAGGAAAAATTTTATTGTGTGGGCATTGAAATTAATGCCAATCATTTGAGAAGTATTACAGAAGGCAGGGTAAATGCGATTGCGAAACCATTGCATTTGGGCAAATCAACACATGTTTGGGATATCAGGATTTATGATGAAAATGAAATAATGTTTTGCGTCAGCCGCCTTACCGTTGCAATTCTTCCATTGAAAAAATAAAAGGATTTTTTGTTTGTTTGCTGAAAATAAGTTTCGCCACTAACGTAAGGAAGTTTGGTCTTCTTTGCCATCATTGTTAAACCTGATGTGAGAGGTATAGAATTCTCCTCCATGCCCTGCGATATATTGGTATTTACTTTTGAAAGAACAGGAAAATTTCATTTTAAAGGAATAGGGCTTTAGTGTATAAGGAATGATCCATAAATGGGCAGTTTTCTTGATAGCATTGTTGAAAGCTGTTAATTGTTTTGCTGAAATATTAGCTGAGTGTTCAATATGAATATCGGTAATCTTATGTTTTTGATTTATTGTGAAATAACCTTTGATAGAAACCGAATCGCCATCATACTGGAAAGGTCTTTTTAATGTCTGCGTCAAATCATATTTGGCTGTTGGAGTAAACTGAGAAGTACAATTTATTAATGAATCGTTTTCAATTTTCAACTGGTTATTTTCTTTAAGATATTCAAAGAGATACTTGCTTTTAATGAAACCATAGGTATTTAGTTCATCGTCTGGCAATTGATTATTTATTTCGGAAAGTTTAAGAACAAGATTACCGGCAGTATCAATATGATATTTTATAAAATGACCAATAGAAAGAATTCCATTTTCAATTGAATAATTTTCTTCAACAGAGTACTGATGATTCTGAGAAATCAAAACTGTGTTGTCTTTAAAGTATAAGTTTTCAACCTTTAAATCACGCCGAATCCTATCGTTTATTTTGCTTCCATCTTTTCGCGTAGCAAGTATTTTAACCCATTCCGTATTTTTCAACTGTTGTGAATGAACAATGGAAAAAGTGAAAAACAAAATGAAGGAAAGAAGAATTTTCATAAAAGTTAGCTTTAAGATTGCTAACCTTCAAAACGATTTGCTAATGTATTTATTGCCCGTCGTTAGTTATTTTCTGTTCTTCTAGATAGGCGTCATGCAAAAATCGGAACAGACGGTGATTTTGAATTGAGGTTTTCCTGAACTTTTCTGCTAATCACTTTTTCAAAAAAATCAATAAGTTCATCCACGTGATGATCGAATGTAAACAGGTGCCTTTGTTGCCAGACATTATTTCTTATTTCGTTCATCAAATCTCTATTTTCCAGCAAATGTCTCAGCTCATTCATAGTATTAAAGAAAAGTCCAAGATTCAATTTTTGTGAAAGGGATTGTATTGCTACCGTGTGGCCTTCATTATTTTTCTGCAACATCGGAAGTCCTGCCAGCGCGAGTGTTGACATTCTCGCAGGAATATTGAGATCATCCCAACAAGCGCGGATTAATTCTTCATAATTTTCACTTTGAAAAAAATGCAGCCATCCTGCATCGTATTGCGAGAATTCTTGTACCCAATTTTCCTGGTCAACGTTTGAATGAATATGCAAAAATCCCGGCGCCAGTTTATGGCTTTTTTCAATCCATTCTTTCCATTGTCCATGAGTGAAATCCCCATAAAAATGAAGGTGAATATTTTCCTTCGCCAATTCTTCTACATTGTAAGGATGTAAACCAATTGGCCTTCCTGGAACAACTGTATGAAAAGCACCATCCTTTTCTGAAAGCAGGGATGAACGTGGAGAAGTGAACCAATCTTTTTTGGGAAGATCACCATCAAGAACAAGGGAACAAGAAGTTTGATTTACTTTAATAAATTCTTCGAACCATGCTTTCATTTCCTGGCTGCAATAAATTTTTCCATCTGCTTGTTCATACAATTCAATCAATTCATTCCAGGTTCCCTTTTCCCTGCAGATCATTGGTCCTTCCTTAAAATGCCATACGAAAGGAATGCCGGTATTTGCTTTTAAAACTTCATGTGCAAGTGGCACAGCCTGGAAATTCAACAGTGAATAAATAATATCCGGCTTTATTTTTTTTACCTCTTCTTGCCAATTTTTATAAGGAATATTGATCACATTGCCGAAGGGTAGGGGGCCTACATAATTGTACCAATAAGGTTCACCGAGCCACAATCCATAAAGTTGATGACCTTTCTCTTCCAAAGCTAAAATCCGCTCGGCGTTATAAGCCAATTCGCCAACCAACAGAATTTTCAAACCCTTTTTCTGATCATTTTTTTTATTCCTGAAATTAAAAAAGCGCGTTTTTTCATCAATGAAATTTCCGCGGCTTGTATGAAACCGCAGCGGTTCCTGCACATGGTAATAAGATCTAAAAGTATTTATTCCGCCAAGAGGCTCCTGCATTTTTTTGTGTCGTTGGTGCGGATGATCAGTCCATTCAGATGTTAGTTGATTTGAATGAATGTGAGTTCCTTTTATCGTGTTCCAAAAAAGCCTGTTGAGATCATCACTTTCCAGTTCGCATCGATTAATCCAACGGGATGAATTGTTTGCGTGCATCACCTGTACCAATTGATACCACTCGTTTTCCGGAGCCTTTGTTCCTTTCCTGTTGTAATGATAAATAAAAGATGAATAAGCAAGGGAGGCAGATGGATACATTTGCAATGTTTCGTAAAGTGATTGCAAATGATCTTTATAGTAAATATCGTCTGAAGGTAAATAAGCAATATATTTTCCCTCCGCAATTTCCAAAGCACTATTGATCGAGGCTCCAAGTCCTTTATTGGAAGCGTTCTGCAAATATTTAATTCTTTTGTCTCCCAAAAAATCCTGGACCACATCGAATGTGTTATCAGTAGAGCCGTCATTCACAATGATCAATTCCCAATCAGCTAATGTTTGTTTCAGTAATGAGTTTATTGATCTGCGCAAAAATTTTTCCTGGTTAAAAGTGGGCATTATCACTGTCACCAATGGACTTTTCGTTTTTACCATTATTTATATTTTTAAATATTCCGGCGCATTTATTTTTCTGTCCTGGATAGAAGTTTCCACCTCCTGGTGAAAAGCGCCACTGGGCAGCATTCCACATCCTCCATATTTTTTCATTACTCTTAATTGTGCAAGCACATCTTCACCACAATGCTGTTTCGGCAAATCTTTCCAGAACTGAAATCCA
>DASTXM010000050.1:0-11425 GCA_035765495.1 Hanamia sp.
ATACTTTGCTTCAATAGCATTTCTGAATTGATTGAATCTTCCGTCATAACTATTGCTCCTGTCAAACCAATCTTCATTGCCAATTTCTACATATTTCAATTTAAACGGTTCCGGATGGCCATCCTCTGCCCGTTTGCGGCCCCAATACGTGCTCGTATCTCCAATCACATATTCTATTTCGTCCAACGCATCATCCACATACGGTTTCAAAAGCGGGCCTGCATCAATATGATCTCCATGGAGGGAATAACCTGCATAAACTGCTAAAAGCGGCTGTGCGGCCATATCTTCACACCATTTTAAAAACTCAAGCAAACCCATTCCATCAGATGCGCGGTAACCCCACGAACCATTGTGCCCGGGCCTGTTTGCAATCGGGCCGAGTGTTGTTTTCCATGGAAATGCATCAGTAATTTTCGGACCTTCCAAAAAATTTCCTCCGGGAAAACGTAAAAATTTTGGCTTCATATTCACCAGCAGTTGCATCAGGTCTGGCCTGAAACCATTTGGTTGATCTTTATAAGTTGGAGGAAATAAAGAAACGAGATTGAAGTAATAAACACCATCTCTATCAGTAGAAATCACGACGCGTGCATCTTTTGTGGGTTTCACGTCAGCAGCCGTGGTCAAATCAACTTCATATTTTTTCCAATAAATACTTTTTTCAAGATTGATGGTTCCTTTTGCATAAACCGTTTTGCCATCAGTACTTTCGATAGATATTGTTATCGGGCCGGGCGTGTTATTTTCAATTACCGGAAGCGGCGGTGTGGTCGGTTTTGGTTCCCAAGGCCAACGCGGCGGTTCACTTCTGTCTGTACCTTTGATGTAGAAAGATGCTTTGTATGTAGTTGAAGGTTTTACGGGAATGCCCCAATAACCGGCATTTGCAACGCCGACTCTTCCATCTGCCTTTTCTACGGTAAGACGTAAGCAAGCCTGCATAGCGCCATTGATGGCGTTTCTGCGTTCATCATTGGGCACATGTTCCTCGGCGCCGATCAAGTTTATTTCAGCTTTCGATGAAGGATCATCTTTCACCAAACTCCATCCTTCCGGCTCCGTTTTGCTATCTTTGAAAATCCTGTTGCGAATCAATTCGGCATACAATCCGCCGTCGTAAGAATGGTTGATTTCTTCGGTCATCAGGCCATACAACATCGGGCTTACATTTGTATTTGCTTTCGCAACATTTAATGTAATAACAGGTGTTTGTGTAAATCCTGGCGTGATAAAAAAAGCTGCTGCTATCAACAACAGTAAACGAAGTTTTATGTGTTTTTTTTGTTTCATGATCAAATAATTAAAATTAGTAGCTTAAGTCATAATGTTTGTATGAAATAGCGCGTTTTTAAACAAAGTTGTTTTTGCAAACAATGCATTGAGAAATAAAAACTTTCCTTATTTCTTTTTTTACCCGCTTTTCTACTTTAGTGAATTGTAGTAAGTTGATACTTATCCCAGATGAACTTTTGTTGTATTGATTTTGCAACTTTGAAGATACAACTTATGAGAAAAGTATTGTTTATAAGATGAAAGGGAGGATGAAATTCACCCCCCCAATCATACATCTACGAGAAAAAACGGCTTAAATAAACACTCCTTTAGCCAAAAACAAATTTTATTGATAGTTGGGATTTTGATAAGCTGCCAAATCAGCGGTACTCATTTGCATGTTATTCAACTGGCCAATCGGAATCGGGCGCAGATAAAGATACGGCTGAATATTCCTGGTTATTGTTTGTGGAGTATGATCACCGTAATTTTTACCGGCTATTTGATAAGAGGAAGCAAGATTTTCCCACTCTTGTGTACGAACCAGATCGAGCCAGCGCCTGCCATCTCCGAAATATTCGCGGGAACGTTCCTGTAAAAGATAAGGAATCGTAATCGTAGCAGGAGTGGCAGCGATCATCGCGGCACTATTATCCTGCACCAAAGGAGTATTTCCATTGTTACTATAACTCCACATGCCGGCACGTGCACGAATCACATTCACCAGATCACGTGCACTTTGTCCTGCCTGGGTTGTAGCGCCCATCACCGCTGCTTCTGCTGCAACAAAATAGAATTCGGAGAAATAAGCGATTACAAAAGGACGTGTGCTCGCAGCATTTGGCTGTCCCAGAGTTCCGTTGTTGTCAGTGCGATATTCACCCAGTTTCCAAAGACCCGGATAAACTACCCTGCTGATTCCATCAGGCCCGATCACAAAGCTTGAATTTCCTGGTAAAGTACCTGCTCCGATATTGCTGTTTCCTTGTCCGCTTGGATAGCTGATCGCAGCATTTGGTTCGTCAAGAAATGTGAGTACCGCATCGCCGGGATTGATAGGTAAATTATTTGCGTTGTATAAAGTAGTTTGATTAACGCCGGTTCCGGCCAGATTCCAATTGCCGCGATAAGTGGTTACAAAAGTTCCATCATAGCGTGAATCGTTGGTCTTATCTGCAAAAGTGTTCATAATCGCTCCAATCGTGGGCGCCATACGAGTCCATGGGCGACCGAGCGGTTGAGTGGCAGCACGCTGAACAGAACTTACCGGGCTCCAGTTTGAACTGGAAGTGCTACTTCTTAACACCGTATAATTCCAGGTCATCATCCAGCCTGCAAAATTATCCTGTCCGCCACCATTACCATAAGTAAGACTTGCTCCGTTTGAAAGCTCATTCAATTGTGTGTGATCAGCATACAAAAGCTCTTCTTTATTGCGATCGTTTGCGCCATTGTGCAGATCATAAAAAGTAGGCATCAAACCATACGGGCCGGGGTCGTTGATAGCAGCAGTTGCAGTATCGTAAGCCTCCTGGAAATAATAAGCGGCATCTTTCCCGTTCGGATCCTTTCGGTCCGCTGCCGGATATGTTGGAATATTGTTTGGATTTTTCAACCACCACGCATATGTAAGTGCTGCCTTCGCTAAATACAATCGTGCAACGGTTTTTGTTACACCACCAATTACGCGTGGATTTACTGGCAGATCCATGATTGCTGTGTCAAGGTCAGGGAAGATTGCTTTGGTATAAACCTCAGGAACTGTATTTCGTGTAGAAAGAGCTACCGGATTTGTATTAAACTTTAATATTCCTGAACCCAAATCCAATGGAACTCCGCCAAAAGTTTGAACCAACTGGAAATAATAAAATGCCCGAAAGAAACGTGCTTCTGCAACAAGCGCGGGTGAAACATTGGCGGCTGTTCCGTTTTGAATTACACCGCTCGCTGTATTAATTGCACCGAATGAATTGTTCCATAACACATCTGAACGGCTTGTTTGTGAAGTAATATCGCCCTGGCCTGAGAGATCCATCACCAGGAAATTCTGATCAGCGCTTTGTGCGTAGGTTACTTCATCCGTTCCGGTTTCACCTGTGTTGTAGTAATATGCATTTCCATAAATGTTGCGCAGGTTTGCATACAATGAGGTGATTCCTCCGGTTACACCTGCTTCTGTTTTGAAAAAATCAGGCGTATAAACGCTACGCGGTGTTTCCTGCAGGATTTTCGAGCAGGACGCAAAAATTAGCGAAACTGCTGCTATTGCTAATAAGCTGAAATAATTTTTATTGATTCTTTTCATGATTATATCAATTTAAAAGGTCAGGTTAAGTCCAAGAATATAGTTTCGTGTTTCCGGTGTGTTTGTACCAACTGTCAAAATACGATGTGGATAAGTGCTTGTTACCGCCGCATTCTGATCACCGTACGAATTGGTTTGCGGATCCATTCCTGTTTGTTTGTAATAGGGAGAGAACATTACAAATGGATTCTGCACAAGGAAGTAAAGGTGCAGCCTGTTGATACCAGAATTTTTTAACCAACCCATATTTGAAAAGTTGTAACCAAGTGACAAGGTTTGCACTTTCAGGTAAGATGCATTGAAATAACCAAGTGTGCTTCCATATTTTGGATTATCCCCGCTCAACACTCCTGCAGGATTAGGATAAGTTGCATTGGTATTGGTTGGTGTCCAATAATTCACTTTTACATTATTTCTACGTCCTGTCAATAAATTAAGATAACCTGATGAGGAATATAATGTGCTTACAAGTATGCCACCATTTTGGAAGAGTCCAACAGCAGTGAAATCGAATCCTTTATAAGCAACGGTAGTGTTGAAACCGCCCTGGAATTTAGGATCCATATCCATAATTTGTTGGTCAGCAGGACCGATAGCTCTTGTAGGAACACCATTTTGATAATCGCCGGTGTATTGCACCTTTATCATCCCTACATTCCCACCGGGTTCCAAAATATCGATGTTTGCATCTTTTGCCTGCCACAAGCCGATCTTTTTGTAATCATAAATCACATTCAGGGGATGACCGACGAACCAGAGGTTTCCAATATTCTGTGTTTGGCCAGATGCGAGCGATACGAGTTTGTTTTTATTGCTATAAAAATTCACACCTGCAGTCCATGTCCAACCATTATCGTTATCCAGGATCACTCCGTTCAATGATGCCTCCCATCCTTTATTCTCCGTATTTCCGATATTGGCTGTATAGCTGCCCACACCAGTTGTTGCTGGTAATGCAACACCGAGAAGAAGATCATTTGTTTTAGTTATATAATATTCAACAGTTCCTGAGAGGCGATTTTTCAGCAGTGAGAAGTCCAAACCGTAATTCCATGTTTTGGAATACTCCCACCCCAAATTTGGATTTGGCAACGATGATACATAATAACCTACCACATCATTTGTAGGCCCAAAATTATAAGGCATGGTACTCAACCTTCCCAACGTGGAATAAGGAGCTACTGCCTGGTTGGAAGTCTGGCCATAACCAACGCGCAACTTTAATTCATTAATCAACGAGATGCCTCTCATAAAGGATTCATTGGCAATATTCCACCCGGCAGAAATTGCAGGATACGTATGCCATTGATGACCGGGCGCAAGAATTGACGAACCATCAGAACGGACAATCGCTGTCAACATATATTTATTGTCGTATTCATAAATCGCTCGTCCCATCCATGATTCCAATCCATTTTGATTATATATCTGGTTGTTTGGATTGATCGTCGTTTGTCCAAGTGCCTGTCCGAGATTATAGAATTGAAATTGGTCATTTGGAATTCCCTGTACGGAAACATTCGAACTGGTGTAAGTATCCTGCTCAGCAGAATAAAGCCCAGTCAAATTCAAATGATTCTTTTCACCAAAATACCGGTCATAAGTAAGGAGGTTTTCTATGGTTTTCGTCAATGAAACAGAATGGATCACAGTAGCCACAGAAGGAGTGGTAGCATTGGTGCTGGTGATGCCGGTTCCGGTATAACTGCCATTGTCAACCGTACTATAATTCAAACCAACATTCACGCGGTATTTCAAACCTTTAACTCCGGGAATATTTATTTCTCCATAAATATTATTAAAGGTACCAAGTGTTTTTATCGGGTTTAGCCATTGATCTTTTAGGCTGTCGACAATATATCTTGTTTCATTCCACGAATTATCCAAAGGCATTTGGATGCTTTGTTTCAATGAGCCATCCGCATTATATGGACTTGCCAGCGGTGACATGCTCAAAATATTATACAATCCAACCTGCGAACCATTCGATATATTATAATCGGTATTGCTTGCGAAGCCTACACGAATGTATTTACCGATGCCCTGATCGATGGATGTATTCAAAGAAAAACGTTTGAAATCCTGTGTAGGAATTAAGGATTGATCATCATAATAACCTAAAGCAAAATGGTAACTTCCTTTATCAGAACCACCGGAAACATCCACATTTTGATTCGTTACCGGAGACGACGGCCTGTAAAACAATTTTTGCCAATCGGTATTGGTGCCATGTGCCTCACCCGCACCCAACGTATACTTACCGGCCCTGGCACGAAGGCTATCCAGTTCTACGCCATTCATCATCGGGAAAGGCGCCCACAACTTGTGAATGCCATAATAACCGTTGTAACTTATTCTCGGTTTTTGGCCCATCGCGCCTTTGTTAGTTGTTATCAATATAACACCATTTGCACCACGGGATCCATAAATTGCAGTCGCAGAAGCATCTTTCAGCACACTGATACTCTTCACGTTTGCCGGATCGATATCGCTGAATGAACCGGAAAAAGGAATTCCATCAAGTACAATCAGCGGAGCATTGCTGGCAGATATGGAACGCTGCCCGCGAATCAGGATCTGCATCGGAGCACCAGGCTGAGTGGAAGTTTGTGAGATTTGTACTCCCGGCAAACGGCCCTGCAAAGCACTTGAAATATTCGATGAAGGAATCTCATTCAGTTTTTGTCCACTAATCGACGAAACCGAGCCCGTGATCGCTTCTTTTCGTTGCGAACCATAACCAATAACAACAACCTCATTCAAGCCCGTAACGGAGCGGTTCATTGTTACATTCAAAAATTCATTTCCATTTACTTTCACTTCCTGATCCGTAAAGCCAACAGAAGAGATCAGCAGCGTACTGTTTTGCGGCGCTTTGATTTCAAATTCACCATTATTATTCGTGCTGACGCCGGAGTTTTCGCCTTTTACCACTACCGAAGCACCGATCAACGGCTGGCTGGTTTGATCAACAACTTTTCCCTTCACATTTATTGTTTGTGAAAATCCTGGAAAGGGAATCAGAAAAAAGAGTAAGATAAAGAGTGGCAGCTTTGTTTGCCACCTTTTGCAAGTGTGAAGACTCAAGTCTTGTTTTTGTAAACCTTTCATGAGAGCGCAGTTTTAAATTTTAAAAGTTTAAGAAACCGGGTGATATTTTTTTTAAAAAATCTTAAATCCTTCTTGCTGTTTTTAAAATTGTCTTGTCCTAAAAACAGTTATGTTCAAAAAAACCGTAAAATTTATTCTAATGAGAAAAGCACACTTTTCTCAATTCAATTGGTGAAAGGTTAGCTTTTGCAAAATTATTTTTGAGTTTCGTCGTAAATAACCTGCAAATAAGTCTATGAAAGCAACAATTAATTCTTCTGAAACACTTGCCGGTAACGGCATTCATTTGATGAAGAGAAAATGAGTTGATGTAAAAATTCATTTTTTTCATCTTTCGCACGACTAAAGTAGGGATTTTTTTTCAAAAATGTAAACGATTACATTTTTTTTCTAAAGAATATTTTTTTTATTTAGTTTTACACACATTATCAAATCATGTAAACGATTGTAATGTCAAAAGATAAAGAAGTTACCATTTACGATCTTGCCTCTGCCTTAAATCTTTCTATTGCTACTGTTAGCCGTGCGTTAAAAAACGATCCTGTTGTCAGTAAACAAACAAAAAAGAAGATTTTTGATTTAGCAGAAAAGATGGAATACCGCACGAATCATTTCGCGCGCAATCTTCGTTCGCAGCATACAAATACGATTGGCATCATTGTTCATGAATTGAATAGTAATTTTATCAACTCTGTGCTGGCAGGTGTAGAAAAAGTAACGACTGAAGCCGGTTATGATCTCATCATTGCGCATTCTTCTGAAAGCTATATTAAAGAGGTAGCGAATGCTAAAAATCTTTTTGAAAAAAGAGTGGATGGGTTGATTGCTTCTCTTTCTTTTGATTCAAAAAATCTCGACCATTTTAAAGTATTTAAAGACAAAGGTGTACCGGTTATATTTTTTGACCGCGTGGAGCAGGAAGGAAATAATACCGTAGTGGTAATCGATAACTATAAATGCGGCTACCAGGCGACGCAACATTTGATTGAACAAGGTTGCAACAGGATTGTGCACATCACTTCCAATCTGAAACGAAATGTTTATTCTCAAAGATTCAAAGGATACAAAGATGCATTGTTTGATAATGGAATTGCCTACGATGAAAATTTATTGTTCATCAACGATCTTTCGGAAAAAGCAGGAATTGAATCAGCAATGCAAATATTAAAAATGGATCCTTTGCCGGACGCGGCTTTCATTACGAATGATTTCGTAGCGGCCGTTTGCATGCGCACTTTAAAAGAAAACGGCATCAGGATTCCTCACGATATTGCCATTGTAGGATTTAATAATGACGCCATTTGTACACTCGTAGAGCCTTCATTGACGACTATCAATTATCCCGGCATTGATGTGGGAGAAGTGGCTGCGCGAAACCTCGTTAATCATTTAAAAGGAATTGGAAATATCCAAAACACAAACACAATTATTATCAGGTCAAATTTAATTATCAGGAAATCTTCGTTAAAAAAAGATGTGAGCTCAGAAAAAGAATAAAAAAGGCATTAATTTAATTTTAAATTCCACTGATGAAAAATTAAATTATGAAAGACAAAGAAGTTACTATTTATGATATTGCTTCAGCGCTGAGTATTTCTATCGCTACGGTGAGCCGTGCTTTAAAAAATGATCCGGTTGTCAACAAACGAACAAAAAAGAAGATTTTTGATTTGGCGGATCAAATGGGTTATCGCACCAATCACTTTGCCAGAAACCTGCGCATTCAACATACAAACACGATTGGAATGCTGGTGCCAAAACTCAATAGTAATTTCATCAACTCCGTTTTGGCGGGAGTGGAAAAAGTGACTGCTGAAGCGGGTTACGACCTCATCATTGCGCATTCTTCTGAGAGCTATCAGAAAGAAGTAGCGAATGCAAAAAATCTTTTTGAAAAAAGGGTGGATGGATTGATTGCATCTCTTGCTTTTGATACCAAAAACCTGGACCATTTTAAAGTATTTAAAGACAAAGGTGTGCCGGTCATATTTTTTGACCGCGTGGAACAGGAAGGAAATAATACTGTGGTTGTGATTGACAATTATAAATGTGGCTACCAGGCAACACAACATCTGATTGAACAAGGTTGCAAAAGAATTGTACACATCACTTCAAGCCTGAAACGGAATGTGTATTCAGACAGGTTTAAAGGCTACAGGGATGCTTTGTTTGACAATGGAATTCCATACGATGAAAATTTATTGATCATCAATGATCTTTCGGAAAGAGCGGGAATAGAATCGTCTATGCAAATGTTGAAAATGGATCCTTTGCCGGATGCAGCTTTCATTACGAATGATTTCGTAGCTGCGGTTTGCATGCGCACGCTCAAAGAAAATGGCATCACGATTCCTGAAGATATAGCAATTGTCGGATTTAATAATGATGTGGTGTGCACCTTGGTTGAACCCGCTTTGACAACGGTGAATTATCCGGGAATTGATGTGGGAGAAGTGGCGGCGCGCAACCTGGTCAATCATTTAAAAGGAATTGGCAACATTCAAAATACAAACACGATTATTATCAGGTCTAATTTAATTATCAGGCAATCTTCTTTAAAAAAGAAACCGGTTATTTAATTATCGCATTTTAATTATCGCATTATTTTTTTCAGAAAGGTTTTTAAAAACAGAAATAAATACAAATGAAAAAAAATGAAAAAAAAGTGGCCGTCGTCACCGGCGGCGCATCAGGAATTGGTTTTGCGATAGCAGAAAAATTTGTAAAAAATAATATTACCACCATTATCATCGGGCGCAATGAAGAAAAATTGCAATCTGCCAAGAGCAAGCTGGGAGCGCTTTGTGAAGCGATATCATTCGACCTCAATAATCTTTCTGCCATTCCGGATTTCATAAAAAAGCTGGTTGAAAAATATTTGCGGATTGATATTTTGGTGAACAATGCAGGCATCAATTTGAAAAAAGAATTTACCGAAGTAACCGATGAAGATTTTGAAAAAATCATTCACACCAATGTGCAATCCATTTTTACAATCTCGCGGGAAGTAGTAAAAAATATGATTGAAAATAAAAGTGGAAGTATTGTCAATATCAGTTCGATGGCTTCGCAATATGGTTTGCCAAAAGTGATTGCGTACTCTGCATCCAAAGGCGCGATTGAAGCGATGACTCGCGCAATGGCGGTAGAACTTTCACCAAAAGGAATCCGCGTAAACTGTATCGCGCCAGGATTTATCGCAACAGACATGTCCGCAAAAGCACTGAACAACGATCCGGAAAGAAAGAACAAAGTTTTATCAAGAACGCCAATGGGCGAATTGGGTGCTCCTTCAACAATTGGAGATGCAGCGTTGTTTTTAGCCAGTTCAGAATCGTCTTATATAACAGGAGTGGTGCTGCCGGTAGATGGTGGCAATTCAATCGGATTTTGATTTTATAGTAAACGAAGTTTTAAACGGTTTTTTCATTTTTAATTTTAAAAAAAAGCAGGATGAAAAGAGTATTTATTTTATGCTCCATTATTTTTCTCACAAAAAATTTATCTGCACAAAATTTTATTTCTGACAAAAATGAAACCGGAAATTTCCCAATTGTTTCGCAAACCGCAACTACCATTTATACTGATAAAAATGATGACTGGCTTGTTCAAAAAGCAGTTTCTCTTTTTCAAAATGATGTAGAAATGGTCAGTGGCAAAAAGCCTTCAACCGAGAATCAACTTCCTTCCAAAGCATATCAAATTATTCTCGTTGGTTCAATCAAAGGATCCACATTAATTCAGCAATTAATTGAATCAAAAAAAATAAATGTTGATTCTATAAAAAATAAATCGGAAGCATATCAGATACAAATTGTAAAAAATCCTTTTAAAGGAATTGATAAAGCTTTTGTGATTGCCGGAAGCGATAAAAGAGGAACGGCTTATGGCGTTTTTGAAATGTCAAAAGAGATTGGCGTTTCGCCGTGGTATTGGTGGGCAGATGTTCCTGTAAAGAAGAAAAAAGAAATTTATGTAACGAAAAATATTTTTCTCCGCGATCATCCTTTGGTCAAATACCGCGGCATTTTTATTAATGATGAAGCGCCTGCGTTTTCCGGCTGGACGAGGGAAAAATTTGGCGGCGTAAATCATCATGTATATGAAAAAGTGTTTGAACTTTTATTGAGATTAAAAGCAAATTATCTGTGGCCTGCGATGTGGGGAAATGCATTCAATGATGATGATACGTTGAATGCCATCCTTGCAAATAAATACGGAATTGTGATGGGCACTTCACACCACGAACCGATGATGCGCGCACAACAGGAATGGAAGCGTTATGGAAAAGGAGCCTGGAATTATGCCACAAATAAAAATGAATTGGACTCCTTCTGGAAAAAGGGAATTGAAAACATGGATCATCATGAAAGCATTGTCACCATTGGAATGCGTGGCGATGGCGATATGCCGATGACGCAGGGAACAGCAATCGGTTTACTGGAAAATATTGTTGCTAATCAAAGAAAGATCATCGAAGAAGTTACGGGCAAACCGGCTTCTGAAACACCGCAGGATTGGGCATTGTATAAAGAAGTGCAGGATTATTACGACCAGGGAATGCGTGTACCCGACGATGTTACATTACTCTTTAGCGATGATAACTGGGGAAACCTTCGGAGGCTTCCAAAGCCGGATGCGAAGCCACGAAGCGGCGGCTATGGAATTTACTATCACTTTGATTATGTAGGTGGCCCAAGAAATTATAAATGGATTAATACAAATAATATTGCA
>DASTXM010000051.1:0-4126 GCA_035765495.1 Hanamia sp.
AATATTTACTTTAGCCGCTAAAAACTCAATACTGTAATGGCTTTCCAGATGACCATCAATAATTAATTTTACATTTTTAATACAATCAATATCATAATCACTTAGCTGCACTATTTTAATTCTTGAAAAGAATTGAATTTAAATCCTTAATTGACGAGGTCTTACACCATAGTATCTTCTGAAAGTAGTAACAAAAGCAGAAAGGCTTTCATAGCCACAAATTATCGCTATCTCTCTTTCTTTCATGTCTGTCGACTGAAGTAAACGCTTGGCATATCGCATTCTTTTTTTAAGCAAATACTGGTAGATACTGGTTTTGAATAAATGCTTAAATCCTCTCTTTAAAGTACATTCATTAGTTCCGGAACGATGGGCCAGCTCTTTTAATAAAATGTGATTGCTTACATCCGAATTGATTAGCTCCCTTGCACTGAAAACAGATCTGACAACTGTTGGAGGACATACATGAAGGTACCTTTTGCTTTCTTTCTTTTCCATAACTATATTTTCATTTAATGTTCAAACTTTAAAATCAATTTTTCTTATTGAGAAAAATAAAATTGCAACTGATCAACAGTCCATAAAGGACTTGCTTCAATCACAGAATTCATCTCCAGATCCTTTATTACAGCAACATAAAAATCATTTAATTTAAAAACACCCATCTCCCTATTTGGAGTAATCTTTTCAAAAACAAGCTCCCCAAACAGATCAAGTAGACGCAAGCGTCCTTTAAGTGAAAACCGACAATATTCCACTCTTGTAATATTTATCACTTCTCCTAATTACTGGCTGCAGAAACTTTAGAAATTGAAGAAAGCACTTCCAGCTGAAAAGTATCACGGGCATGCATATACGCAAATGTGGGAACCACCCTGGCACCTATTTTTTTCTTTTCAATGGTTGCTGAAAATCCGAGCAATATCTTCTCCATCCCCAATTGCCTGGCCCTGAGCACTACCTGGTACAAAGCCTGCCTGTAAATTCCAAACTTAGCGTTGAAGGTATAGTCCATACCGATGATCATAGGGATGTATGCTCGCCCGGATTTATAACAAAATATAACGCAGCATGGCAACTCTTGAGCATACCTGTCTTTTAAATGCAGTTGTATTACCTCCCAATTATGATCCTCACTTATTGCTTTAAAAAGTTTCCTCGGTAAAGCGAATGTGTTTAACTCAAGACCCTTTTCCTTTACATTCAAATAAAGCCTGTACCAATAATCAAGCGTCTTTTGTGGCACCTTCCCTTCTATAATATCAATATCAAACTGATCCTTATGCCGCAATACTTTTTTGCGCAAATGATTTCTTGAATTAATGGAAAGGGTGTGATAAAATTCCTCACTGGTTTTCCATTCCATTCCTTCTATTACATGCGAATCCGGCATGGTCAATCTGAAAAAACCATTGTCTGCCAGCAGGTTATCCAACTCATGATGAATGCCATGAAAATCTCTGAAAACAATATGGTTTGCCTCATAAAGATCCTGTAACGAGTAGGCTTTTTCAATTAATAATTGCATCGCCTCTTTCCACTGAGAAGATTGATAATCGATATACAAATGCTCGCCTTCCGTAATCAGGGATCCTGCACAAATCACTTTTCCTGTTAAATAATAAGAATCCGTTTTTCTTTTTGCTTCAACCTGCTCGGAAATGCCGGCAGGTGAAAGCATATCATCCTTCCATAATCCAGTGGTAAAAAAAGTAGCTGCAATAACATTACCCTTTAAATCTTTTACCAACAGGTAATCAAATAGCCAATTATCTTCAGGAAGAGAATTACCCTTAAAGGCTCTTTCCAGAACATCTAATCCACCCCAATCAAAAGTGCCTTTTCCCTCAAAAAGCTTATCCCAGATTTGTTGATCAATATCATGAATGGTTTTGAAGTGCTCCACTGTTAATGAACCCGTGGTTTTTATAAGACTGTTTTCCCGGTCAACTAACAATGATTCTTCAGGCATGGCGATCCTGAAAGCTTTATAAATATCCTGGAGCGTGACGTTTTCTTCAACCATCGCTAAAGGAAAAATTTCAGCAAGCTTTGTAATCATACTTTCAATCTCCTTAAAGGTGTGCAGCCTTGTAATGGTAAAACGAATACCCGTCTGCTTCATCGGTACTGTTGGAAACACTCCAAGGTTTACATAATAACCGGCGTCAAGCATCCTTCGCACAATATTGTGGCCCAGCTTGGGTAAACTAACGCCAACAAAAAATATCGCCGCACCTGCTTTGGAAATAAGAGGTAGCTTATATTTTTTCAACAGCAAAAGAGTGAACTGGATATTATCCTGTAACCTCTCCTGCATTTCAATAATCTCATCACTCAGATGAATCTTTGCTGCGGCAATAGCGGCTCCAATCCCTGAAGGTTGCATAGGCCCGGAACTTAACAACGGCCCTCCTACTGTCCCTACTTTCCTTGCCCATTCCTTATCTCCATAAACCATTACTCCACCTCCGGAGGCAAAGGCTTTGTTTAATGAAGTAACCATCATCATCCTGGAATGAATCCTATGATTGCTTAAAACAAAACCTCTACCATGCTTGCCATGAATGCTCATTCCATGAGCGTCATCAACATAATAATAAAACTCAGGATACCGCTCCAAAAATTCATAGATCTTCTCAACCGGACTACAATCTCCAAACATTGAATAGATTCCATCAGCCATGTACCAGATCTTTTTATGCTTCTGCCTCAATTCTTTAATCCTTTCCTCCAGCAAATCCATCCTGTTATGTCTCACCAACTCAATATGCACTCCCCTGGCTTTCACAATTTGTACCGCGGTCTGCACCGAGTTATGAACCTGCTGATCCATAATCACGGCATCGTCATCATCCACCAATACAGGAATGTTGGCAATATGCCCAAGCGTTGTGGTAGGCGTTATTACACAATATGCTTCAAAGATTTTTTCAAGAAGAATCTCAAGCTCCTTATAACTACCAACAGAAACATAAGCCCTCGATTCAGAAAACTGTGTCCCATATTTTTTAATGGCTTTGATCGCACCTTCTTTCAATCTCTCATCAAACTCTAAACCCAGGTAGCTGCAGGATCCAAAATTTAAAACCTGCTTCCCGTTAATCATTATTTTTGTTCCTTCAAATGGCACATCTTCAGTAAATAAATGAAGTATCTTTTTTTCAATGCCATAGGTTACGATCTGATCAACAGTATCGTAAAATGAATTGGTCTTGCTCATAATAAAATATTTGGTGAATAATTATTCCCAAACTTGAAATTTTATTACTCATGAAATCTCAGCACAAAAACTGATTTTTAAAAATAAGGACTACGTATTTTTCATACGTATAAAGACGTATAGGTTTTTAAGAAAATTAATTTTACTTTTATTCGATGGAGTTTGACAGTCCTTTGGTACACCTGGTAATTAAGGATAAAATATTGATCGGGACTTACAAAAAGAATTTGATTATTAATCTTGAGGTGGCCCAACAAATAGTTCAACAAAGAATATCCTTTACCAAGGGGAAAAAATTACCTGCCATGATTATCAGCCATGGAGTAACAAGTATAGACAAACCTGCCCGTGAATTTCTGGCATCCGAAAAGGGAACAGAAGGCTTGTCGGCTACTGCAATTATTGTCAACTCCCCTTTTACAAAATCAATGGGAAACTTTTTTCTGATCGTAAACCGCGCCCGAATCCCGGTAAAAATTTTTTCTAATACCTCCCGTGCAGAAAAATGGCTTCAACAATTTGTCACTGATTAACTAACGTCCATGGACAAACGTTTAAATGAAATCAATGCGAGAATAATAGAATATTCACTCGGCAACTTTAATAAACGTATAAAAATATCCGCCAGCAAAGATGAACTTGACGCTATCAGCAATGGCATAAATATGCTAGGCGAGGAATTAAATGCAGCTACGATTTCCAAAAATTATTTCAACAACATTTTCAATTCTATATCAGAAATGGTTTTCATTCTATCCAAAACAGGCACCATTCAGGATGTAAACACTTCAGTTGAAAAAAAATTGAAATACCCCAAAGCATTTCTTATCGGAAAAAGTATTTACCTGTTTTTTAAAAAAGGTTCAATTGATTTTAAAAATGTAATGATTCCGTACTCTTCAC
>DASTXM010000052.1:0-6371 GCA_035765495.1 Hanamia sp.
TGGGTCAATATCCCGGAATAAAATCAAATGGCAACAAAATATGCCGTATAGTTTTGTTCCAAAAGAGGGTGGGTCAACATCACCGGAATGGTGGGTCAACATAAATCGGAACGGTGGGTCAACATGGTTCGGAATCTACAACCTTGATAAGAAACCACCCACTTTTGAAATAGGTTCCTGATAAGTGTCAATGAAGAATTTTCCCTTTGAAGCAAAAGGCTTGGAAAGAGGACCTCACTATCACTATTCAAAGTCGAATAAGTTGGCTTTTCTACACTGCTGACACTAAAATTCCGGCAGGTCTTTTTAATCCCTTTCTCATAATTCTTGCTCCTATAATTGTAATAACCTTATTTCAATCATTGTGATTTTTGTTCTAACAAATTAATGAAAGGTGAAGAAGATTTTAATGAGTATTGCTTTTGTTTGGTTATCGTCAAATACGAATGCACAACTGCCCATCGCCCAAATTATTAAAGAAGGAATTAAAAAAGTAATTGTAGCTGTTGATCTGAAAATTCAGCGATTGCAGACAAAAACTATTTGGTTACAAAATGCCCAGAAAGTGGTTGAAAACAAAATGTCAAAACTTAAGCTTAAGGAAATTAGTGATTGGGTACAAAAGCAAAAAGATCTTTACCAGAATTATTTTGACGAATTGTGGAAAGTGAAAGAAGCTGTTTCTACCTACCACCGCATTAAAGAGATTATTAACGAGGAAGCTTCATTGGTAAAAGAGTACCATTTAGCATGGAACGGAGTGAGACAGGATGGGCATTTCAATTCTGATGAATTGACCTATATCGGTAAAGTGTACACAGGAATTCTTTCTCAAAGCCTGGAAAATATAAGCCGGCTTGATCTTGTCATCAATTCATTTATGACACAAATGTCAGATGCAAATCGTCTCGAAATTATAAGCAGTACAGCAGTTGCTATGCAAAAGAATTTAGATGACCTAAGGCAGTTTAATTCTCAAAATATTGGGGTATCGCTTCAGCGATCGAAAGATCAGAATGATATCAGTGTTGTAAAACAATTATATGGATTACAATGAAAAAAGTGCGTTTAACCATATTAGTTATGTTGTTGTTTCATGTTGGTTCGGCCCAGACATTGGCTGAATGGTTCCAGCAGAAAAAGACTCAGATTCAATATCTGGGCGACCAGATAGCAGCATTAAAAGCATATGCAGTAGTAGCTAAAAAAGGTTATGCGATAGCAAAATCAGGATTAGCTACGATAGGAAATATAAAGAAAGGAGATTTTGCACTTCATTCAAATTATTTTTCTTCACTGGCAAAAGTAAATCCAAACGTTAAGGCATACACGAAAATAGCAGGCATTGTTTCAATGCAAATTTCAATTGTAAAGAAATCCCAAAAACAGAGAATAGATATTCAAAGAAGTGGGGAGTTTAACAACAATGAAATTATTTACCTGGGGAAAGTGTTTGATGATCTTCTCCAAGGTTGTACTGAAATTATTGACCAATTGATTGCTGTTACTACGGATGGTATGGTAGAAATGAAAGATAATGAACGCATTCAAAATATTGATATGCTCTTTGATCAAATGCAGGACCGTTGGCTTTTTGTGCAGGATTTTGCGAATGCTAACAGCAAGATGATGCTTCAGCGAATAAAGGATCAAAATGATGTTAATGCAGATGGAAACTTATTTGGTAAATAGGTAATTATTACGAAATAATAAAGTGAGAATGAAAAAGTGTGTATTGGGTTTATTCGTTATGATAATTTTTTCAGGCAGCAGTTTTGCCCAGACCCAGGAAGCAAAGCAGCTACTGCTCGATGTTGAAAAGCTCGCCCAGCTGAAAAGTATTCTAACTGACATGAAGAAAGGATATGAAATTCTTTCGGGAGGGTACAATACGATAAAAAATATTTCTGAAGGCAATTTCAAGCTGCACGATCTTTTTCTAAATAGTCTACTACAAGTAAGTCCCACAGTAAGAAAGTACCAAAGGATTACCGATATAATTCAGGCGCAAATTCACATTGTATCAGAATACAAGGCAGCACTTAAGCAGTTTAAATTAAGCAGGCAATTTTCAACAGGAGAGTTGGCATATATCAGTAAAGTCTATTCAAACCTGTTCAAGCGTTCGTTGCAAAATCTCGATGACCTCGCAAGCGTGATAACTGCCAATAAATTTCGGATGACCGACAATGAAAGGCTTAGTTCAATCGACGATATATGGAAAGAAACTTCAGATGAACTTACGTTTCTCCGCCACTTTAATAACCATACGAAGATTCTTGCTTTGCAGAGAGCAAAAGATCATAATGATATTTTAATGATGAACCTGTTGTATGATGTTAAGCAATGAAAAAGATTAAAACCATAATTCTTCTAACTGTAATACTCTTACTTCCGCAATACCTGCTGGCCCAGGGAATTTCAAGTGAAGTTGGAGGCCTTCAGAAAGTGCTTGCACAGCTATATGATGAAATGATGCCTTTATGTTCCGGCTTAATTGGTGTTGGCCGGGGACTCGCCGGCTTTGCTGCCATGTGGTATATTGCTTCCAGGGTATGGGGCCACATTTCAAGAGCAGAGCCGGTAGATTTTTATCCTCTCTTCAGGCCTTTTGTAATAGGTTTTGCGGTTTTGATCTTTCCTTCTGTAATCTCAATGATTAACGCGGTAATGAGCCCAACGGTTACAGCTACATCAGCCATGGTAAATAATTCCGATAAGGCGATTGCCCTTTTGTTGAAACAGAAAGAAGAGGCTATAAAGCAAACGGATGTTTGGCAGATGTATGTAGGAGAAAGTGGATCGGGTGATCAGGACAAATGGTATCGTTATACCCATCCCGGCGAAGATCCTTCAGATGAAGGATGGATCGAAGGAATAGGAGACGACATCAAGTTTGCCATGGCAAAGGCTTCCTATAATTTTCGTAATTCAATAAAGGAGTGGATGAGTGAGGTGTTGCATCTTTTGTTCCTTGCGGCGGCTTTATGTATTAATACCATTAGAACCTTTTACCTGGTTGTACTGGCAATACTGGGACCTCTGGTGTTTGGGCTTGCGGTATTTGATGGTTTAGGACATACATTAATGATATGGGTTGCACGTTACATCAATATTTTTTTATGGCTTCCTGTCGCCAATATTTTCGGTAGCCTCATTGGAAAGATCCAGGAAAAAATGATTGCTCTTGATATTCAGCAGATCAACCAGGCTGGCGATACATTTTTTTCGTCTACGGATACTGCTTACCTGATTTTTATGATCATAGGTATTATAGGCTACTTCACCATTCCTTCCGTGGCCAATCATATTGTAAATGTGGGAGGGGGCAATACGCTTCTTTATAAAGTAAGTTCAGTATTCAGTTCATCTGTTTCCAAAACTGCTTCTACCGTCACCTCAGGAGCAGGAATGGTTGCAGATGCTATGGGTAACGCTGCCAACCGGATGTCGGGGAATATGACCGGATATGGTGTTTCTGAAGGATATTTTAATGATAAACTAAAAGGTAACTGATGTTTCAGAAGGCAAAAAATATTGATACAGCATTCAGGGATGTGCGTTTTTTTTCATTGCTTGTTTTATCACTGTTTGCTTTGCTAACGGGTTATGCTTTATACAGAAGCTACAAACAACAATCCCTTTTAAGTTCCAGGATTTATGTGCTCGCCAATGGCAAGGCATTGGAAGCTTTTGCAAGTACGAGGAAAGAAAATATTCCTGTCGAGGCAAGGGATCACGTGAAGATGTTTCATCATTATTTTTTCACATTGGATCCCGATGAAAAAGTTATTAATTCAAATATTCAAAAAGCTCTTTACCTGGCTGACGGCTCGGCAAGAGATGTATATGAATCTCTAAAGGAAAATAATTATTACACCGGAATTATCTCAGGCAATGTAAGCCAAAGAATTGAAGTTGATAGTGTAGTTATTCAAACAAATGTTTACCCTTATCATTTCCTCTGCTATGCTTTAGAAACTATAACGAGGCCGAGTACACTTACGACAAGAATTCTTGTAACCGAAGGATACTTAAGGAATGTAGCCCGTTCAGATAACAACCCTCATGGCTTTTTAATTGAGAAGTGGGTTACCATTAAAAACAACGATATAAAAACTGTGAGCAGATGAAAATTAAAAATATAAGGTTGCCGAAGGTTTTTGAACTCTTCTTAAGTAAGCTAAACATTGTCTTGCTGCAATTTGCAAATTACTTACAACGAAAAAGCAATAAAATGTCGTCGCGGACAAAAAAGATATTCTTATGCATTTTCTGTTGTGCGGTAATATTTGAATGCACTTCCGTTGCGATAAAAAGTTTTAATAAAAGAACATCCTACATCTTTCCTTCTGTGATTGTAAAGAACATTCCGGGACCAAATGACCTGAGAGCTGATAAGATAATTTCCAAGAGTGAGTTTGGAAGAATCCGAAGATTGAAAATTTACCTGGATACTCTTTCCGGTCCAAAGAAGGATACTCTCTTAATGAGGCGGCCTCATCTTTTAGACACTTTAACCTTTTTGGAAAATATATACCTAAAACATTGAAGTTATGAATCAATTAAATTTTGCACAGAAGAGAAAATTGCTGGTGATGCCCCTTTTAATCCTTCCCTTTATAACATTTGCTTTTTGGGCATTGGGTGGTGGTAAGGATGCAAGCAGAAATTCAATTTCGCCAACAGGCTTGAACCTTGAACTACCTGAAGCACAACCGAAGAAGGAAAGGAACGATTCAAAACTTTCTTTTTATGAGGAGGCCACCAGAGACTCTGCAGCGATGAGGGAATCAATGAAAAAGGACCCTTATTTTCAATCGATTGCCGAAGAAGGGAACGATGTTTTTGAAACTGACACTTCGTTTGATGAGGAGGATGGAACTTTTAAAGATGAGGATGTGAACGAAGAGAAGGTGTACGCAAAGATCAGGGAACTTAACAGGCATCTGAAAGCCAGAGGTTCAATGCAAACCGCACCTGTTGTAGTGGCGCCTGAAAGCCAGGTGGAAAATGAGGCCGGTACAATAGAACAACTTAATCAAGATAATAAGGATGGTAAGGATTCTGAAATGATCGCATTGAATGGACTTATGGATAAAATAATTGCCATTCAGCATCCTGATCAATTTCAAGGGAAAGAAGAGAAGGGGGACAGTGAAAATGAGAAAAATATTTTCAAAGTAACGAGTTATGAATTGGGTGGAGACCAAAGCTATTTCGGTTCAATAAATAAATGTAATGATCAAACTGTTTTTTATGGACTTGTTGATACATTAAGTGATAAGAAAGGGAATCTTATACCTGCGCAGGTAGATCAGGATCAGAAGCTTTATTCCGGGGCGATATTGAAAATGCGTTTGCTACAGGATTTGTATGTTGGTAATGAAAAAGTTCCAGAAGGAAGTTTTATCTACGGAAACGTTTCAATTGGAAGAGACAGGTTGAAAGTTGATATTTCTTCTATTCGCTTTGGTTATTCAATTTTTCCTGTTCATATAAGTGTTTATGATTTTGATGGCATGCCCGGTATAAATATTCCAGGAGGAAGTAAGAGATCTTCAATTAAGCAAGCTTCTCAAGCAGGATTACAGGGACTCGATTTAGGATCACTGGATCCATCGCTAAAGGCGCAGGCCACTTCTGCCGGTATTCATACTGTTAAGTCATTGATAAATGAAAACAGGAAACAAAAAGTATTTGTGAAGGATGGTTACCATATTTTTTTGAATGTTAAAAAGTAAGCTATGAAAAAATTAATCAGCATATTATTTTTTACTGGAGTCATTTGTAAATCTTTTGGACAACTTCCATGTTTATCACTGTCTACAACAAAAACGACATCATTGGTTTTTCCTTTTCCGATTTCCCATGTTGACAGGGGGACATTGGATGTTGAAGTGCAAAGAGTCAGGGAGGCAAAGAATATTCTTCTTGTTAAGGCTGCAATAAAAGATTTTCGCTCAACAAATATTACCATCATTACAAGCGATGGAACTGTTTATGGTTTCATTGCAAATTATGACGATAATCCTCAAAAACTTGTTTATAGGATTGCAACAAAAGTCGAATCTTCCGGTGAGTATGGCAGGCAAATTTTGGACAACGAAGGATTTATTCACGGAATCACTGACAAGAGCTGGGGGATAAAAGGCAGGGTGGCCGGCATCTACATAAAAGATAATACAATATACTATAAGCTATATATCGATAACAAATCTCCACTTGATTATGATATCGGTTTTATCAGGTTTTACCTTGAAGACAAGAAGAGGACCAAGAGAACCGCCGAACAGGAAATTGAATTATTTCCGGTAAGCGAAGTTGGTAATTCAAGAGTAATAAATTCTTATTCGGGTTCATCGGTTGTA
>DASTXM010000053.1:0-4605 GCA_035765495.1 Hanamia sp.
TTATTAATTTTAATTATTGCCTGTGCCAATTATACCAATCTGGCAACTGCGCAATCAGCAGGCAGAAGCGGAGAAATCGGCATGCGAAAAGTGATGGGCGCTTCCAAACGGCAGGTATTTTTTCAATTCATCAGCGAATCATCCGTTATTACTTTTTTAGCTGCGGGGCTGGCATTTTTGCTGAGTGTATTTTTAATTCCTTATTTCAATCAGGTGACAGGAAAACATTTTACGCCTGATATTTTAATGCAACCGATGCCCATTCTGGCATTGATCTTATTCACTATTGCAGTTAGTTTTTTTGCAGGAATGTATCCGGCTTTGGTTTTATCAGGTACACAAATTATGGGCGTATTAAAGAAAGGATTTTCATTTACAGGAGGGAACAATGTGCTTCGCAAAACTTTGATCGTTGCACAATTTGGCATCTCCATTTTCCTCATCATTTATACCGTAATTATTTTGCAGCAGATGCATTTTATGCAAACAAAAGATCTGGGTTATGACAAAGATCATGTGGTTGTTTTACCGATAGGTGGTGACATGATGAAGAACTTTGAAAGCCTGAAAACTGCATTCTCACAGGTTCCGGGGGTGGAAGCGATTACTGCTTCTTATCAAACTCCTGAAGATGTTCATTGGGGGGATGGCATCACAGCCATTGATGAAAAAGGCAAGCACGAAATTTCATTAAACGCCATGCCGGTTGATTTGAATTTTACCAAAACAATGAAGATGCAGATGATTGCAGGACGTGATTTTCAGCAATCAGATTTTGGAATGATGGATACTTCTAATAATGATGCAAATTATCAGCAGCCGTTTATCATTAATCAAACGCTTGCGAAAATGATTGGATGGACACCGGAGCAGGCGATTGGCAAAACAATTTACAAAGGGGACACTGGCCTTGTTATGGGAGTTGTAAAAGACTTTAATTTCACCAGTCTTCATAATCCGATCGGGCCAATGCTCATTTTTTTGAATCGTGATCTATCGCGTGATTACATGATCCGCATTAATGGAAATAATACAAAACAAACCCTTGCGGGAATAGAAAGTGTATGGAAACAACGTATTCCCGAACGTCCTTTCAGCTATCATTTTTTAGATGATGATTACAATAAATTGTATTTATCAGAACAAAAAATTTCAGAATTGTTTGGCGTTGCTGCGGCACTTGCGATTGTGCTCGCGTGTCTCGGTTTGTTTGGACTTGCCGCATTCACTACAGTTCAACGCACCAAAGAAATTGGGATCAGAAGAGTGCTTGGCGCAAACATCAGCAGCATTACTTTATTAATTGCTAAGAACTTTTTAGAATTAATTGGAATTGCAATTCTCATCGCCATTCCGCTGGCATGGTGGGCAGGTAATAAATGGTTACAGGATTTTGCATTTCGCATCCCGGTTCGGGCTTATATTTTCGTTATTGTAGCAATGGTAACCGTTCTCCTTGCCTTGTGTACAGTAAGTTATCATTCGGTGAAAGCTTCTTTAATGAATCCTGTGAAGAGTTTGAGAAGTGAGTGATTTAATGTGAAAATTTTAAAACTGCTTATTGTTCATTCCTGATAATATAATACACACAGGTAGTTACAAAATTCCGGAAATAAGGGATCTTGCTGATTAAGGCATTTTGCTTTTTTGGTTTCAAATTGAACTTGTATTCATAAATGGGATTGAATAAATAATCAATTTTTGCGACCACCACATAATTGGTTTGCTCTACGATTTTTTCAAACCGCTCAATAGAAATTCCTGTTTCTTTTATTTCTGCCAGGTCATTAATTACGTGTTCAGATTCTTTAAACAATCTTAAAAGACTTTTGTATAAAGGCATTGGAAGCAAATGGAAGTAGGGCAACTTTCCCAATTTTTTTTGACACAGCTGCTGATGGCCACCAAAAGGCATTTGCCACGGTGGAAACCCGAAAAATATGATTCCGGCAGGAGCAAGAAACTCTTTTAATCTTCTTAAAAGCTTTGCCTGGTCGTGGATATGTTCGATCACATCTTTTAGAATAATGATGTCAAACTTTCCTCCAAGACTTTCAACCTCGGTGTCATAAATATCTTTGGCAACAAAAGAGAGACTTCCACTTTCAATATCATCTGCGAGCCATTTCTTTCCATTTTCAATTCTTGTTTCGTCAAATTCTACTCCAACTCCAATACAGCCTTTATTAATAAAAGCTTTTAAAACTCCGCCTTCGCCACAGCCAATTTCCAATGCACGCATTCCTTTTTGAATGGTAAAATTTGCTTCGATAAAAGGCAAAATATATTTCTCTGCATTCAGTAATTGTATGTCGAAATATCTTTTTCTATCAGCGTGAAATTCAAACATTGAAGAAGTCCATTAAAAAATTAAGTGGCGAAATTATGAAAGAAGAATTGCTTTTGGGAACCGTTTATTCCATAAAAAAACCTCTTACATTTTATAAGAGGCTTTTTTATTTTATGAAAAAATGAAAAACAACTACAACTATCTTTTCTTTTTATTTTGTTTTCTTGATCCAAAGATGTTTCCTGCTTTAAATCCGTTTCCTTCAGGGCTTCCAAGACGGGTCATTGCACAACGGAAACCTACAGTGCTGCTGGATTCATCCTGCGACATGAAACGACGTGCACCCGGAGATAACCAGTAAGGGAAATCATTCCAGCTTCCACCTTTGATCACACGTGATTTATCACTGATCAAAGTGGTAACGCCGTATCCATAAGTTACATTTGAAATGGAGTCACCATCAAGGTAGTTGATCACATCACCTTTCTGATAATTGCGGCGAAGAACAGCGACTGAATCAGGAACTACTTCTTTTTTCAATCTGCCCAAAGTATCTCTTACATACTCGCCAGATTCATCTTTATAAAATCTTTCAAATTTATTACCACGAAAAGGGTTTACATCGTCTTCATCCAATGGAGTCATCGGGCGATAAACATCGGCAACCCACTCGCTTACGTTTCCACTCATATTATACAAGCCGTAGCCATTCGGATAAAAAGATTTTACAGGACCCGGAATCGCAGCACGGTCGTTCAATCCACCGGCAACTCCCATCACGTCTCCGCTTCCTCTTTTAAAGTTTGCTAAAAATTCTCCCTGCCAGCTACCACGACGATTATCACGAAGGCCGTTTACATTTTGGCTCCATGAATAAACCTGTTGGTTGGAAAGGACTTCCTCACCATGATTTTTTTCTTTCGTGCGTGGTTTAGGGTTTTGAGCAATAACCCCATAAGCCGCATATTCCCATTCTGCTTCTGTTGGAAGGCGATAGCCAGGTAGCAAAATTCCATCTTCAAGCGTTACCACTTTTCTTGGTCTGCCGCTTACATCTTTTAATGCGCCTTTTTTAGGAGCGGTTTTGTTATTGATGAGATCAGCATTCATGATGTAGGTATCTGTATTAAAAGTAGCATCTCCGCCGCCACCTTTCATAGCTGCAACAGGTTCTCTCTTATTCAGGTAACCTTTATCGATTAATATTTTTTCGTTCACCCTGTCAGTTCTCCATATACAAAAATCGTGTGCCTGTTCCCATGTAACCCCTACAACAGGATAATAATTATAAGCAGGATAACGGAAGTAGTATTCTACATAAGGTTCATTATAAGCCAGTTCGCTTCTCCAAACCAACGTATCCGGAAGCGCCATTCTCATCACCGTGGTATCTGCATCGAACGTATTAGACAACCAATAAAGATATTCGCGGTAGTGAACATTCGCTACTTCTGTTTCATCAATATAAAATGAATTCACACTTACTCTGCGCGGAACGTTGTTCCAATCACCCATTACGTCTTCTTCCTTGGAACCCATAACAAAAGTACCACCCTGTATGAAAACCAATCCAGGTCCTGTTTTTTGTTCGTTGGCTTTTAATACATGGAAGTTGCCGTAATTTTTATCGTCATAATTCCATCCTGTAACGGCAGATTGTTCTTTCTTTTTACCGAAAATGCCTCCGTTTTTACAGGAAGGAAAGGCTATTAACGCGGCCAGTGCTATCAGGGTAAGTTTACTGGCAGAAAATGTTTTTAACATGTACGTTCGTTTTGCAGATTAAATAACGAAAGGTTTTCTTTCTTATTGTGAAAGGGGCTTTTGTTATGCGAATATAATTACTTTATTTGGTTTTGATTTGTGAACGAAACCAAAATTTTCTCTTAAAAGATTTTTTTAAAATCTAAATCATAAATCGGAAATCCCAATTGAATGATCTGTGATTGGTACGTATTTATGCACCCAAATGCCAGGGGGACAACATTCCTCTTTTCTGAAGATGAATCAAATGATGCATTCATTTTCTGTTAAAAAAAGCCATACAAAAACCAAATACAAGGAATGAGAAACCTGTGTAAAAATTCAATTTGTTGTCCAAAGATTCTGATATGAGGCCACCAATGATCAGAATGAGGGAGATAATGACGAAGAAGATTCCGATGACAAAACCAAGGTTATTTAGTTTTTTATACATAAACTTTTGTTTAAAAGAAAATAATGTTCAAAACGATGGTGATGGCAATTAATATCAAACCCAGTGGAACCACTTTAAGATACCATTTATCCTGGTGATACGATGGCTTTAAAGTCAG
>DASTXM010000054.1:0-4141 GCA_035765495.1 Hanamia sp.
GCAAAATCGGTTAAGAACGATTTTACTTCCTGGTTTTTGACAGAAGATTCGTCTAAAGGAGCGGTGAGCAATAAGATAAAAGCCACTGCAGAAATTGCTGCCAATAAATAATAAACATTCAGCCATGAAGTGGAAGCCGGATGTTCATTATCAACAAAAGCGCTGAAAATAAAATAGCCGAGAAGAATGCCAATCATGAAAAAAGATTCAATGAAATTCATGAAACTTGCATGATCTTTTTTGTTGGAAGTAACCAGGCCAATGGTTGCATAAACAGAAACTTTTATCAACGCGAAACTAACGCCAGTAATGGCAAAGAGCACTTTTGTCATTGCAAAACCTCCAATAACCGGCATCAGTAAACAGGCAATAATTACTAATGCCAATGCCAGTAACATGGAACGCTTGTACCCAATTCTTGTAATGTAAGAAGCGACGAGAAATGATGCGATGGCGATGCTCAGATCTTTGAAAGCTTCCAGAACGCTTGCTGCTCCCTGCGTGACGCTGTAATTATTTTGAACCTGTAAAATAACAGTGCCAACGCTGTTGAGCAGAATGGCAAAAACAAAATAATTAAGAAAGAGGGAAACTTTAATTTGCCAGTTTTGCATAGCAATTCGTTTTTGTATTTATACATCGAATATACTATTTAAGTAAGCAAATAATTGTTTTATATTTAAGGGAAAAAAAACATTGCATATTTTTGAGTTGCACCAATTTCGAATCCGGAATAAAATTTTTATAAGGCTACGAACTAAAAACTACGAACTAAAAATACATCGAACTCACCACCTCTGAAGTAATAAACCCTTTTTTCTTCATCTGTTCTAAATCCATTATTGAACTAAGCAGGAATTGAAGGCAAATCGCAGTTACAACCAGGCATCCGGGGGTTGTAGTGACCGGCAATGGCACAATCCTTTCTGGCACTTCCGCAGCATTATAATCATAATAAATAGAAGTTGAACTGGCATCCACCGGTGTTCCGCTTTCCATGTCGAAGCTGGCCACAGCAATATCACATTTTACCCTTACTGTACCCGTAGGAGCATTCATTTTTTTACGCGGAACAAAAGCCGGTATCTTTAATTCCATCACCCCGGAAGTCGGGTTACTTACCTTCAGGTGAATATTCCATCTTTCCCGGATGGTATGGCCTTCTATAAACTGGAAACGGCTAATAAACGGTACTTCGACACAAGGGGTGCCTGCTGCATAGCTTTTGCGCAACCATAATAATAAAGTTGAAACCAGTCTTGTCTGCATTTTATTATCCGATGGGAAAAGAATTACCGGCTTCAATTGCATCCTCAAACTTTTGCCGACCTTTGATGCTCTGCCAAACTCACTTGCACGCTTCTTCGTAGCTTCTGTTTGTTGAATGTTTTGCGAAGCTGAACGAACAATGGTTGAGTCGCCGACTCTCGAGTAGACAAGACCTCCAATTTTTCCTGTAAAACCAAATTCAGATAGCTTTCCCATAGTGTAGTTGTTAGGTGAATCAATAAAGGCTTCAAATAGTAAACATAAGACTTTTCTGTGACAATACAATTGTGGAAGGCCTTGTCAGCTTTCCTCCGCTCTCCTTAAGGGATCGACTATAGATGCTGAATAGATACCCCGTAGGAAAGGTATAGCACATGGGTGACAGATGCGGCATATACGCCGCACTTACCCCGGACTCGTCCCGCAGTTGTCTCTGACTTGCGCTGTCCCCCGGGTCATTGTCAATCCGAATAAGGAAACAAGAAAATAGTACTAATTTCTATTGAAAATCTATAAAAAAATTAAGCTGGTAAGAATTTTAAAGATACCCTTTTTTTGAATCTGTTTCAATTGTGAAGAATAAATTTTTAAATACTTGTGGGATCTTAAATCAAGGAAAAGATAACCTCAACTTTTTGCGAATGAAACATAGGAGGTTCTTTCAACTACGAATCTTCAACGTTTGAAAAAATAATTTCGAAATTCAAAAAAATATTTGAACTTAGATTTTTATAAAAAAGGCCCCGGTAAAGAATTACAGGGCCGTATTACGTGATATAGAAAAAATCTTAAAACTTTGTTGTAAATCCAACATTGATCAGGTAGTCTGCAAACGCTGCATCTCCATTAGTAAATTTTCCTGTCTGTGCTGTTGTTTCCTTATCAGGAACACTTTGTGGACGACATCTCACCAAGGCTACAGGAACCTGTACAAAAAAGGTGGATTCCTTCACCATAAGGTTTAATCCCGGTTCTACAGAAACAATGTAACCGGGCCTTCTGAATCCTTCACTGCCACCAATCAGATCATAAACGGGAATTCCTTCCAACCTGCCGCCAAGGGAAGCAGAAAGATCTTTAAGGCCACCTTTAAATCCATAATTCAATCCCAAACGTGCCATATACTGATCAGGAACACTCATGATTGCTTCATTCGGATTGGAGCGATAAGTGGGCACTCCGTTTTGTTCCCTGGGGTTCATCATGTAATAGAGGTTTCCGTATAAACCAACCAAAGAATTGAAATTAAAATACCAGTTGGCTTCTGTAATAATTCCTGTTCCTCCATCGCCCAGTTGAATCGACTGGTCAACAGTTCTCAGCTGTTTGCTGGAATCATTTACGGGAAAATAATCCTGGTACTTGTAATCACCGGTAGCGAATTTGATTCCAAGGCCCAACTGGAAGTTGCCTTTGTGAGGTTTTGAAGGATCAAGCATCCATCTGTATAAGGTAAGGCTCACATCGCCCACACCAAAAGAATGAGTTACATACCTGTCGTTATTTCCAAACCTTGCGCGTTGTGACCTTGAATTATCAAGGATTGGAAGATTGAAAGCCAACGACATACGGTCGTTAAAATCTCGGGCTATAGAAATGTCAGTCGTATTTACATGATTAATAACTTCTGTATGCTGCTGGAGCCTCTGCTTTTGTTCTTCAGTACCCACAAAATGGCGAAAAGAATTAAAGTAACGGTTGCTGATATTTAATTGCCAGCCATCGTGTTTGTTGTTGACTGAATTTGAATCTGTATGAAGCATCGTACATAAACTGCCACCTGTTGTGCGAATCGCTACACAGCCCTGTGCATTTACTTTAGAGGAGAATCCCAGTATCAGGATTCCTGATAATAAAATTGATATAAATTGTTTCATAAAAAAGAATTTAAAAAGGTGATTATTTGTTTTATTTACTGGCAGTGAGTGACTTATCTGCGTTACTATCAGACGTTAATTTTTTCATGACCAGCTTACCGATCTGCTCGCCCTGGTCATAAGCGGTGAGTACAGAAGCCCTGTAATGAATTCCTCCATAAAATCTGCTCATGGAAACTTCACGGGCGGCTTCATCACAGCTTTTGAAAGAACGGTCCGGCCATCCCCAGTCTCTTTCGGAAGAATCCTTGAAAGCAGTATTGCCTTTATAAATATCATCTAAAACGTAGGCTGCTGCTGCCGAAATTGTTGAATGGGCGCTGTTGTATTCCGGAAATGGAGGTGTTTGTAAATAAGGCATCCAGGATTGACTGATGTAGTGATTAATATACGTTTCAGGCCTGATAACGTCGAATTTGAATTTGGTGTACCAACAACAAATAAAGGCGTCATAAATCCCGGTAGCAGCGGCTGTGTATGCATAACAGGTTTTATAAAAATCCGCCTTATTATTTTTAGAAATTATTCCTACAACTTCCATCCAGTGGCCGCATGGAGTCATCGCTTTCGTAGCATACATTGCGTGACCTTCCACATGTAATTTAAAGCTGTTGCAATCCCAAAAATTGGCAATTGATTTTTGCTCCGGGGTTAGATTATTTCCGGTTTCCATCACATCCTTTGCCATTTTATAGAAATCACTTGAGGTGTCTTTGCTGAAGCGAACTGGTGGTGGTGGCGGAAACATATTGGCGGAATCCATTACCATACATCTCATCGTTCCCCACAAAGGTTCTACAGCAGGGAAATAGCCGGGAGGAGTTGGGCTCCAATGACCTTCGAGGTTTGAAACTGCAAACGTTGCACCACGGGTTTGGGCATAGTTGTCTTTTTTGCTCCATGAAATCACAGAATCGGCCACCTGATTTCCGTATTGAACAGAATTATTAAACATATCATCTGGCATGCCCGAATCCTTAGCAAGCGTTTTAACT
>DASTXM010000055.1:0-6933 GCA_035765495.1 Hanamia sp.
ATCAGAATGAGGGAGATAATGACGAAGAAGATTCCGATGACAAAACCAAGGTTATTTAGTTTTTTGTACATAAACTTTTTGTTTAAAAGAAAATAATGTTCAAAACGATGGTGATGGCAATTAATATCAAACCCAGTGGAACCACTTTAAGATACCATTTATCCTGGTGATACGATGGCTTTAAAGTCAGAGAATAGACCAGGCCAACCAGTTCATTTTCAGGCTTTGGTTTTGTACACAAACTGACAATAATTGTTGTGAAAAAATTGACGATCCATGAAACTGAGGCCACAATAAATGCCTGTCCCATTCCACTATGAATTTCATATAATGGATAAATCCAGCCGCCTTTTCCTTCTGCGATAGTAAGACCATGAGTCATTGCTGCAGCAATGGTACCGGCAAGAAGTCCGAAAAAAGCACCATGGCCTGTAGTTCTTTTCCAAAACATTCCCAATAAAAAAGTTGCAAATAACGGTCCGTTTACAAAACTGAAGACCAATTGCAGAAAATCATTAATGTTATTGAAACTCCTGGCAATGTATGCAGTTACAATCGACAAAAGTATTCCTGCGACTGTTACCATTTTGCCAACAATCAGATAATGCCTGTCTGACTTGTGTTTGACAAAATAAGACTGGTAAATATCAAACGTAAATACTGAATTAAATGCAGTTACATTACCGGCCATGCCGCTCATGAAAGAGGCGATAAGAGCGGTTATACCAACACCAAGTAAACCAGTTGGATAATAATGAGCAATCAATGCAGGCAACGCCATAGTATAATCAAGGCCGCCTTTTCCATCAGATGGAATGGCAAATCCTTTTGAAGCCAAAGCCGGCTGCATTAATGCAATCGCAATAACTCCGGGTAATACAACAATAAGCGGCATGAACATTTTAGGAATGGCAGCAATGATCGGAGTTCGCTGTGCGGCATTCATATTTTTTGCCATCATCGCCCTTTGCACTACGAGGAAATCCGTGCACCAATAGCCGAAAGACATGACAAAGCCTAATCCAAATATCAGCGACATGAAATTGATGCCCATTGGATTGGTATCAGCATGGCCCATATATTTCCAGGCATGCGTTAATTCCGGTTGAAGCACTGTTTTTATATTTGACCAGCCACCGGCATCGTGTAACGCTACAATCACCAAGGGTGATAATCCAAGTACGATCAAAAAAAACTGTAAGACTTCATTATAAACGGCACTGGTTAAGCCACCAAGAAACGTATAGATCATTACAATTCCTGCAGCCAACCAGATGGAAACATCAAAATCCCAATGCAGAATCACTTCCAGCAGTTTTGCCAATGCATATAAAGAGATTCCTGATGAAAAAATCGTCATTACTGCAAATGAGATGGCGTTTAATCCTCTTGTTTTTTCATCAAAACGAAGCTTTAAAAATTCAGGAACACTTCTTGCCCTGCTGCCATAATAGAAAGGCATCATAAAAACGCCCAAAAAAACCATCGCGAATATGGCACCTACCCAATAAAAGTGAACGGTCATAATTCCATACTTTGCTCCGGAAGCCACCATTCCTATTACTTCCTGTGCGCCAAGGTTTGCCGAGATAAACGCCAGGCTGGTGATCCATAACGGAATATTTCTACCGCTTGCTAAAAAATCATTGCTAGATTTAATTCTTCTTTTTATGATAAATCCGACAGCTATTACAAACAGGAAATAAACAATAATGATCAGGTAATCGGCAATGTGAAGGCTCATATTTTATTTTGTTAGTAAAGCAACAAATAATTAAATAATATACAATTAAAATGTTCTTCAGAATTCAAAAATCAGTTTGGGGCCGGAAATAAAAACGGTAACTATTCAGAAAAAACAGGAAATTAGCATAATCATTAATAACAACAAAAATGATTTTTATGCAAAATCAGCAACAAGGTCTTACTTCAGAAGAAATTAATCCATTACAAAGCCTGGATGAATGGGAAGACGATGTATTGGAAAGGTACCCGGATCCTGAAGAAACTTTTAATAAAACCAAAGAGGAATTCAGGAATTATGATAATCCAGTAAGAGATACGGTTAAAGAATTTTACCGGTTAAACCATACTTATCAAACCTATGATTTTATAAAAGAAAAGAAAAAGAATTACCTGCAATTCAATAAAAAGGAAATGCCGGTTTGGCAAGCATTTGATTTTCTAAATCAATTAGTAGATGATTCTGATCCGGATACTGACCTGGATCAATTGCAGCATTTGTTGCAAACCTCCGAATCCATTCGCCGTGATGGCCATCCGGACTGGATGATCCTCTCCGGGCTGATGCATGATATGGGAAAAGTGCTTTGTCTTTTTGGAGAACCGCAGTGGGCTGTTGTTGGCGATACTTTTCCGGTGGGATGCGCCTATTCTGATAAAATAGTTTACCCTGAGTTTTTTAAAAATAATCCTGATTACAGCAATTCTGAATACAACAGTCAGTATGGAATCTATGAAAAAGGATGTGGTTTAAGAAACGTTCAAATGTCGTGGGGACACGATGAATATGTATATCAGATGCTTAAAGATTATCTTCCGGAAGAAGGTTTGTACATGCTTCGTTTTCATTCGTTTTACGCGTGGCACCGGGAAGGTGAATACGATTACCTGATGGACGATCACGACAGGGAAATGCTGAAATGGGTAAAGCTTTTTAATCCTTATGATTTGTATTCCAAAAGTCCGAATCCTCCAAACCTGCAGGAATTAAAACCTTACTATGAAGATTTAATTAAAAAATATTTACCGGAAACTCTGAAGTTTTAAGGTAGATTATTAGTTATTAGATAACCGGGTTTCATTTTATTCAAATTATTTTTTATGGAAACTGAACCTGTTTGTGAACACATCAAAGAAATAAAAGAATTAAAGCTGCCTAAAGCATTAGTATGTGAAGAATGTATAAAAACAGGAAGCGATTGGGTACATTTAAGAACCTGTCAAACTTGTGGAGTAACCCTTTGCTGCGACTCTTCGCCGAATACCCACATGACAAAGCACAATCATCATACGAATCATCCAGTACTTATTTCTGCAGAGCCGGGAGAAAAATGGATGTGGTGTTATGAGGATGAAATCTTTATGGAGTATGAATAAAAAATTATTACCTAAAAATCCTTCTATTTATTTTTCCATATATCGGCATACTCTTCCGGATGCCGCCTGAATTGTGCAAAAACATAAGGACAAAGGGCGATCACTTTCAATTTATTTTTTCTGGCATGATTTACCATTTCTTCTAATAACTTTTTACCCAATCCTTTTCCTTCAGCAGTTTTCAACACTTCAGTATGATAGACTGTAAGATCATTTCCGGAAATGCCAATCACCATCTCAGCTATCTGTTGTCCATCTTCAGAGATGTAAAAATTGCCATTACCTTTTTCGTCTAAATTTAATTTTACGCTCTCCATGAATTTATAAATTTGTCAAATAGAAATTCGCATTATTACTCGGTTACTGTGAAGAATTGTTTGGATTTGGACCATATTCGACCTCTAAAAGTTGTCTATCCCATTTTGCCAGGTTAGCGCCGGTATGGTACGTGCTGTTTAAAAATTCAAGTAGTTTTTCTTCCGGATTTGAAGATTGCTGCACAGCCGAATAAGGCAAAATAAACTCACGAAACGTTGTGTTATAATAAGCTTCCTGTGGCTTCACTTTCGTGCTTTTATACCCTTCTGGTTCGGGGTAGAGGTAGCAATAAAATGCAGGTTCAGTAAGGTCTTCACTTCCTGTCCAGAAGCCACAACTACTTACCTCGCGACAATATGCTTCTTCTGCTACCCAATCGGGCAGGCCCGGAATTCCTCCCGGATGCTGAGGCGCTCTTCTTCCTGAAAAAAATGAAAGCGCCAAATCAAAACTTCCCCAGAAAAAGTGGATTGGACTGCACTTTCCTTTAAACTCACTCCGAAAATTCATGAAAACATTCTGGATAGAGAGCAGGGCTTTATGAAACGCAATAACGTGTTCATCATCATAAGTTTTATGAACATGGTCTTTTTCAAATGGAATTGGATTTTCAAGTTCTACGGGAACCGGCCTTATTATTAAATCAATTTTTAATTCTTTTAGCAACCCGAAGATATTATGATAAAAGTCAGCAACAGAAATGCCATGAAGGTCAAATTTTTTTAACTCACCTTTACTTGTTGTAATTTTTAAATGGTGATCAATAAAATCGAAATCAATTTGAAAATGTTGGTCTTTGTAAGGCATTATTTGCGTAGTCAGACCAGAGGGTACAATATGTAAAGTGATATGCCATGAATGATTGATCCAGGGGAGCGTGGCCAGTTTTATTTTCCCAACAATCTGTGTCCACATGTGCAGCGTTTCAAAGGTATCTTTTCCTTTTTGATAAGAAAGAACAGGCCATTGTTGTTGCATGATATTCGCTGTTTAAATTGACCCTTAAAAAGCAAAGATAAGAAAGATGATCGCGATCAAAAGAAGTAACAGCTGAACAAACTGACCAGATTTCAAATAAAAAAACCTGTAAGGTTTTTGCGCCTTACAGGTTCCGTTACCAATTAACAATTAACAATAAACTGATTAACTCTCTTTTACTCCTTCAACCAATACAGTTGCTTTGTTATTGATTACTTCTACAAATCCACCCTGGATCGTATAGAGAGTAGTCGCGTTTTTATCTTTTAAAATCTTTAGTCTGCCTGCTTTTAAAGCGCTTACAATCGGTGCATGTTTGTCGAGCACTTCAAATACCCCGCTGATGCCCGGAAGTTGTACTCCATAAACATCTCCGCTAAAAATTTTCTTATCCGGTGTTAATATTTCTAAGTTCATGTTTTTTAATTAGCTGATTGGCTAATTAGCTAATTAGCTAATTAAGAATTTGCTGCTTCCATCATTTTTTTGCCTTTTGCAATTGCATCATCCAGGTTTCCTACCAGGTTAAATGCTGCTTCAGGATATTCATCCACTTCTCCGTCCATGATTGCATTAAACCCGCGGATGGTATCTTCAATAGAAACCAAGACGCCTTTCAAACCTGTAAACTGCTCGGCCACATGGAACGGCTGAGAAAGGAAACGTTGTACACGACGCGCGCGGCTTACAGTTAATTTATCTTCATCGCTTAATTCATCCAAACCAAGAATCGCAATAATATCCTGCAATTCTTTATAGCGTTGTAAAGTTAATTTTACGCGGTTAGCACATTCATAATGCTCTTCACCAACAATGGCCGGAGTCAAAATTCTGGAAGTAGAATCCAATGGATCCACGGCAGGATAAATTCCGAGGTCAGCGATCTTTCTGCTCAATACGGTTGTTGCATCCAAATGCGCAAAAGTAGTTGCCGGCGCAGGATCTGTTAAGTCATCCGCAGGTACATAAACGGCCTGAACAGATGTGATAGAACCATTTCTTGTTGAAGTAATCCTTTCCTGCATCAATCCCATTTCTGTAGCCAAAGTTGGCTGGTATCCAACCGCTGATGGCATACGTCCCAGCAACGCTGATACTTCAGAACCAGCCTGGGTAAAACGGAAAATGTTATCTACGAAAAACAAAATGTCTTTTCCTTTTCCGGTTCCTTCTCCATCACGAAAATATTCCGCAACGGTCAATCCGCTCAACGCCACACGCGCTCTTGCTCCCGGCGGTTCGTTCATTTGTCCGAACACAAACGTTGCTTTTGATTCTTTCAGTTGATCCATATTTACGGCGTCAAGATCCCATCCTCCTTCTTCCATGCTATGAATGAATTTATCACCGTATTTCATAATGCCTGCTTCAATCATTTCCCGCATCAGGTCATTTCCTTCACGGGTTCTTTCTCCAACACCTGCAAATACTGACAAACCACTGTATGCTTTCGCGATATTATTGATCAATTCCTGGATCAACACCGTTTTACCCACACCGGCACCACCAAACAAACCGATCTTTCCGCCTTTTGCATAAGGCTCGATCAGGTCAATTACTTTGATTCCGGTAAATAAAATTTCGGTTGCAGTACTTAGATTTTCAAATAATGGCGGCTTCGCATGAATCGGACGACCATTCTTTTTGCTTACCGGTGGCAAACCATCAATTGCATCGCCGGTTACATTGAATAAACGTCCTTTAATGGCATCACCGGTTGGCATCATGATTGGCGCACCGGTGTCAACTACGTCCATTCCGCGTTTCAACCCTTCTGTACTATCCATTGCAATGGTACGAACACTGTCTTCTCCCAAATGTTGCTGAACTTCCAAAACAAGTTTGTCGCCATTTTCCCTGGTAAGTTCCAACGCATTATATATCTCGGGAAGGTGATCAGTTACAAAATGAACGTCCACAACCGCTCCAATGATTTGTTTTATTTTTCCGGTATTTGCCATAAAATTTTTATTAAAAAGTGCTTATTTTAATTTGGCGGCAAAGGTAAGATGATACAGTCAAAAAGACAACAATAGAAAAAGTTTTATTTCAGTTTTTATATGTAAATATTTGCAAAAACAAAAATAGGTTATTGGTAGGTTTACTGTAAAATCAAAATACTTTCCCGGTGCCAATAAAAGGTATTTACCGCTTTAAAATTTCTTGATTGCTTTCGTCGCAGTTTTTCGCGCTTTTGTCTCATTTTGACAATAAAGAAAAAATATCTCGTTAAGTTTGAAAAGAAAAGATCATATCTAAATGGGAAAACCCTGGTATTCAAATAAATGGACAACGGTTCTTATTCATGCTAGCTGCTGGGTCATTTTATTTTCATTGCCCGCATTATTGCGCCCGTCGCACAATCCGAACGACATGAATATGGTTAAAGCCTTGAATACAAAGGTGATCTTTTTTATCTCGCGGGTAAGCGATATTTTGTTCATCTCTTTTTTCTATCTCAATGCTTTTCTCTTTATTCCGCGTTTTTTATATAAGAGAAAATACCTGCTTTATGCG
>DASTXM010000056.1:0-15263 GCA_035765495.1 Hanamia sp.
TCTGCTAATTTGAGTAATCCTAATTTGCTTTGGATTAACTTTGATTCTACATTCATTTCTGACAGTTTTTAAAGTGGTTAAATTGTTTGCTATTTCATTCACAATTTAACCCAACTGTCAGATTAAGTTTTAGCTATTTCATTTTACAGTAAATGCATAAAATATACGTTCTTTTATATTAATTCCAGCACCGTTTGTTTTTTACTGCTTTCAAATGCTGCTTCAATTATTTTAATCACTTTTTTTCCATCTTCCGCTGTTACCGGCACTGGTTTATTGTGACGAATGGCTTCAAAAATTCCTTTGTAATAATCATTGTAATTTCCCTGTTCACTTGTCAGGTATTCCTTCACTTCTACTCCATCAACATCTGTATGCAACAAACCTTTTTCTGCTTCCGGTTCCATGCCCCAATCTTTTCCGGTTGGGATATTGCCTGCCTGTAAAAGTGTTTCCTGCACATCAGTTTTCGCTTTGATGAATGATCCTTTCATACCATGAAAAATATAACCGGGCAAAGTTTCTCTTACCAGGTAACTTGCTTTGAGCCGTACACGAAGTTTGGGATAATAGAAAAGAATTTCAAAATAATCATCCACTTTAGACAATGGCCGGATGATACGAATATCTGCAAAAAGTTTTTCGGGCATACCAAACAATTGCAGAGCCTGGTCGATGATATGCGAACCCAGATCATATAAAACACCGGCCCCCGGGCCGGGCGTTTCTTTATGTTTCTTCGGACTTAACTCTATCCTGTAACGGTCAAAATGAATTTCAGCTTCCACCAAATCGCCCAGCAATTTTTTGTCCAGCACTTTCTTTACCGTTTTGTAATCACTGTCGTACCTGCGGTTTTGATAAACAGAAATTATTTTCTTTTGTTTTTTAGCAAATGCAATCAACTCATCAGCTTCTTTCACTGTTATCGTAAATGGTTTTTCAACAACAACGTGCTTGCCTGCCTCAAGCGCTTTTTTCGCATATTCATAATGCGTATAATTCGGTGTATTTACAATTACCAGTTCAATTAATTCATCTGCCAGCATTTGTTCAAGCGTGCGATAGGTAACAACATTGGGATATTTTTCCTGTGCTTTATTTTTGGTTCTTTCCCAAACTGCATAAAAATTAAAATGAGGATTTACACTCAAATAGGGAGCGTGAAAAACAAGTCCGCTCATTCCGAAAGAACACAATGCTGTCTTAACCGGTGTGGCCATTTTTTTTTATTTGAAAATAAGTATTATTTATTGAATGATTAATAGGGAGATAAATAAATAATTGAAACTCTGCATAATAAATTTGATTCTACTCCGTTTATGTTTCAAAATTTTGCTTTTATTTGTAACCAATTTTTTTACTAACATTAATTCTTAACAATTAAACTCAAGACTAACAATGAAAAAAGTCATCCTTTCCTTTTCCCTGATTTTGTTTTCTGCAATGGTGTTTGCACAAACTGATGTGAAACCAAACGTGATCAAAGTAAATCCTTTGGGCGCATTAGTTGGTTCAGCTAACCTTGGCTATGAACATGCATTAAATGAAAAATCATCAATTGTGCTTTTGCCTACAGTGGGATTCCTGAAATCCGGTGGTCTAAAATATTCCAGCTTTGGATTAGGCGCCGAATACAGGATTTATTTCACAGGTACTGCTCCCCGCGGAACTTATGTAGCGCCAGGCGTTTCTGCTTATTTTGGAACTGCAAAATTTAATGATTCGTCAACCGACAACGCCAAGACAAACATCAGTGCATTTGCCGGTAAAGCGATCATTGGTCATCAATGGATCTGGAAAAGCGGTTTTGTATTGGATTTGAACGGTGGAATCCAATACATCAAGTACAACTTTAAAGACAAGTCAGGTGACTTTGCTAACGCTGTTGCGTTCAGCGGTGTATTGCCTGCATTGTCTGTTTCAATCGGCTATAACTTCTGATTGTATTATGGTTGATAATTAAAAAGCCGTTTCGCTTGTCGAAACGGTTTTTTATTTGCAAAAAAAAATAAAATAATTTATTCCTTCACTGTTTTCGCCTTTCTATTCACTACTTCCCTTTTCGCCCACAAACCAATTTTCTTTGTTTTTGAATAAAACATTAAACGTGGTGAGGGTTCCGTAAATGCGCGTAATATATTGTTGCAAATTCACTTTCTCTTCATCGCTCAAATTTTTTTGTGCATTTATTTGTTGTTCCATTACCCGCAACCTATCGCGCAACATTACAATTTTGTGGAAGAAAACTTCAATAGGAATTTCTTTCGGTTTTTGCGTTTTATCTGCCGGCTGAAGCAACATCATTCCTCCTTTCCAGCGGTCGCCAAGCGGAACTATTTCTGAAACATCGCTCCAAAGCCGTAATATCTTTGCCAGCGATCTTTCAACATCGCTTGTTGTTTCCAATTCTACTGTTAGATTTTCAGGAATGATCTCTTCCAGCTTATCATCCTTTTTATCAATCTCTTTTATTCCATCGCTGATAAAGGATATAAGATAAGTTGCCAAACGCACACCTACAATAACACCAGGCCCATATTGTGGATGCTGAAGTCGTGTTCCAATTCCAAGATTTAATTGATCCATTTATTTCCTTTTAATTATTAATTCCGAATTCAGAATTTCTTTACATGATTTTTATGTCGTTATCAACAAGATATTTTGAAACAGCAGCGTAAGCCTCGCTCTTCGCCCGGTCCCTTTCAATCACATCGTCACACCAAAAATAAATCTTTAATTGCGTGGATTGAGAAGTAACAGTGTTGATCAGGATTTCAGGATCTTTTTTCTTCACAACATCTTTCAATGATTTAATGATCCTTGTGATCTCTTCCCGGGTATCTTTTGAAATTTTGTCAACGGTAAAATTCAATTCTACGCGAATGTAATTTTCATTTAGGCTCCAGTTGATAAAACTGTTTGAAAGGATCGCGCCATTCGGAATGATTGCTTCTGCACCTTCAGCAGTGAGCAACGTACTTGAACGCATACTGATCTGCCTTACTCTTCCTTTTTTATCACCGATCTCAACGGTATCGCCTATACGAAGTGTTCTGTCGAAAATAAGAATTATCCCCGAAACAAAATTGTTGACAATGTTTTGTAACCCCAATCCGATGCCCACACTCAGTGCACCAAGAATAACAGTTATCTTATCGATGGCAAGACCGGAAGCTGCAACGGCTAGTAAAAATCCGGCAACTAGCAAAACCAGTTTTACGATCATCAATTGCGAACGTCGACCTTTGGCATCAAAAATGGCTTCATTGCCAATGTTGCCAAAAAAGTAGCCAATGTATTTTTGAAGCAAATGGGCAATCCACAAGATCACGACAAACAAAATAACGCCGCCGTAGGTAAATGTGAAGCTCCCGATTTTGCGTACCTGGTTCAGAACGCTTGCCACATGACCGGTAACATAAGTGTAAATATTAAGGTTGGTAGCAAATACAATAAGCCAGATGATAAATGAAAAGAAGATCACAAAGCGAAGAATCCCTCTCCTTATTTCTTGCTGATCAAAACCGGAATTATACTCCTTCCTGACGCGGCTGCTCTGTATTTGCAATAGCAAAGCTTCGGTGATCGATTCTGTAAACACAACCAACCCAACAGCCTGCACAAAAGAAAAAGTGCCGGTGGCGCCAAAAATCTGCATCAATGTTGTCCTTCCCAGGATGTTGGCAACAACAGCAAGAAAATTGAATAACAAATAGAGGTCTGCAGCCAGAATCAGGAGTTTATAGCTGCTAAACTTTTTTCTTAACACTGCTAAAAGATAAATAGCAAGCAAAACAGAAAGCCCGTTTAAGAAAAGAAGAAACCAACGATTCAAATATTCAGGCAAGCGCAAATACCTCGATAATGATTGTAATAAAAATAAAAGGATAAAGATCACCCAGGTATAAAATAATTTAGTCGACAATCTTTTTTTAAATGAATAAGTCAACGCAATCATCAACAAAAACTCAATCGTGGCTATATAAATAAAAGGTGCATCGATATCGAACAGCGGTGCCAGGTTGAGCATCAGGATTAGGGAAGCAAAAACCGGGTAAGGATTCATGTAACGAAAATTAAAATGCCCAAGGCTCTCAAGTTGCTGTCGTTTTTCAAGGCTTTTAAAATTTGAAAATATCCAGAAAAAATAAGCCATTCCACAAAGCAACAAAAGCAGCAATTGGTTATCTGTGTGGACAAAATAATAAAAGGTGATCTTCCTTTCAGACTGAAGGTTCTTTTTAAAATTGGCAGTCACATCGGGTGCTTGTTCCGCTTGCTTGTATTGCCATAAAAAAGCACTTTCTTTACTAAAAACCCTTGAACCCGTTGTTGAGATAAGGCTTTGTGTTTGCAGGCGTAGTTCATTCGTTGTGATCTGGTTGTCGGATGCACGTGCCTGGTTGGTACTTATTAAAAGATGTACGGTTCTGAGCAGGCTATCTGTTTTTTTCCACTTGGTGCGCAACTGGCTTAGCTGGTCGGTGAAAGAATCACGCAAGGCAGGCTCTTTCAAAATACGGCGCAGTAAACTATCATTTCGCAGGTCAACAATTTCCATTTTGACCTGGTTGAAAATGCTGTCATAATTATTTAATTCTATACTGTAACTTTTCGAGTCTTTGTTGATCTGCTTTAAAATGATAGAAAGCATTTGAAGATTGCGAATGTTGAGCAACCTGCTGTCTCCATTCAATCTTTCTTTAATGAGTGCAATAGCAGAATCGTCATCATGCATTTTGGCTGAAATTTCCAAAATGGAAGGTACAGGTTGTGAAAGAACGGAAGCCTTGTTAAGTACCTGGAATACTTTCTCAATACTTAAAAGGTAATCATTCCTGGTGACCGTATCTCGTGAAGAAAAGAAAGATGGCGCGGAAGGTTTGGAAGGTACTGTAACAGAATCGTTCTTCTGTGCTAAAACAAAAAGTGAAGAAAATAAAAAAAATACAAATCCGAAAAATCTTTTCATATCCTTAAGAACTGTAAAATTAAGTCAAGCCATTTATTTCCTCATTGTACATTATTTTGCTTTGGCCGGACAATAAAAAAAGGATTTGATTGTTTATGATTAAAATATAAATGTTAATTATTTATTCGTTCACTGCAAAAAGCCAACCTATTTTTTAAAAATTACGATTATACCTTAAATACTTCTCCTGTTTTTATTAATCAATACTTCTTTTTAACCTGATAAGAAATTGTCAAAATTGATTCCTTTGATTTAAATATTACGTACTTTGTTATAGAAAAAAATATTGAAAACTAAATAAATGAAAAGAATAACCTTCAAAAACCTATCCGTACTTATATTAATCGTTATTACGGCTTCTTTTGTTTCTTCATGTAAGAAAGCGAATACTAATCCGGCTCCTCCCCCTTCAGACAGCACAGGCACCACAGCTTTGTCTGATGCCGATTCTTTGAAATACCTTATGTACAACACTATGCAGGTGAGTTTCCTCGATGGTGGCCGCGATACTGCTGACATTGTACCTACCTATTATTGGTACAAGAATGTACCCAAATTAAATCCTTTGAGTTCAACTTATGACTCAGCTGATGTTTTGCTTCAGAAAATGAAAACCTATGCCATCAATCCTTCGACAGGCAGGCCATTTGACAAATACAGCTTCCTTGATCATGGACAAGTTGCAGGCGAAATCCAACAGGGTGTGGCAGGTGACATCGGTATGCAGGTAACCTATGCAGGCGACGGAACTGCTTCAAACACTCGTCTGTTTGTTTTATTTACTGATAAAAATTCTCCTGCCGGAAAAGCCGGTATTACCCGTGGGGACCAGATCACTGCAATCAACGGAAATGATATTTCTTATGATGGAAGTAATGGCCCACACGTAAACAACGTGATCAATGCTGTTTATTATGATCCTTCTGCTTCGTTTACGATAAAAAAACCGAATGGATCTACGTTTACTACTACACTTGCCAAAGCAGTTTATGACATCAACCCGGTTCTTTTTGATTCTGTTTATACAGTAGGTGGCAAAAAAGTTGGCTATTTTGTTTTCAACTCATTTGCCAATGTTGACAACGGTAGCGGAACTTCACTTACCAAACAGGAACTCGACAGGGTATTTGCAAAATTCGGATCAAATAATATTTCTGACCTGATAGTTGACTTGCGTTACAATGGAGGCGGTTCAGTAGCTACTGCTGAATACCTCGACAGCATGATCGCACCTGCATCAGTTGCCGGAAAAGAAATGTACCATTACCTGTACAATGATGTGTTGACTCAACTTGAAAGCCAGGTGGGATTACAGGATAAGGTATTATTTAATGGCGGCGGAAATCTCAATCTTGACCATGTATTTTTCATAGGAACTTCACATACAGCTTCTGCCAGTGAATTAACCATTAATGTTCTTAAACCTTATATGGATGTAAAATTGGTTGGTGATACAACTTATGGAAAGCCGGTAGGATTTTTCAGTTTCCATCTCACCGATTTTCCTAATGGTGGCACCACAGAAAAATTCCTTGCGGATTTGTATGCAATCAATTTCGAAACCAGAAATGCCGATAATCATGGCGGATATTTTAACGGGATGATCCCGGATGCACCGGCTGTTGATTATGTGGACCTGGCCTGGGGTGATCCGAATGACGATAACTTGTCACAAATATTCAACTATATTTCAACAGGGACTTATGGCCGAATCGCTCCGGCAGAAAGAATGATGCAAAATAAATCATTGCGTATGGCTATGCCTGAAACCATTCATCCTCTAAGATTCAACGGGATGGTGGATTATAAACGCAGCGGCGCATTTGAAGTAGCTCTTAAAAAATTAAGGCAAATGCATCATTAATTTTAATTAATTATTGTTCAAATCCTCTCAATCATTTTGGTTGAGAGGATTTTTTTTGTCCATGAAAATTTTTCTTGTTTTAAAAAAACAGGATAAGATGAATTTTTAAAATTAGATTTTCATTTTTGCTGTATTATTTTTACCGCACTTTACTGTAACATATTTTTTAAAAATTTAAAACCAGAACTAATGGCAAAAAAAAGTACCCTTTTATTTATTGTAATCCTGTTTTCTGTTTCTTTCGTTAACGCTCAAATTAAACAAGGCTCATTTTTGCTTGGAGGCAATTTGTCTTTTGCTCATTACAATGATAAATATGAAACTCCAGGTGCAAACACTTCCAGCACCAGTGCAACTATTGATGTGTCGGCCGGGAAAGCAATTGCTGAAAACAGGGTTGTGGGCATTCATCTAATATACAGCCCAATGAAAAGCATTTCCCAGTCAGGTATCAGGAAACAATTACGCAATCTCTATGGAGGTGGACTTTTTTACAGGAAATACAAAAACCTGTCCAAGGATTTTTATTTGTTCCTTGGTATCGCAGGCGATTATTATTTTTCAAAAAATGAATATAGAGATTCTTTGGGTAACAGCCTGGAAGTAGATAAAGGTAATTATGGCCAGTTGAGTTTGTACCCCGGATTATCTTATGAAATAATGAAACACCTTCAGCTTGAAGTACTATTGGCTAACTTGATGAATTTAAATTATAACGTTACTAAAACCTCTAACCAGGGCCAGCATGTGCGGACAGCCAGTTCCTTTTCATTTAATTCAAGTTTAAATGGTGGTTTGGCAAATAGCCTGACGATCGGTTTCCGGTTGGTTTTTTAGTTTGAACTCCTGGAATAAAACTTTTCCTTTTTTGTCGGTTTACTGTAGAAAAAAAATTATTTTTTTTTATCAGTTTACCGGCATTTTTTTTCCTTTTTGCAAAAATTGAAATCGAACAATGCAACATTTTTGCATACTAAAAAAGATTATTCGTAAATTGGGTGCTTCTTTTTTATTTACTGGATAAGAGTGCTAGATTCAACAGCCGGAAAATAAAGAGCTTAAAAGCTTCTGAAATTCCCGGCTCGCCCGAATGGAAAGGCGAAGGATTTGAACGGCCCATTGACTGCAGCTTATGAAGAACTGAATATGCCTGATTGAGAATAATCTAATAAAATTTTCGTCGTAAAGTTTTTTTAGTACTATTTTATATATGTTTTAAACGCCACTGGTTAAATTTGATTATGCCCGATAGAAAAACCTATGATGACTTCGATTTTTTTGACTCACTCTACGGAAAGACCAAAGAAAATACAGTCATAATGATGGAAACCGACGGAACGATCACCGCGGTCAATTCTGCATTCACTGAATGTTTTGGATATGAAGAAAACGATATAGTCGGAAAAAATACGGCTATACTTTTTACAGAAGAAGATCGAAAAAAGGGATTTCCTAAAAGAGAGTTGGATGAAGTACAGAAAAAAGGACAATCCAACGACAACAATTATTTGGTTAATAAAGACAACCGTATTACATGGGTTTCAGGAGAATCAATATTGGTTGAAAATAAAGAAGGAGAAAAAATCATTTTGAAAATTATCCAGGACATTCACCAGCAAAAAACATCCGAAAATTCCATTCGCGAATTAAACCGCTTTAATGAAAATATTCTTGAGTCCATCCAGGATGTGGTGTTGGTATTGGATGAAAAAATGAATATCATAAAAGCAAATGATTCATACAAGATCTTGAGCAGCAAGGATGAAAATGAACCCAGAAACGTAACCGATTTTCTGAAGAACTCAGAATCGGAAGAAAGGGTGCTCCATAATTTACAGGAAGCCATCCGTTCCAAAAGCGCCTTTACAAAAGAGGAAGCAGAAATAGAAACAGCGGATGGTAACAAAAGGATTTTTGAAGTTACTGCTACACTGCTCGAAAACTCCGATAAAGAAAATCTCCTTTTGGTAATGCATGATATTACCATCTATAAAGAGCTTGAAAGGGAAAGAGAAGATATCATTGGTTTTATTACACATGAACTTAGAAATCCACTTTCCAACCTGATGCTCTCCAACGACCTGATGAAAGATGCGGCAGAAAAAAACGAGGTGTCTTTTTTGAAAGAAATGCTCATTCGTTCCGAAAAGAACGTTCAGCGAATGAACAAAATGATCACCGGGCTTTATGAAGCCACCAAAGTTCATTCGGGTTATTTTCCGCTTGATCTTTCAGAATTTAATTTTGAAAACATGCTTAAGGAAGCGATAGACACGATACAAGCATTAAATCCCGATTATAATATTTTGAAGGAAGGAGACGGAAACTTTAAAGTGGTGGCCGATCGCTTTCGATTGATCCAGGTGATCACCAACTTCCTGAGCAACGCAATAAAATATTCTAATGGAAATAAAGAAGTGAAACTTAACATTTCGCATAATAACGATCTGGTTAGTGTTCATGTTAAAGATAATGGAACGGGAATTCCAAAAGAACATTTGCCTTTTGTTTTTGAGCGGTTTTTCAGGGTTGAAAAAACACGCAAGATTGAAGGAATAGGCTTGGGTCTTTACTTGTGCAGGCAAATCATCCGGTCGCATAATGGAAAGGTTGGCGTCCAAAGTGAAGAAAATAAAGGCTCAGACTTTTACTTTACTATCCCTTTAAACACCGTTGCAAATACTTAGTTAGTTATATTTCATTGATCGCAAACCTGTCCAAAGATCTGTTGATCACTTTTCTCCCCGTCATCAAAACGGTAAAGCTAATAATAGCGCAAGCGCACATTACAGAAGACATTGGCATTGCTGTTCCATTACTCAAAATGCTGACCAGGGCTGTAGAAACTGCGCCTATTCCCAATTGTATAGCACCCATCAATGCAGATGCTGTTCCTGCGTTTTTTGAAAATGGTGCCAAAGACAAAGCTGAAGAATTGGGAAACGCAAATCCTTGAGTGCTTAAAAATATCCAGATCAATATTATTGTTGAATACAAGCCAAGCAGGTGAAAATAATTACCAACAACCAATGAAATGCCGGCAAGACTCTGGAAGAATAAGGTTGTCCTTACGATTTGTTCGCTGCTGTATTTTCTTAAAAGGATTGTATTTACCTGGCTTGCAGAAATTAATCCCATTGCAATGATGGCGAATATCCAGCCATATTGCTTTTCGCTCACTTTATATAACTGCATAAAAACAAACGGCGAACCGGCAATGTAAGCATATAAACCTGAAGAAGCGATCGCTCCTGCAAATGCATAAGTATAAAACTGGGGCACTTTTGCTACTTCCCAAAAGCCCGAAATAATTGGTTTGGGTTTTAAAGAAAGAGTTGGGTCCGCAGCTCTTCCCTGTGGCAATTTAAAATAAACCAACAAAAGTGTTGAACCGGCTATAAATCCAAGCACATAAAAAATAGATTGCCATCCAAAGATGGCCGTCATATATCCTCCTAAAGTTGGCGCTACAATTGGTGACAAAGCGAGTACCAACATAAGCAATGAAAATATTTTTGCATTCTCCTGTACAGGAAAAATGTCTCTTACCAAAGCTCTCGACGCAACCAACCCGGCGCAGGATCCGAGTGCCTGCAAAAAACGTAATCCGATCAACATGTTGGCTGAAACTGAAAAAGCGCAGGCAATAGAAGTAAGAAAATAAACAAACAATCCAATCACAAGCGGTTTTTTTCGGCCAAACCTGTCGAGCAAGGGACCATACAACAACTGGCCAAGCGAAATTCCAATAAAAAAACTGGTGATAGAAAGAGTAATGTACGCAACGGTTGTATGAAGATCCCTCGCAATATCCGGGAAGCCCGGCAAATACATATCGATGGAAAAAGCGCCCATCGCACTAAGCAAACCAAGGGTAAAAATGGTAAAAAATCTTTCTCTTCCTTTCATAATGACCGGCGAAGATAATTCTATAAAATAATTATTTGACTCGATTGATTCTGAATGCTCGGATTTTAAAAATGCAAAAATAAAATTTCAAAATTTTGTCTGTTTACTGCACTGAAATAAAGCAGTTACTTTTGCAGGCATGAAAAAGAAAAGGTTTTCACTTGATAAGATACTGGAACACTTAAAGATCAGGTCGCTGAATGAAATCCAGCAGGAGGCAATAAAAGCAAATGAAAATGGACATGATTTTATCGTCCTTTCTGCAACGGGTTCAGGGAAAACACTTGCATTCCTTTTGCCCATTCTGGAAAACCTGGAAGAGAATGATCGGAATACCCAGGCACTCATCATTGTACCGTCGCGCGAATTAGCGATGCAAATAGAACACGTTTTCCGGCAGATGAAAACCGGCAAGAAAATAACCGCAACTTATGGAGGACACAAACGTGAGATAGAAGAAAATAATTTGGTTCAACCGCCGGCAATAATTGTTGGCACACCAGGAAGATTAGGCGATCACATTCGCAGGGACAATATTACTGTTGACAGCATCACCACTTTGGTGCTGGATGAATTTGATAAATCACTTGAACTGGGTTTTTTGGAAGAAATGGCGTTCGTAATTGAATCGTTGAAAAATGTGAAAAGGAAAATTCTTACTTCAGCTACAGAGGCAGTAGAAATTCCTGCATTTGTGAAAATGCAAAAGGCAGTGCGGATTGATTTTTTAGAACCTGGAAAAGAAAAAGAAGGACTGGAAATCAAATCGGTTACTTCAAAGGAAAAGGACAAGATTGAAACTTTGTTCAACCTGGTTTGTTATTTGGGAAACCGCCCCATGATCATCTTTTGCAACCACCGTGATGCAGTTGAAAGAGTTTCTGCTTTGCTTTCTGAAAAAGGGATCTACAATGAATTTTACCATGGCGGAATGGAGCAACAACAAAGAGACAGCGCTTTGGCAAAGTTCAGAAATGGAACGTCGAATATATTGATCACAACAGATCTTGCTTCACGCGGATTGGATATTCCACACATCCGTTACATTATTCATTATCATTTGCCGCACACAGAGGATGCTTTTGTTCACCGAAATGGACGCACCGCACGAATGGAAGCGAGCGGCTCGGCAATCCTCATTTTAAATGAAGAAGAATCGATTCCGGATTATATCAATGAAGAAGTTCAACAGATCGAACTATCCGAAACTTGCGAGCTGCCTGAAAAACCAAAGTGGACAACACTTTTTATTGCTGCAGGAAAAAAAGACAAAGTGAACAAGGTGGACATCGTTGGTTTTTTAACCAATAAAGGTCATTTGAAAAAAGAAGACATCGGGCTGATCGATGTAAAAGATTTTTTTTCGTTTGTGGCTATCCGTAAGTCGAAGATGAATCATACTCTTCACCTGATCAAAAATGAAAAGATCAAGAATAAGAAAGTAAAAATGGAAGTAGCCAAGTAAATGTTTTCTTTCAACTTAAAACCTGGTTTTTGTATAAATCCAAAATTTACTCTGCAATAAATTTTTAATTTCCTAATAATTAATTTTCAATAGGATAGCAATAATCAAATTCTAGTTATCCACAATTTTGTTTTCATGGCACTGAAATTGCCTAATTAAGGGTAGAAGTTTTAATCTGATTATCTAAACCCTAAAAAATCTACCTGATGAAAAAGAAAACTTTAGCCATGGCGCTCATGCTTTCCCTTACAGGATATGCAGTGATGGCGCAAAATGATTCCATTCCCAAAAATGATTCAATTCCTTCAAAAGACACCATTCCTTCACCGGACACAGCAAAGATCACTAATGCAACGGCATTTAATTTTAAGTTCGTTCAAGTTAGAGACACTGTTCCCAAGAGTGATTCTATGCCTGCTCCCAAAGACAGTTCAACCGCGTTTAATTTCCACAATCATGGTTTGAATTTCTTTACGCAGAATGATACAATTCCAAAGAAAGACACCACAAAAACTGATACTTCATTGGTTTTTAATTTAAGTGAAAATGCAAGAGCCGTTGCTATTAGTATGCAAAGAAGAGACACCGTTCCCAACGACAGTGATAGCACAAAAAAGGATTCTACACTGGCCTTGGCGCAGGAAAATTCTTTCAATACTCCTCTCATGTTGTTAAAGAATGATCAACAGGAATTTGCTATGAAAAGAGAGCAATCAGCAGCAATAAAGCAAAAGAAAATATCTTAAAATCGTGATGGTTTTTAGAGGATCAGTCAATCCGTTTCAAGGATTGCTGATCCTTTTTAATTCATTGCGTCAAAATTGTTTATTATTCTGCCATAAGTAAACCGATAATTTTCAAAGATTTTTTCTTCCAATAAGAATTTCTTTCTATTGTTTTCTTTTTTCAAAAAGAACATTTATTTTTAGGCATTCTTACCATCCTGCAAAACCTCCAAATCACACCCCCTGGATTGCTAAAGATTTCCATTTTCCTCTAAGACGCCGGTCAAATTTTATTTTTTTATAATTTTGTATTGAAGCAATTGGGGTAGCATGAAAATATTCTTTACTTTCTTACTCTTACTGGTATTTCTTTCACCTCCTGATGTAAAGGCACAGAATGTTCCCGACTATGTGCCTTTTAAAACCATGACACCTCAACAATTGGCGGCTTACAGGCAATCGATATGGGATACCCTTCCTGCAGCGATTGGCTGGGTTAATGATTTCGGCGACCTTTTTACGCAAGCACAGGAAAATAGCCTGGAAAGAACTTTGGAACATTTTGAAAAAGCTACGAGTGTCGAAATATGCATCGTAACAGTCGATTCAAATATGGTGGCAGAAAACAAATTCAGCGAGTTCAGTTACCGGCTTATGAAAAAATGGGGAATCGGAAAGATTAGCAAAAGCAATGGAATAGTGATCTGTATTTGCAAAGATTATCGCAGGATGTGCGTCACTACTGATTTTGGAATCGACAGGTACGTAAATGAAAGTGATAAAAACAAACTCATCAACAGGGATTTTGCTCCTTATTTTGCCAAAAACGACTATTATGACGGAACCTCGGTTGGCTTAAGTGCTTTGCTTGAAAAGATCGACAGGCATTGGGAACAAAGGATGGATGTCGGTATCCTGGACAAATAAAATTTCCGGTTATTTATTTGTTTACTCCCCACTTTATAAACTAAAAGTTTCTTTCATTGATCTTAAAACGCCGGGGGTCGACCATTGTCCGGCAACGATCATTCTTCTTACTGTGTATAAAGGTTGGGTGGAATCTCTTTTTGTTGATAAGCTGAATGCCATTTTATATCCAGCTTTTTTTAATTCAGGAAAAGCGGCACGGTTCCATAGACCAAATGGATAAGCAAAATAATCTGCAGATTTTCCGGTAATACTTTCCACTTTTGCCTTTGGCTGCACTAACTGTATTTTCCAATCATTGCCCTGGTATTTGGTAACCATGTGATGATCCCACGTGTGTGCTTCGACCGAATTTCCTTCATCCGAAAGTATTTTTATTTGTTCGGAAGTCATATAATGTGGCCTGTTAAGCGAAACTGTCATGATGAAAAAAACACCTTTGAAACCATATTTCTTCATGATGTTATAGGCAACAGTAAATTGTTCCTCATCCGTATCGTCAAAACTCAGAATAATCGGCTTTGAAGGAAGTTCAGCTCCATAAACCAGGTAATTATACAACTGGTCAGGCAAAATGGTATGATAACCGCTGTCTTTCAAAGCTTTCATTTGTTCGGCAAAATGAGCAGGCGTAACAGAATAAGTTTTCGTCATCGGGCCGTCGGTTGGCTTAATATCTTTTATGTGGTGATAACAAAAAACCGGGACTTGTTTTCTTGCAAGAATAGTTGCTGCATCAGCAGGTGTTTTCTTCTGGAGTGTAGATTCCTTCACCTTCTGCGCCTTTTCTTTAAGTGCCGGTGTTTCATTTGCTGAAGTGGCTGAATGGCAGGAGCTGAAAATAACCGCGCTAACGATAACAAAAACAATATTTGTTTTCATAAAAGGAAAAGAAAATTATTGGTATTGAATGTAAATTGGTTTTGGCGTAAACTTCAATAGTTCCTGTGGTGTGTAAAGTTGATTAGCACCCGTCTTGGTATCATTTTTATAAAACAATTTGAAACCCGTAAACTCAACCGGTTCTGCATAAATATACCTCAGGTAAGAAGAACGTTTTAAAGTTTTATCGCCCCATCCGTCCATATCCATCACGACCTGCACTTCAGGCACTTTCTTTATTTTTTTGTAATCAGTAAGCATTCCCTGCGTGAAACGGTGAACGATCAATATCTTAGGAGGAAGATTGTATTTTTTGACATAGGAAGCAAGATCATCAATGGCAGTGTTTACGTCGCTGGCATTAAAAGTTCCAATCTTCGTACCGGGCACATGGCCGTCTTTCATTGAGAATTCGGGATCAATTCCCAAATGGACTTGAGGAAGTTTTAGATATTTTTCAAGTGGTGGCACTTCATCCTTTACAGTGCTCATTCCTACCTGGATGTCTAAAAATAC
>DASTXM010000057.1:0-4096 GCA_035765495.1 Hanamia sp.
AATATTAAGCCCGTTTCCATCTTTGGTAAGAATTATAATAGAAGTATCATCCATTTTAAAAGGTTGTACAAAACAGTTAAACACCAGCCTGGCTATGGAAAAATTGTATTTCCGTTTAAATAATGTGGCTGTTATTTGTAAAAAGAAAAGATCGTCATTTTTAAAATTGTTGTGGATTTCCAGCATCACCGGTTTTATGATCTTTTGAGGCTTTACATAAATTCTTCCATCACTGTATGTAAGCTCATACTCCAATCTTTTGACACGCCCATAGTTAGACACTTTAAAATACATTTCTAACCCGGGAATATCTTTCCACCGTTCTCCTTTTATATTTTCTAAACTGAGATTCTGATAAGGATATTTTTTCATTTCGGTTTCAAAATAATTAATAATAATTAATAAATTAAGATAGCATCTTTTCTTTTTATTAGAACGTCCAACTGCACTTTTTATTCATTTCATTTTAACCTCACCCTCGTGTCACGAAACACAGTTCTTAAGTATGTAAAAAACAAAGTAAAAACGGTAAAATACCAACTAAAAATGTAGGATACGCGATTGGACCACATGTACTTTGTTTTTGATGCTATTGCAAAAATCATTGTTCACCTGAATTATCAATTTTATGAAAAAAGAATCAACGAAAGACGTATTTGCCACCCGGTGCTGGATTTATGATGTAATCACCGATCCTTACCAGGTATTTGCAGAAGCTTTTTCAACTGCCGGGGTGGACTTCCTTCGCAGTTTTATAAAAAAAATATTGCATTATGCAGAGGCTAATGAAATCTGTTGGCAAAAATCTCCGTCTAATGTATTGTTCTACATGAGGGTTACCCGGTCTCTGATAAAAGCATCAAATCATTTGAAAGAAATAAAGAACGGCCCGATAACTGTTTCTCCTGAGGATGTCTTTGATAAAAGTTACTACCGAAGCCATTATGCATCTTCAAATGGATTGATAGACTTCCCACGCTTCCTATCCGTAAAAGAGTTTTGTAATCCTTACAAAGTGTTTAGAAAATTCTTTAAATACCAGCAGTGTGAGGAATGGGTTCATGACCTGGAAGAAATCGCTGATTGCGCTCTTTCTAACAACAATGGTGAACTGGGGCTGGAGATGATCGCCATCTATACCCACCTGGTAAAACTGACAGAGGCAGCGCATTTGATCAACGTAAGAGAGGTAACTCATGTCGGTGGAATACTGAAGAACCGGTTCGAAAATAATTAATCAACATCTATTCTTAAACAGTAAAAAATAAAAGCATGAAAAATTACATTGGCCAACTTAACGGCAAAGAACAAAACGCAGTTTACTGCATCAGGAAACTTATCGCCAACCAGCTAAACGCACTCATTATTTATTGCTTTGGTTGTAAAACCAATGTATGCATGAGGCGAAGTGCATTTATTAAAAGCCAATTTAAGGAAGAGCGACAGTTTACTTGCGACCTTCTGATTATTACACCGGATGCAACAGTAGTGGATGAAGAAAAGCGCGCGGAAATACAGGAAATGATCAGGCATTTCGGAACCGTGAATATGGTGATCCATCCGCTTGGGTTTGTACTAAAACAAATGAATGAAGGCAACTTATTTTTTAACTGGGTACATAAAGAAGGGATGTTATTAATGGACCGCAACAACAGTACTCAGTTGTTGCCACAGACGGTAGAAAGCGCCTACCGGCCGCAGGCATCACAATATTATTTAAGCAACCCCGCGATGAACGATTACCTGGAAGTAAAATTTCAACCAATTATAAAACCGGAGTCGAAGAAAGCATCACCAGTCCCATCGCAACCTGTAGAAATAAAACTGACTTTGGATGCAGCCAACGGATGGCAACCAACAGCAACAAAAATGTGATTCCGTTCTTTTTATGACAGCCAGGATAAAGGCCGGGTATTTTGAACCTGGCTTTTTTTAATTCCTGATCTTAGTCAAAAAGAGTATCGGTTGACAAAAACAGAAAGAATATAAAAAAGGTGGCTCTTGTAGAAACAAGAGCCGTTACCAAAACTAACTGCTTATGAGAATGCAAATGTAGCTTATAATTTATAACAACTATGCACAAGCGGTTGATTAAAAATCATTTGATACGTAGAAGATTAATTTATGAAACCGCCAAACGCAAGGTCATATGGGTTGACACAGCAACCTTTTATATTGATGTTCCTGCTCATAGCGTGATGAATATACCGTATCAAACGGACTGACCTTAGGCTCCAAACAACCAGAAGTATTATTGCTGCTGATCTCTGACGACAAAACAGATACTCTAATGAAAGGAGACTATAATAAATGAACTACGAACTACAAACTACAAAGAACTACGAACTACAAACAAACTACGAACTACGAACTACGAACTACGAACTACAAACTAGTTTGAAAAATAATTGTACCAAATCCTTACAAACAACTACATTTAATAAATGAATAAAATACTAATAATAGCCTGTCTGTTTTTCGCAGCTTTTAATACAACGGCACAGCAAAAAGTAATTCAATTATATAATGGCACCGCACCAGGCTCTGAGAACTGGACTTACAATGAACAAGTGCATAAACCCGGAACTGAAGGCGCCCTGGCTTATAACGTTTCCCATCCCACCCTTACGGTATATCCGGCAGATCCTGCAAAGGCAACGGGAACTGCAGTAATTGTTTGTCCTGGCGGAGGATTTTACATTTTGGCTTTAGCAAATGAAGGGACAGACCTGGCACATTGGCTGAATCAAAAAGGCGTTACGGTTTTTATATTAAAGTATAGGCTCGGACATAGCTTAACCGACAATCCGGGAAAGGAACTAAGTGATAATATGAAAAAAAGTGATTTTGTTGAAAAGGTTACGCCAATAATTCCCCTGTCAATTGCCGACGGTAGGGCTGCCATAAAATACGTACGTGACCATGCCGCCGAATATGGGATCAATCCTGCACAAATAGGCATCCTCGGTTTCTCTGCAGGTGGCACTGTTGCAGCATCAACGGCTTTTAACTATACCGCGGAAAACCGTCCCGATTTTGTCGCCCCGATCTATGCTTATATCCCTCCATCAATGCAAGGAACAGTGGCTGATGATGCACCTCCATTATTTGTTGCTGCCGCTACCGATGACGACCTCGGCCTCACTTCGAACAGTGTTGACTTGTATTCAAAATGGCTTGCCGCAAAGAAACCCGCTGAAATACATATCTATCAAAAAGGAGGTCATGGTTTTGGAATGCAGCAGCAGCATATTCCCACTGATACATGGATAGACCGATTTGGTGACTGGCTCGGATTATTAGGCTATTTAAAAGCGAAATAAAGTGACTACGAACTAAGAACTAAAAACTAAAAACTAAAATAATCTATAAACTCTCTACGCTTTTCTTCACCTTGTGAATTTTGGATTCGGCTTCGCCTACAGCGCCGGCAACATAATCTTTTGCCTCATCCTTATAATCGTTAAAAAGTTCAGCTAAACGCTTTCTTGTTTTTTCTCCGCTCTGTGGCGCAAACAGTACTCCTAGAGTGATTCCCGCCAAAAACGCTTTTAATATGTTCATCATTTAAATCAATTTTAATTATAAATTAAATAAAAATTCGTGCCAGTTCGTTGCGTACCTTTTATCCATTACTTATAATGCCTGTTCAACAAACGATACCTTTTGAAGAAGGAACGTTCTTCATTACTTTTACCTGTCATAAATGGATGAACCTGGTTGAAACAACGTTATGATCTTGTTTAAGCGCCTACGCCGGTGTTCCGGTTTTAATCCCCGGTCTTATTTGCCAATTAAACGAATTGTTATTTTAGATTGACAATCCTATAGGATATCGAAGAGTTTGCTATTTTGCCGGGATGTGGCACCGAACGCTCATTTACACATTTCTTATTTTCCTGCTTTTGCATGCTATTGCTCAAACTTCATTTGCGCAAACTGATGCCCGCAATAGAGACTCAATCTTCCACGAATATATTGAGAACTACAAAGACCTGCTCACCAGTAAAATGTCGTTAGGCAGCAAAGAGGAAGGCTTTGATCTTGAAAATACAGGCCGTTACAAAATAAGATCAAACAATAAAACGAAATTGAA
>DASTXM010000058.1:0-19600 GCA_035765495.1 Hanamia sp.
GCAAAAGGCATAAATTCAATAAAGCGAACATGCACCGGGATATCTTTCGTCCATGCTATAAAATCACCAATTTCATTTTCATTAAAATCCTTCATCACTACCACATTCACCTTTACATTGAAATCTTTTTCTAAAAAATCATCAATATTTTTTTTAACCGCATCAAATAAATCGCGCTTTGTGATGAAATGATATTTTTCCCGGTCTAAAGTATCAAGACTAATGTTGATCGAATGAATATTTGCTTTTTGTAAAGTTTCTTCAAACAAGTGTAACCTAGTGCCATTGGTAGTTACAGCCAATTGCACACCCGGAAAAGAAAGTGATTGTATGATCTCACCGGCATCTTTTCTGACAAAAGGTTCGCCACCCGTTAACCGGATCTTTGTCACACCTTGTTCCACAAATACTTTTGCGATAGCCAACACTTCTTCCTTTTGCATTAATCGCGCAGCAGGAGTAAATTCATAATCTTCTTCAGGCATGCAATAAAAGCAACGAAGATTACACGCATCCGTAAGAGATATCCTTAAATAATTATGGACCCGATTGTATCGATCAATCAACATCTTTTAGTATTATCTTTTTACAATTTACGCAAAAAAGCCGGAGCATCTCTAAACGAAATTTCGATTTCATCGCCCTTTTGCAAATCCTTTACATCTTCTTCACTGCAACTAATTTTCACAACCCGCCCTCCTGCTAAAACCGAAGCACAAGAATCATTTCCCTTATTTTCATAAGATAAAAAAACTGCTCTCATTTTATTCGCTTCTCCCTCAATAAATAATTCCGATGGATTGGCAAACTTTTCTATTTTTCCATTTTTAAGACAGATTGTTTTGGAAGTAAGTCTTGTTATCTCAGTGATGTCGTGGCTGACAATGATCGCCGTAATATTATAATGAGAATGAATGGAAAGTAAAGATTGCTGTAAATTTGCGCGCATTTCGTTATCGATAGCCGACAAAGGTTCATCCAGTAACAACAATTTTGGTTTTCGGGCTAATGCTCTTGCCAACGCCACACGTTGTTGTTGTCCCCCGGAAAGCATCTGAATTTTCTTATGTCGTAAACCGGTAAGGGCAGTAAGTTCCAGCAATTCATCCACCAATTTTTTAGAAGCATTTTTGTCCATCGCAAATAAGATATTCTCTTCAACATTCATGTTTGGAAAAAGCGCATAATCCTGGAAGACAAACCCTGCTGCCCTTTTTTGTGGCGATGTGTTGATTTTATTTTTGGTATCCAACCAAACTTCCCCGTTCATTTCAATTTTTCCAACATCCGGTTTTAAAAATCCGGCAAGCATTCTCAGTAAAGATGTTTTTCCTGCGCCTGAAGGGCCATACAAGCTAATAAAAGAGCCTTCTTCAATTTCACAATTGACATCCAGATCAAAAGGGCCGTCCGAAGCATGCAATTTTTTTTGTAGGGAAAAACGCATTATAAGATTTTAACTTCCCGCAACTTACGATTTGAAAAATAAAGTAAAAACAAAATAGTGGCAGAAATGCCTACAAGAATGGCTGCGTAAATGTTGGCGTTGTGATAATTCAAAGCTTCAACTTCGTCGTAAACCGCAATGGAAGCGACATTTGTCTTCTCCGGAATGTTACCGCCAATCATCAGAACGACGCCAAATTCGCCGATCGTATGGGCAAAAGTGAGCACAATTCCCGTAAGCAACGAAGGTTTTATATTTGGCAATAAAACATGAATGAGTGTTTGAAATTTTGTTTTTCCCAAAGAGGCAGAAGCTTCTTCAAGACTTGAAGGCAAAGAATTAAATCCCGAAAGTATTGGATGAACCATAAATGGCAAACTATAAATAACCGAACCGATCAATAAGCCGCCGAAAGAAAATGCCAGCCGGATATTAAAAAAGTTTTCAAGAAACCTGCCAAAGGAACCTGACGGACTAAAAGCGAGTAACAAATAAAAACCGATAACCGTCGGAGGCAAAACCAGTGGAAGGCTGCACACCACTTCTGTGATCGTTTTGAAAATATTTTGTCCTTGCGCGAGCCATCGTGCAATCGGAATCCCGATCACAAACAAAATAATTGTTGTAAGAAAAGCCAGTTCTAAGGTCAAAATTATCGGCGCAAAATCGATCATGATCTTTAATTTATGTAGCCATATTTTTTGTAAATCTCCAACGCCTTTGTTGAAAATAAAAATTCAAAAAAACTTTTAGAAGCTTCAGGGTGATGTTGCGCACCATATTTAAGGACAACCGCAGATTGTAAAATGGGCGGATAATCATTTGTATTTAATTCGATCCATTTGCCTTTGTTTTTCATCGTTTCGGAAAGCACAACCGCTTTGGCGGTAAAACCTACATCTGCATTCCCGCTGGCAATGAACTGGCTTGTTTGTGAAATATTTTCTCCCAGGACCAGCTTGTTATTTATGGTTTGATAAAGCTCGTGTTTTTTTAAAAGAGCAACGGCGGCGCTTCCATAAGGTGCGATCCTTGGATTAGCGATGGCAATACTTTTTATATTGTTCGATGATAAAAAACTTAAATCGGGCGACAAGTTGATGTTGCTTTTTGTTGTCCACAAAACCAAAACACCTCTTGCATAAACTTTCGGATTTCCGGCTGTTTGCTTCGCTTCGTAAAGCGCATCAGGATATTTGGTATCGGCAGAAATAAAAACATCAAAAGGAGCACCCTGCATGATCTGACGTGTCAGATTTCCTGAGCCACCAATCACCGCATCAACACGGATGTCGGTTGTTTTTTCAAATTCATTTTTCAATTCAGTAAAAGCATATTGCATGTTGGCAGCAACGGCGACGGTGATTTTTTGCTGCGCAAAAGTGCATGAAGAATGAAAACTAAAAAACAAAATAAAAAATGCAGTGACGGCCCGCTTCATTGGTTTTGGTGCTTTAAAAATTCTTCATAATCTTTTTGGGTATCTACATCAAAACGTCCTTTCTCAAATTTGACTGAAGCCACATCTGAGGAATATTTTTTCAATAAAGTTTTAGCACCATAGTCGCCTTCCAAGTGAAGTAATTCGGAATAATATCTTTTATCAAAAAGACAAGGTGTTCCCAAAGTGCCAGCATAAGAAGAAGCAACGATATGTTTGCCGGATCGTTGTTTTTCGTCCACCAACTCATTAAACAAAAGGGCTGAAATAAATGGCTGGTCGCACACGGCAAGAATACAATTCTTCATCTCAGGATAATTATCAATTGCTTTTTTCAGACCTGCGTTAATAGATGAAGAAAGACCTTTTTCCCAATTATCGTTGATCACAATTTCCACTTCAATGTTTTTTATTTTTTGTTCAATCTCATTTGCATTAGCACCGAGTACCACGATCACAGGCAATGTTGATTTTTGCGCCTCTTTAATAGTATGAGTCAATAAAAACTCATTGCCAAAAGGCAACAATTGCTTCGGATGCTCCATGCGTGAAGAAGCTCCGGCTGCAAGGATGATAATTACATTTTCATTCATGTTTAAAAGGTAAAACAATTAAATGAATCTTTGGTGGCTGCAAAATAAAAAATGTAATTATTTGGCGGTTTACTATTCTCCTTTTATTGCTTCAACGGCAAGTATTTTTTTAAAGTAACAAGGTTTAAGGGCAAATTATTTTTGTTCCAATGATTGTGTAAACAAAGTGCTGCACCTAAAGCGGAAGCGTGCGGAACTGTAGCTGCGGATATCAGAAGGTTTGGAAATTCGTTAGCCAACATCTGCATAAAAATTTCATTTTGACTAAAACCTCCGTCAACATAAATGCTTTTTACATTGCTGTTTTTCAAAACAGGATTTATGCTTTCAACTTGCTTCATTACCAGGTGAAACATAAAACAGTGATAAGCTTCTTCATAAGTCTTGCAATTGGAAATGTAGTCGTTCTCAAAGGGAATTTTGATTCTTTCAATTAATGCGCTATCAAACTTTATTGATTTGAAATTTTCTCTTTCCTTTTGAAAATGAAGCGCCAGTTTTTCAATTTCCGCTTCATGTTCATAACCTGCAAACAAGCGGGAAGCTTTTACAGGTTTTCCCTTATAAGACAGATAACAAAGACAATTGTGGCGCAATTCTTCATCTGTTAACGGGTTATCATTAAATGGATTCAGTGAAATGTTCCAGGTGCCTGTTGACAATAAAATAAACGGTTCTTTAAAAGAAAAAAGATAAGGAATGAGAGCGGCAGAACTGTCATGAATACCGGCACCTGCAATGGCGTTTGCATATGAATATCCAGCGATTGAATCGGTAGCATTTTTCTTCGGAAATAGCCTATCAATTCCTTCTTCGTGTACCCATAAATGATAGTGATTGTCAATGAAATTCCATAACAAAGTATGACAACCAATGCTAGTTATTTCGGAATGCTTGTTTCCACCAAGGACATAACTTAAATATTGTGGCAAATGCAAAGCGGTGGTGATCTTTTGAAAAATATCCGGCTTTTCATATTTGATCCTGTAAAGTTGTAAACCGGAATTTAAATTTCCCATAACGGGCGAGGCCGTTTCCTTTGAAATTAATTCCTGGGGCCCGTGGTCTTCAAAAAATTTATATAAAAGTTGTGCAGGAAATTTCTTCAAATAATTGTACAAAGGCGTCAAAACCTTTCCATTTTCATCCAAATAAACAAAGCTGGCACCATAAGCCGAAACGTTTACCGCTTTCACTAAAAATCTTTTGTCATTGCAAAAAATTTTGAACTGCTCAAGCACCCAATGCGTCAAAGCTTGTACATCCTCGCAGGGATCACCATCTTCGTCTTTTGTTTCTGCAAGTTGTGTTGACAGCTCATAAACCACATTATATTGTTCATCAAACAACAAGAGCTTTTTGTTGGTTTTACCGATATCAAAAATTGCTATTACAGGAACTTCTTTCATTACAAGCCGGTGGCAACGGATTTACTTCCTCTTTTATTTATGAGCTTTTCCCTTATCTTTTCAGAACGGTAAAGTGATAACGGTTCGAGGGCACCACCTGCTCTTAATCTTGCTTCAGCAACGATCGGCCTTACATCCGTTCTGAAAATGCCCTGCAAAATTTCCTGTGCGGTAACCACGTCGTTATTGTTTTGCGCTTCAGTCAATTTTTTCCGGCCAACCAACAAAGCCTGCGCATACGAGATCATAATTGCCTCTACGGATTGAAACAGGTCTTCCAGAGGATCCTTTACATTGTGCGAAGCATCAATCATCCACGCTAGATCACTTGCGTGATTCATATTACGCGCATCCATTCCATCTACCAGTTCGTTGAAGATGAGGAAAAGCTGGTAAGGCTTAATGCTTCCAACGGTAAGATCATCATCACCATATTTTGAATCATTGAAATGAAAACCGCCGAGTTTCCCTTCCATCAACAGTAAAGCAACAATTTGTTCAATATTTTCATTTGCAAAATGATGACCTAAATCCACCAATGTGTAAGCTTTCTTTCCCAACTTGTTGGCATACAAAAATGATTGTCCCCAATCCCCTACTGTCGTCGAATAAAAATTCGGTTCGTAGGCTTTGTATTCCACAAACATCTTCCAATCTTCCGGCAACGCTTCATAAACTTTTTCAAGGCTTTCCAATGTATTTTGAAAAGCTTTCCTGAAATTCAATTGCCCTGGAAAACAGGAACCATCAGCCAGCCAAACAGTGAGCGATTGCGAGCCCAACTCTTTTCCATATTGAATTACTTCGATGTTGTGTTCAACCGCTTGTTTGCGCACAATTGGATCCACGTGCTGCATGGAACCAAACTTATAACTCCGTTTTTGATCCGGTTGATCCTGGAAAGTATTTGAGTTCATTGCGTCAAAGCGAAGACCATATTGCGAAGCAAGCTCTTTTATCGAAGACGGATTTTTTGGAATGTCCCATGGGATATGTAGTGAAATAGCATCACTGGATCGATTCAGTGAATGCAACAAACCAATGTCTTCAATCTTTTCTTCTAAAGTGCGCGGTTCACCGCCTGTTGGAAATCTTCCAAATCTCGTACCGCCTGTACCCAGCGCCCAACTGGGAATCGCTACCTGGAAATCCATTAGTTTTTGAATTACCTGTTCAACATTATCTATTGAAGATGCAACGAAATCAAATTTTCTTTGGTGTGCTTTGATCCTTCGTTCGTTGTGTTCATCCAGCTTATTTTTATCAGGAAGCATTTTAAAAAGTTATTGTTTTGATATAAAAATCAGTTTTGAAAAATTATCGCACAAATGCAGCTGCAATGCCACCGTCAACATTCAGCACATTTCCTGTTGATTTATTCAGCAATCCGCTCACGAAAACAAAACACGCATTGGCGATATCTTCAGGCAAAATAGTTTCGTTCAACAAAGTCCTTTTTGCATAAAACGCCGGCAACTCTTCCACTTTAATTCCATATGCTTTAGCCCTTCCTTCGGCCCAGCCACCTGCCCAGATGTTTGAATCCGCAATAACCGCATCGGGATTAATCATATTTACTCTTATTTTATCACTGCCCAATTCCGCAGCCAGCAATCTTGTAAGATGCGCCTGGGACGCTTTTGCAGAACCATAACCGGCATTATTGGGCCCTGCAACAATTGAATTTTTGGAAACAATATTTAAAATGTCACCACCAATATTTTGTTTACGCATTACTTCTATACATGACCGTGATACAAGGAACTGGCCTTTAACAAGGATGTCGTAAAGTTTGCTCCAATCTTCCAAAGAATGATCAGCAATCGGTTTTGAAATGCTGATGCCGGCATTATTCACCACAATATCCACTCCACCGAAAGCGAGAGAAGTGGCGTCAAATGCCGATTTCACAGAATCTTCATCGGTAACATCGAGCAAAACTGAATCGGCCACATCCTTACCAAATTGTTTGTTTAATTCTTGCATCGCACAATCTAAGCGGTCTGGATTGATGTCGTTAATCATTACACAAGCTCCTTCTTCTGCAAATTTTTTAGCGATGGCTTTGCCAATCCCTCCTCCACTCCCGGTGACCAATGCTATCCTTCCACTCAATGGTTTTGGTTTAGGCATTCTTTGCAGCTTCGCTTCTTCCAGCAACCAATATTCGATATCAAAAGCTTCCTGCCTTGGCAAGGAAGTATATTCAGAAATTGCCTCTGCTCCTTTCATCACATTGATCGCATTGATATAAAATTCAGCGGCTACCCGAGCGGTTTGCTTGTTCTTTGCAAAAGTAAACATGCCGACCCCGGGATATAAAATGACCACAGGATTAGGATCGCGTATGGCAGGACTGTTATCGTGTTTGCACTTTTCATAATAATCCTGGTATATCTCACGGTAACGTGTAAACGCAGAAGCCAGTTTTTCTTTGAACTTATTCGAATCAGTTAAATCTTCATCTGCCGCAAGTTCAAGAACTAATGGTGAAATTTTGGTACGCAAAAAATGATCAGGGCAACTGGTTCCCATTGGGGCCAGTCTTTCCAAATCATTTGAATTGATAAATTCCAACACTCTATCATCATCTGCAAAATGACCGATCATTCTTGTTTCAGATGAACAAAAACCTCTTAAAACCGGCATCAATGCTGCGGCTTGTTGTTTTCGTTTTTCTGCCGGTAAAGAAGTAATCTTTTCACCGCCAAAAATTTTTCTTCTCCTTCCATAACTCTCATTGAGGTATTCAGCGCAGCGCTCCACCACTTCGAGCGTATTCAGATAAGATTCATAGGACGTGTCGCCCCAGGTAAATAAACCGTGAGAGCCAAGCATGATGCCCCGGATACCTGGGTTTTCATCAAGACATTTTCTCATTTTTAATCCCAGGTCAAATCCGGGCCTTTGCCAATCTACCCATCCTATTGAACCGTTGAATAATTCTTCAGTAATCTTCTTTCCATCTTTTGCTGCTGCAATGGCGATCGCCGCATCAGGATGCAAATGATCAATATGTTTGAAAGGAAGAAAAGCGTGCAAAGGTGTATCAATTGAAGGGGCTTTCGAGTCAAGATCAAAAATGCAATGATTAAAGAGCGCTACCATTTCATCTTCATGTTCTATTCCCTGATACACGTTTTTCAGTGACCGCAATTTGTCAACATACAGAGCAGCAAGGCCATTCTTTTTCAATGTACCGAGATCGCCACCACTTCCCTTTACCCACATCACTTCCGTTTCTTGTCGGGTCAAAGGATCTTTTTCCATCACCTTGCATGAAGTGTTTCCGCCACCGTAATTGGTGAGCCTTAGATCGGCTCCCAAAAGATTGGAACGGTAGATCAATAAAGACACTTCGCCTTTAAGCGAAGCCGCCACTTTTTCATCCCATAAATAATTTACGTTTTTAAATTTCCTTGCCTGCTCAGTCATTTTCATTTTTATTTTATTGAATTTCCATATCCTACTATGATCACCGATGCGATCAAAGTTATTACACCTATGATAATGGTGGTTTTTGTTTTTTTGCTAACACCTTTCCACTCTTTCAAAGCAAAGCCCCATATATTCGCTACAAGTATGATAAAGGACATGTGAAGGATCCACGAACTGGCGCCGTTGCCCAGCTTACTTTCTCCCATTCCATAAAAGAAAAACTGCAGGAACCACAAGGTGCCGGCCATTGCACAAAAGAGATAATTTCTTAATAAAGGTTTTTTAGAATCAACATAATCGCCGAAAGTCTTATTGCGGAAATTTAAAAATAAGGTCCATGCAAGGTTGGTAGTAAGTCCGCCCCACAACAATACCACATAGATCACATTGTTTCTGTATAAGAAATTTCCCGTGGCACCGGGACTTGATGCCAACCAGGCTTTATTGGCCACTTCAGCCATTGCCGATCCTGCTTCTATACCATAATTGAAACAGGCACTGAGGATACCCGAAACAATACAAACGATCAAACCCTTTACCAGGTTGAATTCTTTTACGCTTGCTTTCTTCTTTTCTTCTGATAATTCTTTTTCTTTCAATACTCCTGCTCTTCCACAAATAAAAATTCCGAGTAAACAAAGAACAATTCCCAAAAGAACTATTCTTCCCCAGGAATGAGAAAGCAGATCATTAAAAGTGGTTTTGCCCTCAGCCGGATGAAAATTATAATAAATCGCAGGAGCAAGTGCACCAAAAGCAGAAGTAAAACCAAGCAGAACAGAATTGCCGAGCGACATGCCTAAATAACGCATACCTAACCCGTACATCAAGCCGCCGATGCCCCAAAGAACACCCCAAAAATAAGTCCACCAAAAAGTGGAAGCGGACGTTTGGGAAATGATCAAAGAAAAGTGGGGAATCGTAAGCCATGCCGCAATTGGTGGAACAATAAGCCAGGAAAATAAACCACCAACGATCCAGAAGTTTTCCCAATGCCAGCCTTTCACTTTGTTATACGGCACGTAAAAACTTCCGGAAGCGGCACCACCAATAAAATGAAAAAAGATTCCCAGTATGATGACCTGCATGCAATACGTTTTAGGATGGAAACTTACAAACTATTTTAAAACTGGTAAAATATTTAGAATTCGTTTATGCATAACCGTTACTTTTTATTTTCATTGAAGCTTTATAGGGTCAGAAACTTTGCCATTTTATTTTATGGTAAAATTGACTCTTTTTAAGGTGAACGTCGAAAGGTTTTACCGATAAAGTAAACCAACAAATAGTTCTTTTTTTTATTTTCCTATTAAGATCATCTGAACAGCAATGGAGCAAAATCATAAAGGTTATGCCTCCAGGTAAGGAAAGTATGGCCCGCAGGAAATGTAGGTGCCGTTTGGTATTTGATTCCATATTTATCAAACAAGGCAAGCACATTTTTGCCGTTTTGATAAGCAATATCTTTTTCACCTCCCATTGCAATCCGGAATAATTTTAGCTTATTCACTTTCCCATTCTTTAAAACATCACTGTGTTTTTCTTCAAGATCTTTCAACTGCTGGGGAAAATAACCGGTACTTAACGGTAATACATACCCAAACTTTTCAGGTGCAAACAAAGCAATGTTCAAAGCCTGTAAACCTCCCATTGACAAACCGGAAAATGCACGGTCTTCACTTTTTGTGGACACATTGTAATGTGATTCAACATAAGGAATAATATCATTGAAAAGTTGTTCATAATAAGGATCGCTATTAATTCCGGCCTCCATATGAAAACCTGGAGTCGGATGCCCCATTGGCATAACAACGATCATTTGTTTTATTTTTCCCGCTGCAAGCAGGTTATCTAAAATAAAATTCGCCCTGCCAACTGTTGTCCACGATGCGTCGTTATCACCACCGCCATGCTGAAGGTATAACACAGGTAATTTGTCTTTCATCTTTTCATATCCCGGTGGCGTGTAAACATGCATCCTGCCAACCTTGTGCAACACAGGCGAGGAAAACCAAACGACTTCTACCTTGCCATGAGGAACATCTTTTATGGTGCAATAATCATCTTCCTTACCGGGCAACTCAAATGTATTCGAGAGATTGTTTTCACTTTCTTTGTAGGAATTATTTCTTGGATCAAATGTTCTCACTCCATCTACTGTAAAATCATAAGTGTACACATCAGGTGTAAGGTTAGGAATTATTACAGACCAGACACCATTGTCTGCCCGGGTTAAAGGCAACGGTTTGTATTCTTTTAAAAAATCACCTATCACCGTTACTTCCGAGGCTTTAGGTGCATAGATGCTCAGGGTAACATCGTTACTTTCACTGATCCTTACAGATTGTAAGGTATCGTTTGGAGTTGGATTTCGTTGCGGAAACTGTGCGCTTGCAAATGAAGCCCAAAACAATAATGGAATAAAGATCTGTTTCATACCTGCAATAATTAAAATTGTTTATAAAGATTGAAAGCAAAGGAGCGTAAAACAAAAAGTAATTTTTTTATTTTGTTTTGAAAAAAATTGGTTTACTATATTCTTTATTCTTTTACCCGTTCACCTTCCGCATCAAACATATCCAACATGCTGCCGGTAACATGATCCGCATCCTTTTGCTGCAATCGCAAATAAACATCATATCCTTGCGCAGTAAAATAGACCGTAACGGTTGTGTCGTGCAACTCTACTTTCGAAAATTTAGAAATTTCCTTACCGGTCGAATCTGAAATATTACCCACCCATGTTGAATCCTGGTTTTCCAGGTTCACAAACATTTTCGCGTCGCCCTGCGAAAGGTTCTTAATCAAGACATTCCACTTGCCTGCAAAATAATCGCTTGCTGCTGTTTGTCCTTTAGCAACAATTGATAAGACAAGTAAAAAAACAACTGTAATAATTAAATTAATTTTCTGCATGCCTTTAGCTTAAGGTTTTTAATACTTAAATCTAAGTCAATTGTGGCTCATTATTATTAAATTATTTTCTCTTCCTTTTGCTTGTTCTTCTCTTAAATGCCTCAACCCGGAAATTCAAAAAATAAAAAAAGGCAGTAATTGTTTTATCACTGCCCAATAGACCACTAAGAGAACCAATTAGTCATCGTCAATATCCGTTCAAAAATGCCATTCCTTCCTCACTGATCATCGAGGAGTTCCATGGAGGTTCAAAGGTGAGTGTCAGATCGATCTTGTAGTCGGGAAAAGATTGTTCCAAAGCGGTTCTTACGCCTGAAGAAATCGATTCGCCCATTGGGCAAAAACGGGTCGTAAGCGTCATGGTGCAATAGATATCTTTTTCCGCATCATCGAAATCAAGTTGCCTGATGAGGCCCAGATCCACTACGTTTAGTCCGATTTCCGGATCGATCACCTCCTTGAGTGGTGCAATCGCCAACCCGGTTTTTTCATTATCGTTTGTAATTATTTCCATTTTATTTCGCTTTATGCATTAATATTTTGAATACATTTCCATTGTATAAAACAGCCGCCAGCAGCAGGATAAACGAAGCAAGTTTTAATATGATTCCGTTTGCTGAAAGTATGCCCGTAACAAACAAAACAAATCCTGTTAAGTAAACAATCACCATGTAATTGAAAATCGAATGATTGAAAAGATCAGCAGGTGAAGGCGTTTTGGCCGACCTTGCCTTATGGTGATACGTTTTATTCCACTGGATGAAAGGAAGTGTTTTAAAGGTCATACCAAGAATGATGGCGGTGATCCATCCGAAGAAAATGCAGAAGCCATAAGCCAAAACAAGCTTTGTATTCTCAACAGAAAATAAGAGCATAATGATGACTGGGATTAAAAAAATAAAAGGCAATAACATCAGCATCACAGAAAGCAAAGATGTTTTGACTTGTTCATCAACTTTCTTCCTGAGTCTTTGCCGGTAAGCTTTGTAACAAAACCGTGCAAAAATTACGATACCTGCAATCACCAGGATCACCGGGAGAAGGAAAAGGCTTTTCTGCGGGAAAAATAAAAACAAAATCACAAAAAGAACGAGTCCTGTATTGATCAATCCATAAACCCACCAAAGCATTTTCGGGTTATCGTATTTGGAAATGAGAAACATCGGGATTAACCTTGATCCAATCCCTGTAACCAACAGGAGAAACCATCCGATGATGCCCAAATGAGCGTGAAGAGGAAGATATTCCAAAGAATCCTGTGAAAAAATAGTATGTGTAAAATTAATGATGAGCAAATAGCCAAGCACCGCCGTGAGCAGGAGCCACAATGTGGCCGTAAAAACAAAAGTGGCATGAACATTCTCTTTTTGGCTTTTGCTCATGCTGATCAATAAATTGACAAGGTAAACGGAAATAGCTCCGATGACCAATAAGGCGCCAATTTGTGTGAGGGATCCGAAATCAAAATTATAGAAACCATATACCAGTAATGGTATTCCGATCGCTGCCAAAGCAAAACTCGTCAACGCAAGCGAAGTGCTGTATAATTTTCTTTCGATCAAAACGGGAACCAGTTGGTGGCTCGCCCCAAGAATGATCATTGTTCCCCAGCCTAAGGCCATGCTATGGGTTATGGCGAGGGTTTTCGGATGGAAGTAATGCTGCACGAATGCAGACGAAGAGAAGAACAATAATATGGTAGCAGCAAGAAATGACAGTGATGCATACACGTAAAACGGCATCACCACTTTATAAGTAGTGGTTGATGATTGACTATTTCCAAGGCCACTAATCATTATTTCTGAATATTAAAAGGTGAACTTCTTTATCACTCACTTCTTTGATACGGTAATCAAATTTACGTCCCTTCAGTTCGGGTAATAAAAAGACCGGGATCCTTTTGTGGTAAACAAACAGTGCATTTCCAAAAGGTAATCTATCCAACGAATCAAGAATGGTAAGCATAGGCTGAGGCATTTCAAGATTGCGCACATCAATTGTGGCTGTCTTGTTTTTGTACTTGTCAATATACTTATCCCAATCGCCATTTTCTTCCTTTTCGCCTGATTCCTCAGCCACTTCTTCCTTTTTATAAAAATAAGTCTCAATTAATTGCTCTTCTTTATAATCTACCCACGATTCGAATCCCTGCTTTTTAAGAAGTGTTATTAAAGGTGCAGGCTCAAAAGTGTTGATAATTTTTAGTGCCTGCCCTTTCCTGACTTTCTTGACGGTTTGCACTATAAGTTTTAACGGATCGTCGCCCGAATCGATGATTGGCCGTACATCCAGTTCAATGATGTCTTCGGTTTTTAATTTATTTAAAAATTCCGGTTCCTTTTGAGCAGGGGTTTCATCCTCTCCGGTAACATTCTTGTCAATTTCAAAACCCAGGGAACTTAATTTATCCAATATTTCATCAACACTATTTCCGCTCATTTTGGAAGCCATAGCTATGCTTGTTCTGCCTGCCATCATTCTCCTCAGCAACGGATTTCTCAATTTTTCAAATTTCTTGTTCAGGCTGATAAGAGTGTCTATTGCTGCGGGCTTTTCCTTCAAAATAGCGGCTATTCTTGTGTTGGCATTTATGTGCATGGTGTAATTTTATTAAATTAAAAAAACCAGGAATCAATCCTGCTTTTTTTGAAAGCAGGACTGAACCTGTTGATGTTAGCATCGGCCAGCTTATTTCTGTTCCAGCTCCAGCGCTTTCGGAAATAAAATATTGTTTTCCAGGTGTACATGAACGAACAGATCATTTTCAAACTCCTGTAATAATTTAAACAGATAAGAGTAGCTCGCGCAGGCGTCTTCGGGCAATGTATAATTCTTGCTGAGCACCCTGATCATATCCATCTTCCGTCCTACAACATCATGTTCCTGTTCCATCATGCTGATGGGTGACTGAATGCTTCCGAATGGTCCTTTTTGGAAATCTTTCCCGGTTCTTTTTGCCTTTACCAATTCTTTGATATAAGGGAATAAGATCTTTTCTTCCTTCACCATGTGTGATGCCATTTCTGTGCACACATCGTTTACCAGGCCACTGATGGTTTCCAGTTCAGGATGCCGGTTGCCGTGCACTTTTGCCACTTTAGCTGAATAGGATGAAAGGTCCGGGGTTACTTTGCGGGTATAATCATGGTGCACATTCTGAATATATTCCGCGAGGAAATCAAGTTCCCAATCGTTATAACGAAGTGGCGGTGCAGTAGACAAACTTTTATCTGCATTTTTTAATTCGGCCTCCACTTTGGTCACATCAAGGCCTTTTTCCCGGCAAGCTTCCTTAACGGTTTTCTTTCCACCGCAACAAAAGTCAAGACCATACTTTTTGAAGACTTCTACTTTCCGCAAATCCTTGGCGGCGATTTCACCCAGGGTTTCTTCTTTTTCGTCCACAGGTTTTTTGCTGATGTGTATGCGCCAGATTTCCGGTCCCTGTTCGAGGTATTCCCAGTCAAAAATATTTCCTCTTTCACCCAAAAGCTGGTAATAAAGCGGTTTGGGGTCGTGATCGTTTTGGAGGGTAAACCCGGTTCCGGGTGCTAATTCATCGAACCATGAAAATATAGTGGGATGTTTTAATCTTGGTTCAAGTAAGGTAACATTCAGTACCTTTTCTCCTGCAATTTGTGTTTCCATTTTTTTTATTTTTATTGTGTTTAGGCATGGCGATAGCGCTGCTTGCATTTAAAAGCACTATCGCTGTTATTTTTATTTAATATGTTTTATTTTATGTCAGCAGCTTTCTGAACAACTTTCATATATGAACTGTCCCATTTTCCATCAACTTTTATCTGGGCCATTGCTCCGTAAGCAAACGCTTCTATCAGGTTGTGATCCAAAAGGACATAAGTTCCCGGTTCCCTGAATTGGTACAAGGCGGCTGCAGCAGAACCTCCTGGTATCTCCCATGTTTCAAAATCTGTAAACGGCTTGTTCGAAAATTTTCCCCCGGGCCAATAAAGATCAGCGTGTCCGCCAATCAGATGGATTCGCGTATCCCTGTTCGCCTCCGAAGTAATAAATAATACCTTCTCACCTACTTTGGCTTTCAATGCATTCGGGCCTAACAACGCACCCTCTTTTCCATTAAAAACAATATTGGTTGGTTTAAGCGTTTTGATCGATTCTCCCAGGCCTTGTATGCTTTCCTGTACTGTTGGAAAGTTTATGGTCTTGCCGTCTTTATCCTTCGGAAGATAAAAATCCTCCTGCGCAATATAATAAGCTCTGTCAAACGTAACAGGGTTCCCGTTCTCATCTTTTAATCCGTCTTTCGGCAACACCATAATTGCACCGTTCATTCCGGCGGTAACATGGATCGGCACCATTAAGCCTCCGGGAGCACAGTGATACACAAACACGCCGGCCCTTGTGCAACGGAACCTGAAAGTAACCTGCTGTCCCGGGTTCACCAGTGAAATATCACCACCTCCCATTGCCCCGGTAGCAGCATGAAAATCTATATTATGCATCTGGGTATTGGTAGAAGGATTTTTAAGAGTGAATTGAACAAAATCACCCTGGTGCACAACGATCATCGGGCCGGGAATTGTGCCGTTGTAAGTAAAAGCCCAAATAGAATCGCCGGGAGCCACTTCCACTTTTTTCTCCTGCACGGTAAAAGTTACTTTTACGACTTTTGGTCCATCGTTATCCACCTGGTCAAATTTGGGTAGCATCGGGGGGGCCACCATTTCCTCTGTCACTTGTGGAAGATCATCACCGTTTCCGGTGTAATTGTTATCGAATACGGATCCTGAATTGGCATTCTTACAGGCTACTAAAAGCGAAAGTGAACAGCACAAAAACAAAATGCTTAATCCTTTTGTCGATAATAACCTGGAAGCAATAAACTTTAATTCTTTCATTTTTTTTTATTTATGGTTCTTAAATCCTGATTTTTCTGCTGCAAGGTACTGGCTACAGATCTTTCTTTTTAAACTTAGCCAGCGACAAAGCCACCGGTACCACTGCCCATAACATCATTACAAATCCCGCAATAATTATTCCCGTCGTTGTACCAAAAAAGCTTTTGAATACAGCACCGGTATATCCCATCAATGCGGATACATCCATTTTCAACAATATGAGAATGCGACCCATATCAATCGGGTTTAACCCGCTCAGCAACAACATCGCTTTTTCCAATGGGTAATCAGCAAACTGGAAAAGAATGAACAACACCAACCCGTCGAAGATCAGTGAGAAATAAAGCCATAACAAAACAGCAATTCCTATCCCCTTGGCTTTATCCCTCGTATGAACAGCCGCCAATAATGCGATGGCAATAAAGATCAATGTGAGTACCAATCCGACTGCTATAAGCATAATTCCTGTTGCTGTAAAAGAATACAATATAACGGCAATGCCTATCCCAATAGTAAAGGCAAGTGTCAACGCAATCGCCATTCCTGCATACAAACTGATCCATATTTGTTTACGTCGCAGAGGCTGGCTCACCAATAATTCAATAAATTCCGAACTGTTGTAAATGTATATCGTAGAGAAAATAATGCAGATGAGGGGCACCACTATCAGTACAATGTTCATCAAACTAAGCAATCCTTTGGAAGTATTATCTTCAAGGTTAAAGACCGTGAAAGAAATAGCCAGCAACAACAAAGTGTAAATGATCACAACTTTGTTCCTGAGAATATCTGTAATGACATATTTAATGATCTTATTCATTCCTTAATTTTTTTGCATCACAGAAGCAATTGCTTTTGATAATTTTTGTTCGCCGGTATCTTTCCGCAACAACTCAATGCTTTTGTGAAACAACAGGTTGCCGTCCTGCATATAAATTACATGTGTAACCAAATCGTCCAGTTCGCTCAGAATATGAGAAGTGATGAGCACCAGTTTTCCTTTTTGTTTTTCAAAATTGATCTTCTCTTTCAGTATTTCTGAAGCTACAGGATCGAGTCCTGCAGTGGGCTCATCAAGAATTAAAACATCGGGATTAAACATGAAAGCAAGAGATGCACTTACTTTTTGAGTCGTACCTCCTGAAAGCGTTCTCATCCTTTTGTTCAATAGACTTTCAAGTTTGAATGCTTTCACCAGATCTTCATCTAAAGAAAGATTTCCGTTCTTGTTACGTATGTCTTTCATCATTCCGAGTACCTGGCCGATCGTCATGTTTTCGGGGTACCTTCCAATCTGCGGCATGTAGCCAATGTGCTCCCGGTACATCCAATCGTGCACAATGTTTTTTCCGTTAAAAGTAATGAAGCCGCTTTCAGGAACCACCATGCCGAGTATACTTTTTACCAACGTGGTTTTTCCACTTCCGTTGGGCCCGATCAAAGCTACACATTGTCCTTTGAGACAAGTGGCCGAAACATTATTTAACGCGGTAAGGCGACCGAATTTTTTGGTTACATTATTGGCGATGATCATAGCGGCAATGGTTTCATTAATGGATGATTATCTACTAAATTTTCAGGGGTAAGACTGGGTAATATCTTTTCCATCTTGTCGAGTAAAGTGGCCATCACACTTCTAAACAGGATCATAGTGGTAGGATTCTCTGCCACCACCATTGAAAACAAACTGACAGGATGATAAGGGACATCCCCGATCTTGTCTTTGTTCAAATCATAACCTTCATATTTATCCCAATAGTTCTGGCTGAAATCATTCAGCACCAATGAACCATTGGTGGCGATGTCGAATGTATTGGCGATAAAATTATTGTGTGTCAATGTATCGTTAAGGCAACTGGCATCTGTTTTTACGGCCCAGCCATTTTCAACAAACTGGTTCTTTTCAAGATAAACTCTTGTTGCTCCTTCCATAAAAACGCCGGTAGTATTTTTCAGGAATTTATTCCCTGAAACATAGCTGTCGGTGATCTCTTTTAGGAAGATGCCATAACATCCATCCCCCCAGTTGTCTTCAAATAAATTATTAAACATTTTTACACCGTGCGAAAACATCACTGAAACGCCGGCGCTGTTGTTTCTGAAAACATTGGCGACGTAAGCATTGTCGTGTGAAAACATAAAATGCAAACCATAACGGAGATTGTCGACCGATTTATTTTTAATGATAACAGAACTATTTACAAATTCAAAATAAATTCCATCACGGTGACCATTAATCGAATTTCCAATGATTTGCAAACTGTCGCAATGCCAGCAATGAATACCGTTCCCGCTTTCCTGCTCGGTTGTGCCGCGGCCAATGAGCCGGTTATTTTGGATCAAACAATTCACACTTGTTTGAAGATAAATTCCAAAAAAGGTGTCATCTAAAATGTTGTCAGAAATACAGACATTCCTTCTTGAATAAATTTTTATTGCCGCAATATCTACCAGGCTCGATACACCGGAATGCACAATCTTAAAACCTTTTATAGCTACATTATCGGCCTTTACTGAAATAATCTCGTACTTATGTTCTCCATCCAAAACAGGATAATTTTTTCCGAGCAAAACAATCGATTTATCAATTGTGATATTTTTTTCTTTATAAAGACCGGGGTTTACCAAAACCGTATCTCCATTTGAAGCCATCGAAATTGCCTGTTGCACAGAAGCCACCGGACTGTTTTTAGCAACAGTTATCATCTTTGCCATGCTTGGCTTTTGTCCAAGAACAAAAATTGAAAGAACCAGTGTGATTATTTTTTTCATTATTGGATTACTCCTTTCAAGGTGACCGTGTTGCCACCAAATTCTTGTTTTGCCTGTTGCAAACTTTCTTCTGTTTGAAAAGCGGCAATGTTGCCATTCATGGGTGTGCGAAAAGCGTCGCTTTTTAAATAAAGTGCTTTTTGAGCATCAATAAATTCATGTTTACCCGCAAAATCAACAAAATAAATTTTCCAGTTATTTGTGGGCTTACTGTTTTCTGAAATAAATGATCGAAGGCAATGTGCATCATCAAATTTATAAACTTTGCCGGTTGAGCTAATCGCTTCTGCGCCAAATCTTGCATCGCCAAACGGCATTTTACAATAGCTGCAATTGTCTTTACCCAACACGATTGACTGGGTGTATGTATTGCAGGAAGAGAGAAAAACTGCTGCTGCCAGCATCACGGCCACTGCCGGTTTTGTAATAACCGAAGTTTTCAGACTTCTCTTGATTTTCTTTTTTGCGCTTAATTCAAAAATATTGATCACCAGCAATAACGCTCCTACTCCTGCAAAAAGAAAACCGCCCAACGCAGGAATTGAATACGCGCCAAAATTCAATAGTTGTTTGAAACCGATCATCGGTGGCTGATAAGCCATTCCCGGAATGACAATGGCGGCATCGGGATTAAGATTGTGGCCATAGTTATATTCCCATCTCCAGAAATCGTACATGGCTATGATGCCAAACAAAGCAAATAA